>CAITNQ010000089.1 GCA_903893785.1 uncultured Gemmatimonadota bacterium
CGTCGGTTTCGCTCGTCGTCGAGGTTGGCACTGATCACGGCGCTCGCCGCTTTGACTACCAGTTCGCCCACCTCGCGCCGCAACTCGGCCACGGCAGCGCGCTGCTCACTCTCGATGCGGAGCCGCGCCTGGGTCACCGCCTGCTGGGCCTCCTTGCGGGCGGCCTCGATGATTTCCTGCCCGGCGCGTTGGGCCGCCTCGCGGGCCAATCGAACCGTTTCGCGAGCTTCGGCGTCGGCGGCGGCCGCACGACGTTCCTGCTCCTCGAGCATGGACTGGGCCTGCTGCCTCACTCGCTCAGCGCCTTCGAGCGCCTCTTTAATGCCCGCTTCGCGCTGATCGAGGGCCTGCAGCACTGGCTTCCACACAGTCCCCCTGAGGATAACCAGGACGACCAGGAACGTGATGATCGTCCAGGCGATGGTCCCCGCATGGGGTTGCAGTAACATGGCAGCTCTCGGTGGAAGTCGGAGGCGCTACTTGGTGGCCAGCAGGAAGCAGATCACCAGACCGAACAGGGCCACGCCCTCGATCAGAGCCGCCGCGATGATCATGGTGACGCGCAGATCGCCCGTTGCCTCGGGCTGGCGGGCGACGCCCTCCAGAGCCGATGCTGCCAGGCGCCCAATCCCGAGGCCAGCGCCCAAGGCCACCAGGCCCGCGCCGACGCCAGCACCGATACCGGTACCGATCCCCGCAAGTTCCATGTTCCACTCCTTCTCAAACAGTTGATGGCACCCCCCCGGTCAATGCTCGGGGTGGGCCGCCATGCCGATGAAGAGAGACGAAAGCAGCGTGAAGATGAACGCCTGAACCAAAGCCACGAAGATCTCGAGCAGGTAGATGGCGGCGGCGAACGCCACTGATACCGGCGCTACGCCCAAGGTCCCGAACAGGAAGATCATACCCAGCAAGGCCAGAATGACCACGTGCCCGGCCATCATGTTGGCGAACAGACGAATGCAGAGCGCGAAGGGCCGGGCAAAAACACCCAGCACCTCGACCGGGATCATGATCGGCAGCAGCCAAGCCGGCACGCCGTGGGGCACGAGGCTGCGGAGGTAACCGAAGAGCCCGTTGTTGGCAATGCCGGCAATGAGAATGACGACGAAAGTGCAGAATGCCAGCGCCGCCGTAACACTGATGTTGCCCGTTGCGGTGGCCGCGTAGGGGATCAAACCCAGTAGATTGCACGTGAGAATGAAGAAGAAGACGGTGAGCAGGTACGGCAGGTACGGCCGACCTCGCTCGCCCATGGTGGCGTAGACAATGTCGTCGCGGACGAACACCACCATGGCCTCGAGGAGGTTGGCCATGCCCCGCGGCACGCGACTAGGCCGGCGGAAGGCGCGCAGCATGAAGCCGACCACCAGCGCCGCCGCCAGCCACATCATCACCACATGCTTGGTGATCGAAAAATCGATAGTCACGCCCATGATCTGCACCGGCGGCAACTCAATCAGGTTGAGCCGACCGTCGATCAGGTGGTGGGCATCCAGTACCGGCACATCGAGGTAGCTCTTGTCCTGGATGTGGCCCAGAATGTCCAGCTTGCCCGCTGCCTCAGCAGCCTGAGCTTCAGCCGCCATGGCCAACCCGTTCCCGGTATCGCGTCACGATGCCGTCGTGGGCTTGAGGTGGAGGGGATGAACTGCAGCGGCGCCACGCGCCAAGGGAGCCATAAACTACGACCTGCCCACAGGAGTGTCAACCGGTTCCGGCCCCTGACACTGGACAGCCTCGGCACCGGGCGCAGCGCGCGTCAGGCTGCGGCTGCGACGCAGCAGATAGGCCACCTCGAGCCCGAGCAGCAGCAGGTAGGTCGAGATCAGTCCGGCGACGAAACCGGCCCGGTGCAGGTCGGTCAGGCCCAAGATCAGCAGTGCCGCCGCGCTGACCACCAGCAGGCGGACACCGATGCCGCCGACGAACACCCGGGCGAAGACGGCCGGACGCTGACTGACAGCCCAGCGGAACACCACCCAGGTGACGCTGGCGGTGACGGCCGAGATGGCCGCGCCCACCTCAAAACCCAGCCACATGATCAGCGCCCACGGCGACCCGCCGGGCCACCCGGCCGGGTCAGGTCACGGTACAGATTGAGGAAACCGGCGGCGGCGCCCAGGAAGACCCCGGTGAGAAGCAGCCACGGCGCCGTGCCCAGGCGGCCGTCGAGCCAGCGCCCCCCGAACAGGCACAGCAGGATGGTGGCCGCGAACTGGAAGCCGGCCCCTACATACTCGCCGGCTTGGGCCCAGGGCGCCGCCCGGCGCGGTGCAGGTGGTCGAAGCTGTGCCATGCCCGTGGTCCTGCGGGAAGCTCCGGACCCGGCGTCGGGTCTGGAAGGTACGACACCAAAACGGCACTACGGCACGAGACGACAAGATTGACGCTCCGGGGGGCGCCGTCAATGGCCTGCGGGTGGTGGCGGCACCCGGCGCGACTCGGCCGCAGCCCAGCCGGGTGGCGCCGCGGCCGCGGGGGCGGTTCCCACCCGGCCACCGCAATGCTACCCGGTTCCCGCGCCGCGGGGCCGGTAGGTGCCCCAGCGGCAGAAGCGGTGCGCATCCAGCCACCGCGGTCGCACCCGGCCCGACCGGGGGCGCCGCGGCCGCAGGGGCGGTTCCCACCCGGCCACCGCAATGCTAGCCGGTTCCCGCGCCGCGGGGCCGGTGGACGCCCCAGCGGCAGAAGCGGTGCGCATCCAGCCACCGCGGTCGCACCCGGCCCGACCGGGGGCGCCAACCCGCGGGTGCCGTTGCCGGCCCGGGCCTACCGCGCTAATATCGATCGACGAATCCATTCCGGAGGCCCGCTTGTGAATGCACCCTCTGCAGCCAAGGTGACGGTCGCTGACCTGCGCGGCCGCAAGGCTCACGGTCCCCGT
This sequence comes from uncultured Gemmatimonadota bacterium, assembly GCA_903893785.1. GTDB lineage: Bacteria > Latescibacterota > UBA2968 > UBA8231 > UBA8231 > CAITNQ01. The sequence goes on from CAITNQ010000089.1 coordinate 2,888, forward strand.
ATCGCCATGCTGACGGCCTATGACTGCCCGACCGCCCGCCTGCAGGACGAAGCCGGCGCCGACATTGTCTTCGTGGGTGACTCGGTGGGCACTAATGTGCTCGGATACCGCGGTCCGCAGCAGGTGACCATGGCCGACATGCTCCACCACACGCGGGCGGTACGGCGGGGCGTCGACCGTGCTTTCCTGCTGGCCGACATGCCCTTCCTGTCTTACCAGGTGGCGGTGGACGCGGCGGTACGCAACGCCGGCCGGCTGGTCCAGGAAGCTGAGGCCGAAGGGGTCAAGCTTGAGGGCGGCAGCGAAGTCGTGGCGCAGACGCGGGCCATTGTCCAGGCCGGCATGCCGGTCATGGGGCACATCGGGTACACGCCGCAGACCCAGTCACCCGACCTGTTTGTCCATAGCGAACGCCGCGGCACCGTGCCCAAGTTCCAGGCCAAGGGGGTACGCGGCGCGCTGCACCTGCTGGACGAGGCGCGGCGCCTGGAAGATGCCGGGGCGTTTGCCCTGGTGCTCGAGATGGTGACCGAAGAAGCGGCCCAGGCGGTAACCGAGCGCCTCTCGATCCCGACCATCGGGATCGGCGCCGGCCGCTTCTGTGACGGTCAGGTGTTGACCGTCACCGACCTATTGGGCCTGAACCAGCAGCCGCTGCGTCTGGCCAGAGCCTATGCCGACCTGCGACCAGCCATGGCCAGCGCCTTCCGCGCGTACGTTCAGGACGTGCAGACCGGGGCCTTCCCCACCGCCGACCACGCGCAACAGATGGAACCCGAGCAGCGGTTACGGTTGGAGCAAGCCCTGCGCGAGGCCGGCAACGCCGCCGACCGAGCGTCAGGTCAGGTCTGAACGGACCGCCGGGTCCGCGCGGCTGCCCGGCTGCGGCTGGCGGCGGCTGACCTCAGTGCCCTGAGGCGCCGTCGAGGACATTGCGGTCGTCCACCAGAAACACCTCATCCACACGCAGGTCGGGGAAGGCGCGCAGCCAGGCCTCCAGCGCCACCTGCTCGGCCTGCGGTTGCAGGCGCAAGCGGGTAACGAAACCCAACCGACTCAAAGCGAACGTGACGGTCTGCACCTTGCCCCCCTCAAGCTCGACCTCGACCTGCCGGGACGAGCCGTCGTAACGTACCTCCAGGGCGTGGCGCCCGGTCGGTACGTTGTGCAGCAGCAGACCGTTGAGAGCTGGATTCAGGCTCTCAAGGCGATAGCGGCCGTCGAGGATAACCTGGATGCCTCCCGGCCCTGCGGGCTGACCCAGCGGCGCCATGACCACGGCTAGCGACGCGTCAAGGGCGCCCGCCAGGCGTTCGGTGCGGGCCGCCAGATCGCGGCCGGGACTCCCGGATGGAGGCAGAGATGCCACCGGGCGTCCCGGCATCCATGCCGGGCGGTCTTCCTTAGGCGTCAAGCCGCCGCGCGCCGTAAGGGCATAGGCCAGGACGTTGACGCCGGCCATCAGCACCGGTTCGTTGGGCGCGGCACCTTGGCCGTTGTCGGTAACGTCGTAGCTGCGCGCCCAGCCGAGGGTCAGCGGCAGGTCACTCAAAAGGCCCACCACACGGTCCTTGCAGGTCACCGCCCAGAGGCCAGCGGCCAGCTGCGGCTCGTCCGTGGTCGCCGCAGCGAACTGGTTAGTGGTGGCGGCCGCCTGGGGGGCGGGTCCGGCTCCCGGCGCCACCACCTGCGCCCCAGTGCGGCTGACGGGGAAGTACCAGCCGCTGCTCTCGACCGCAAACGGGCCCCGAGTCTTGTCTTCGCCCGGGAAACCGCCCCCGAAGGTGTAGTATGAGTTATACACGTCGTGGCCGACAGGAACGTTGAAGAGCGCGCCGTCGCGGCCCAGGATGGTCTGGAACTGGTGGACCATTTGTTCCAGGAAGTAGTTGCTTCCCTCGCAGTACACGAAGCCGCCTTGACGCAGGTACTGGCCCAGCTGCTGTTGTTCGGGGCCACTGAAGGCCACCAGGCGATCGCCCCAGGTGGGGTGTCCGGCGCCCTGGACCAGGAAGTGTATCGGCGCCTTCAGCAGGTCGGGGGACAGGAAGTAGTCGTACTCCTTCTCCTGTACTTGGGCCAGCAAGCCGGTGTGGTCGCGCAGGTACCGGGCCAGAGCATCCAGCCCCTTTGCCGGAGCGCCGGCGCCGTAGACGCGGACGCGCGCCAGGTTGATGTAGCCGACCAGGTCCTGGCGACTGGTCGGGTCAACCATGACCACGGCCTGGTCGTGGTTGGCGCGGGCCCGATCGACCATCCGCAGCAGGTCCATGGGCGAGACCCCGTGATCCCCGCGGCCGGTGGCCAGTTCGGCGGCAGGCGGCAGACGCGAGAGCTCGGCCCCTCCCAGGACGTGCTCGGCGGCAAACTGCGGCCGGTCGGCCTTGATGCCGGACCCTGGCTCGCGCAGGGACATGGGTGGGGCAGGGCCCAGCTCGCCGGGCGTCGTGGGAGCCAGCGACGCGGCGATGCCGGCCGGCAGGGACCCGGGCCCACCGGGCGCCCGCAGCTGCGTCACCCGGCCGTTGGCCTCATGGCTGCCAACGCCGCCCCCAGCCACCGGCATGGGCGGTGGCTCAAAACGCGGCAGGGGTATGGACAGGCGCATGCGGAAGGCGACAGTGTCCAGCTCTCCCCAGCGCGCGGTCTGTACCAGATACAGGCCGATCAGGTGGAGCAGGACCGACACCAGCAGGGCGGTCTGCCACGCGGTCAGGCGCTGTCGCCACCGGGAACGCATGGGCGGAACCCTCGGGGTGCGCGTGGACGAGGACGGCGAGGGGCGGAGCCACCGCCAGCCGGGCTGCCGACGGCAGGCCAGCAGGCCTGGTGGTTGGACGCCGGCACCAGCAGACGCGGTTCCGCGCCGCCGCGGGTTCTGCCCCGGACCCGCGACCTGCGCAGCGACAACCGCGGTGCCTGGGGCAGGCGCGGTTGGCCCGGGCACCCGAACCCGTACTGTGGTCCGGCAATAATAGGCGAAAGGATGCTCCTCGTCGCCGGCCTCCAAGTGCGACGGCGCGCGGCCGGCCAGGCGCGCCCCGCCCTCCCGCGGGTTGCCTTGTGCCCCTGCCCCTTTTTCGCATCTTTGACCGGATCGGCCTGCCACCGGGGCCAGCTGCGGGTGAGCACCCCCCCGCCGGCCACCCGACCGCTGCCGGCACAGTCGTCGGCCGCCGTCGATATGAGGGGTCGATACGCCCCGCCACCCCAGCCAGGATCCGGACGCGACATGAACGAAAACCCCAGCGCCGAGTTCGACCTCGAACTCAGCGAGTGGCTCGAGTCCCTGGACTACGTGCTGGCCCACCGCTCACCGGCGCAGGTGACTGAACTGCTCAACCGGCTGCGAACCCGGGCTGAGCGGGCGGGCGTGCGGGCGCCGTTTACGGCCAATACGCCGTACGTCAACACCATCCCTCGGCAGGAGCAGCCGGCTTACCCCGGCGACCGCGACTTGGAGAGGCGCATCAAGAGCCTGGTGCGGTGGAATGCCATGGCCATGGTAGTGCGGGCCAACCGCGACAAGGCTTCGCCGGGTGGGCACATCTCCACCTTCGCCTCCGCCGCGACGCTCTACGAGGTCGGCTTCAACCACTTCTTCCGTGCCCCCAGCGCCGGGTTCGGCGGCGACCTGGTGTACTTCCAGGGCCACGCCTCGCCGGGCATCTATGCGCGCGCCTTTCTCGAGGGCCGGTTGTCGGAAACCCACCTGGCCAACTTCCGTCGCGAGCTGCGGCCCGGGGGCGGGCTCTCCTCGTATCCGCATCCGTGGCTGATGCCCGAGTTCTGGCAGTTCCCGACCGTGTCCATGGGACTGGGGCCCATTCTGTCCATCTACCAGGCGCGGTACAACCGCTACCTGGAAGACCGCGGCCTGAAGCCAGCCGACAGCGCCAAGGTCTGGGCCTTCCTGGGCGACGGCGAGTGCGATGAACCCGAGACCCTCGGCGCCATCACCCTGGCCTCGCGCGAGCGCCTGGACAACCTGATCTGGGTCATCAACTGCAACCTCCAACGCCTGGATGGCCCGGTACGCGGTAACGGCAAGATGATCCAGGAACTGGAAGCCGCTTTTCGGGGCGCTGGGTGGAACGTCATCAAGGTGATCTGGGGCGAGGACTGGGATCCGCTCTTGGCGCAGGACGATGACGGCCTGCTGGTACGGCGCATGGGCGAGGTGGTCGATGGGCAGTACCAGAAGTATATCGTTTCGAACGGCGCCTACATACGGCGGGAGTTCTTCGGTACCGATCCGCGCCTGCTGAGCCGAGTCAGCCACCTGTCGGACGAGCAGTTGCAGCGCATGAAGCGCGGCGGGCATGACCCCGAAAAGGTGTACGCGGCTTACCTGGCGGCCACCACGCACGAGGGCAGCCCCACGGTGATTCTCGCTAAGACCATCAAGGGGTACGGCTTGGGCGAGGCCGGCGAGGGCAAAAACATCACCCATCAGCAGAAGAAGCTGAACGACGTTGAGCTCCGCTCGTTCCGCACGCGGTTCGGCATCCCGATCCCCGACGACCAGGTGGATGCGGCCCCGTTCTACCGGCCGGACGACGACAGCCCCGAGATGCGTTACCTGCAGCAGCGCCGCGAAGCCCTCGGTGGCTACCTGCCAGCACGCCGGGTTGCCGTGGCACCGTTGGCGACCCCGCCGCGCGAGCTGTTTAGCGAGTTCGACCGCGGCACCGGTGAGCGGCCGATTGCGACCACCATGGCGTTCGTGAGAATCCTGGCCAGGCTGCTGCAGGACCGCCAGATGGGTCGCTACATCGTGCCCATCATCCCGGACGAGGCGCGCACTTTCGGCATGGATCCGTTCTTCCGTCAGTTCGGTATCTACTCGCGGGTGGGCCAGCTGTACGAACCGGTGGACCGCGATGTGGTGTCATACTACCGCGAAGCCCGAAGCGGGCAGATTCTCGAGGAGGGCATCACCGAAGCCGGCGCCATGTCTTCGTTCATCGCGGCGGGGACGGCCTACGCCACCCACGGCGTCAACACCATCCCATTCTTCGTGTACTACTCCATGTTCGGCATGCAGCGCATCGGTGACCTGGTGTGGCTGGCTGGCGACATGCGGTGCAAAGGGTTCATGGTCGGCGGCACCGCGGGCCGCACGACGCTCAACGGCGAAGGCCTCCAGCACGAGGACGGCCAGAGCCATCTGTTGGCGCTGCCGGTCCCGAACCTGATGGCCTACGACCCGGCCTTTGGCTACGAGATCGGCGTCATCGTGCGCGAAGGCATCCGCCGCATGTACGAAGCACAAGAGGATATCTTCTACTACCTGACAGTGGAGAATGAGCAATACGAGATGCCGGCCATGCCCGGAGGCGTGGAGGAGGGCATCCTGCGCGGGTTGTACCGCTTCCGGCCGGCCCCGGACCACGGATCGGGCCCCCGCGCCCATCTGCTGGCCAGCGGCGCCATCGTGAACCAGGCCGTGGCTGCCCAGGAGATCCTGGCTGAGCGCTACGGCGTCGCCGCGGATGTATGGAGCGTCACCAGCTTCAAGGAACTGCACCGTGATGGCCACGCCACGGAACGGTGGAACCGGCATCACCCCGGGGAAACGCGGCGCACGGGGTACCTCGAAGGCCTGCTGCAGCACCAGGAGGGCGCCTTTGTCATTGCGTCGGACTATGTCCGCGCCCTGGGGGACGCCATCTCCCGTTGGTTCCCCCGCCCGCCGGTCATCCTGGGCACCGACGGGTTCGGACGCAGCGAGAGCCGCAGTGCGTTGCGCGACTTCTTCGAGGTCGATGCCCGCTTCATAGCTCTGGCCGCCATACACGGCCTCGCACGTGAAGGCACCCTTGGCTGGGACCGGGTGCGCCAGGTCATGAAGGATCTAGAGATTGACCCGGACAAGGCCGATCCGGTCCTCAGCTGACCGTCTGTGGCCGGCGGCCGCCGCCGGTATGCGTTGCACGCCTCGGGCCGCTGCCGCCGGCCCGTTTTCCGCGAGTCAGGCCCATGGCATCCGTCGAGTTCCACCTGCCCGACCTTGGCGAGAACATCAGCAGTGGCGACGTCGTCACCGTTCTGGTGGCACCGGGCGACACCATCACGCAGGACCAACCGGTCCTCGAACTGGAAACCGATAAGGCCGTCATCGAGGTACCGTCGCCGGTGGGCGGCGTCGTCACCCAGGTCCACGTGACCGCGGGGAGCAAAGCCGCTGTCGGGCAACTGATCATGACGCTGGAGAGCCGTGATGCAGCGCCGGGCCCAACGGCGACACCGGCGCCGTCGGCAGACCCGCCCTCCGCGCCGACCCCTGCCAGCACCGCCGGCGGAGTCGTCGAGTTCAGGCTGCCTGACCTGGGCGAGAACGTCGCCAGCGGCGACGTGGTCCAGGTACTGGTCAAAGTGGGCGAGCAAGTGGCCCAAGACCAGCCGGTGATCGAACTGGAGACCGACAAGGCCGTGGTGGAGGTGCCGTCTCCAGCGGCCGGAACCGTGACCGAAGTGCACGTGCAGCCAGGGCAGAAAGCCTCGGTGGGCCAGGTCATCATCAGTCTGTCGACGGCCGACGCCGGAGCGGCGGCTGCGGCGGCAGCGAGGGCAACGGCGCCGACGGCCCGGACCGCACCGGCCGTGCCGGCACCTCCGGCCGCAGCGCCGGCCCAGCCCGCCGCGCCAACGCCCACTGCGGCGCCCGCCGCGCCGACCGGTGAACCGCGCGTGGCGACGCCGGCCGGGCATGCGGGCGTCGGCCGCCCTCTGGTAGCCGCCGCGCCCTCGGTGCGACGGCTGGCTCGCGAGATCGGCGTGGACATCAACCACGTGGCGGGTACGGGCCCCGGCGGCAGGGTCTCTGCCGACGACGTGAAGGCGCATGCGCGCCGGCCGCCCGCAGCCGGGGCCACGCCAGCGGCGCCCACAGCGGTAGCTTCGGGGCCGGCTATCGCGCCGTCGGCTCCGGCTAGCAGCGGCCTGCCGGACTTCGCTCAGTGGGGCCAGGTGGAGCGCCAGCCGATGAGCAATGTGCGGCGCATCACCGCCGAGCGCCTTACCCAGGCGTGGACCCAGGTGCCGCAGGTCACGGTCTTCGACCAGGCTGATATCACCGAGCTGGAGCGCTGGCGCCGGGACAACGGCAAACGAGTCGAAGCAGCGGGCGGCAAGCTGACGCCAACAGCGATCGCCCTGCGGGTGGTGGCAACAGCACTTCGCCGCTTCCCCGATTTCAACGCCAGCGTCGACATGGCGCGCGCCGAACTAGTGTACAAGCAGTACTGCCACGTGGGCGTGGCGGTCGATACGGAGCGGGGCCTGTTGGTACCGGTGATTCGCCATGCCGACCAGAAGTCGCTGGTGGAACTGGCGGTCGAGTTGTCGCAGGTGGCAGAGAAGGCCCGAGCGCGCAAGCTGTCGCCCGACGACATGCAGGGCGGGTGCTTCACCATCAGCAACCTGGGATCCATCGGCAGCGTGGGGTTCACTCCCATCATCAACCCGCCCGAGGTGGCCATCTTGGGCTTGGCGCGCGCTACTCACCAGGCAGTGTACCGCGACGGCCAGTTCGTTCCCCGCCTGATACTGCCCGTGTCCCTGACCTTCGATCACCGCCTGATCGATGGCGCGGGGGGCGCGCGCTTCCTGCACTGGATCGTTCAGGCGCTGGAGAACCCCTTCTTCCTGCTCTTGGAGGGCTGAACACCCGGGCCGGGGGCCCCAAACACCACGGAGGGCACGATGGAGAAGACGCAGGTAGCGGTCATCGGGGCCGGGCCCGGTGGGTATGTGGCAGCGTTCCGGGCGGCTGATCTGGGGCTGCAGGTCACCCTCATCGATCCTGAGGCGGACCCGGGCGGCGTCTGCCTGTACCGCGGTTGTATCCCGTCGAAGGCCCTGCTGCACGTGGCGCGGCTGATCTCCGAAGCCCGCGAAGCTGAGGCGTGGGGGGTGCGCTTCGCCAAGCCCAAGGTCGATCTGGACCGGTTGAACGCCTGGAAAGATGGCGTGATAGCGCGCCTTACCGGCGGCCTGGGGCAGTTGGTCAAGGCGCGCCGCATCCGCTACCTGCGCGGCCGAGCGAAGTTGTCGGGGGCTCACGAAGCGGTGGTGACGCTTGCCGAAGGCGGCCAGACCGAGCTGCAGTTCGGGCACGCGATCCTGGCTACTGGTTCCCGGCCCGCGACGGTCCCGCTGTTCCCGACGGGCGACCCCCGCGTGCTGGACTCCAGCGGCGCTCTGGCGCTGGCCCAGGTGCCGCGCTCCCTGCTGGTGGTGGGTGGCGGCTATATCGGGCTCGAACTGGGGAGCGTGTACGCCGCCTTGGGGAGCCGGGTCTCGGTGGTCGAGATGACCGATGCGCTGATCGCGCCAGCCGACCGCGATCTGGTCAAGCCCCTGCAGGCCCGCTTGGGCGAGCTGTTCGCAGAAGTCCGCCTGAGCACCCAAGTAGTGGCCGTCCGGCCGGAGGCCAAGGGTCTGGAAGTTGACTTCCGCGGCCCCGACGGCGCTACCTCTACCCAGACCTATGCGTGCGTCCTGGTCTCTGTGGGTCGCCGCCCGAACAGCGAGGGGCTCGGATTGGAGCACACGCGGGTCGAGTGCGACGCGCGCGGGTTCATGGTCGTCGACAACCAACGCCGCACGGCCGAACCGAGCCTGTTCGCCATTGGCGATGTGATCGGTTCGGGGCTGGCGCACACGGCATCCCACGAAGGTATGGTGGCTGCTGAGGCCATTGCCGGGCATCACGCCGTGTTCGAGCCCCAAGCGGTACCGGCCGTGGTGTTCACCGATCCGGAACTAGCCTGGTGCGGGCTGACGGAACAGGAAGCGCGCCGGCAGGGCCGCACTGTCAAGGTATCGCGTTTCCCCTGGGCTGCCTCGGGTCGAGCGACGACGCTGGCCCGCTCCGAGGGTTTGACGAAGCTCGTCATCGAGCCAGGGACGGATCGCGTCCTGGGCGTGGGCGTTGTCGGCCCCGGGGCCGGCGAACTCATCGCTGAAGGAGTGCTGGCCATCGAGATGGGAGCCGTGGCCCGGGACCTGAGCCTGTGTATCCATCCGCACCCGACCCTTTCCGAGACCGTGATGGAGGCTGCGGAGGTGTACTTCGGGCAGAGCCCGCATCTGTTCGCCCCACGACGGCCCTGAGCTACCGGCCACCGGAAGCTATTGCCGCCTCGGGTCGATTCTTCCCATGAAGGTCTTTCCTGTCGCCGTCGGCCCGCGGGCCCGGCGGCGGCTGGCTTGGGTCGTATGGCCATGCTCGCCAGAGGGATAGGGGCCACTGGCAGCGCCGGGAGTAACAGGCGCGGGTTTTGCTGTGGCTGTCGCTGCAGATGGCCCTTGCACCGCCTCGTTGACGACCGGCACAGCGACCTGACCCATGACCGACTCGCCCGTCTCGCCCCAACTGAACCGGCAGCTGGACCAGCTGACCCGCGATATCCGCTCGGGCTTGGCCCAAGTGCGCCGCCATCTGCGGGAGTTGGAGCAGGTCGAACGCACGGGTCTGGACCCGGCCGCGGCGCGCCCGCGGTTCGCCGCCCTGCTGGGCCAAGCCATGGCTGCACCCAACGACACCCACCCGCAACCGGCCACGCCGACGGACTGAGTCAACGCCCCTGTCGGGCGCCGCACAGCGGGGACGACGGCCAATGCGGCGCACGCTGATCCTGTCGCTGGGCGACCTGATTCTGGCCGGCGGACTAGCGACGCTGGCACTCCACCCACGATTCGAGGCAGCAGCGCCCCCATTGCCCCCCCTGCCGCACCTGCGGGGGCGGGTGAACGCCGCGGTCTGCGGTCCGGCCGACGAATCGATAGCCAAGCTTGACTATCCCGGCGCGTCGCGCTGGCTGACGGCAGCAGCCTCGACCGATTCCGTCTGCGCCACCCGGCAGGAATACCAACGGGCTCGGTGCGAGCTGGAAACCGGCCAGGCAGCCACGGCAGGCCGCCGTCTGGTGCGGCTGCAGGGCGCGGACCCCCGTTTGGAGGACTACCGGCGACTGTGGCTGGCGCGGGCCATGGCGCAGACCGGAGAGGTAGCCGCCGCCGACCGGCTGGCGGACTCGCTGGCCATGGTGGCGACCAGCCCGGCGGTCCGTCTGGAGGCGGCGATGCTGCGGGCGGAATGGCTGACTGCCGACGGTCGGCACCGGCAGGCCGTGGCTGCATACCAGACGCTCCGGCGCCAGCGGCCCACCGATGCCACGGTACTGCGGCAACTGGCGATCGCCCAACGGGCGGCCGGCGACCGCACCGGCGCGGCCGCCAGCTGGCTGCAGTTGGCCCGGCAGCACGCCGCCAAACCCGAGGCACTGGAAGCCATCCAGCAGCTGCCGGCAGGGTCTTCGCCCGCGGTCGACAGTGTCAGGGCCGCCGTCTTCACCGCTCATCGGCAGTTCCCCGCCGCCGCGACGGAGTACCGTCGCCTTCTGCGCCGATGGCCACGCGATGCCCGGGCCGGCGAATGGTGGTGCGGTCTGGGCGCCGCTTGCCTGGCGGCCGGTCAGCTCGATCAGGCCTCGGCGGCCCTGTCCCAGGCGTACCCTGCCCGCGGTTACGCGCCCGCCCTCTTCTACCAGGGGCGCCTGGCGGTACGCCGCGATCGCGACCAGGCGGCCCTTGATGCCTACCTCGAGATGAGCTCCAAAGCCCCCAAGCACCCCCTGACACCGGAGGCCCTGTGGCAGGCCGGACGGACGGCCGAGCGTCTCGGCCAGTACGAGATCGCGGCGCGCGCGTACCAGCGCCTGCACCGCGACTACCCCGACCACGAACACGCCGGTGAGGCGGCCTGGTGCATTGGTTTCGCGGCCTACTGCCGCGGAGCCTTCGGCGAAGCCGAAGCCGCCTTCGCCGGTGCCGCCGCCGACGGCGGCCCCGGTTACCTGGTTGACCAGAATCTATACTGGGAAGGCAAGGCAGCCGAGCGATGCGGCGATGCGACGCGCGCCGCCGAGCGGTACCGCCAGGCAGCCCAGGGATTCCCCCGCTCGTACTACGCGGCTCGAGCCGTGGCCCGCGGCTACCCGGCGCCGGCGGTAACCGGCCGAGCCACAGCCGACGATGACCGAGCCGCAGCCGGGGCCGGATTCCAGGCCGCCCTGGCCGCCGCCGCCGCCCTGCGCGAATTGGGCGACGTGGCCGCGGCTCAGCGCGAGACCCGGCTACTGGAGGAAAGCGCCGGGCCTGACACCGGTCGCCTGCGCCTGTTGCGCGACCAGTACGAACGCTTCGGCTGGTACGACCTGGCCCTGAAGGTCGCCGGGCGCGTCTGGAACAGCGTCGAGGCGCGGCCGGCCGACCTCAGCCCCGCGTACCCGGATTACTACTGGAGGGAGGCGTCAGAGGCGGCCGCAGAGGCGGGCATCGACGCCTTCCTGGTGCTCGCTGTGGTGCGCCAGGAAAGCTCGTTCGCGCCGGACGCCCGTTCCAGCGCCGGGGCTGTGGGCTTGATGCAGCTCCTGCCGGAGACCGGTGCGGCAGTGGCGCGGCAGGTCGGTATGCCGGGTTTCGAGGCCTCGCAGTTGACTGAACCCGGTCCGGCCCTGCGCCTGGGGGCGCGCTACCTGCAGCAGCAACTGCAGGCCTTTGGCGGTAGCCAGGGACGCCTGAGTATGCAGCTGGCCCTGTCCGCGTACAACGCTGGCCCCCACAATGCTCGCCGGTGGGCGGACCAGCTGCCCTTGGACGACGACGATGTGTTCGTCGAGAAGATCCCTTTCGCCGAGACCCGCTCGTACGTCAAGCTGGTCCTGCGCAATTACTCCATCTACAGGGCATTGGCCGATGTCTGATCCATCTGCAGGTCCGCCAGACCCGGGGCGGCGGGGGCGCCGCCTTGAGGATGTGTTCATCATCCTCTGCATCTTCAGCCTCTGGCCAACGGTGCTGCGCTGGCAGCACCCAGCAGTCGAGTATGTCCTGTACCTGGCGTTGGCGGGCCTGGTCTACATCCTCTTCCGCCGCATCCGCCGCTTCCAGCGGGCCCGCGACGAGTTCCGGCGTCTTTCGCGATGACGGCTAGCGCCCGGCCGCGCCGTGGCCAACAGAGCCCGCGGCGTCGCCGACAGCCGACGGATGGCCTCAGTTGCCCGCGACGGTAGCACCGGCGTTGGCGGTGCACCCCGGGCCACGGTAATGCCAGCGCCCCGACGGCCCAGGTGTCACGCCGGCGGCCGCGTCTTGGCCAGGCGGGCCCGCGCTATTTCCACCACTATGGGCAGGACCGACAGGCCGATGATGGCGAAGACGACGATGGAGAAGTTCCGCCGCACGAGCTCGAGGTTGCCGAAGGCCCGACCGCCCAGAAGGAACAGCGTGACCCACAGGACGCCGCCGATCACGTTGTAGGCGAAGAAACGGCTGTACGCCATGGTGCCCACGCCGGCCACAAACGGGGCGAAGGTGCGCACGATGGGCACGAAACGGGCGATAATGATCGTCTTGCCGCCGTGCCGCTCGTAGAATCGGTGGGTTCGCTCCAGGTGTTCGCGGTTCAGCAGGCGTGACCCGGAGTGACTGAAGACCCGGGGCCCCAGGCGGGCACCGATCCAGTAGTTGACCGTGTCGCCGAGCACGGCTGCCAGGCACAGCAGCACGTAGACCGTGTCCAGCCGCAGCGATCCAAGCGCCGTGATCGCGCCAACCGCGAACAGGAGGGAGTCGCCCGGCAGGAAGGGCGTCACCACCAGGCCGGTCTCGCAGAACACCACCAGGAACAGCAGCGCGTAGGACCAACCGCCAGCGGCACGGACAATCGCGTCCAGGTGGCGGTCCAGGTGCACGAACAGGTCGACGACGTAGGCAAGCTGGGCGATCACCGCGTCCATAGGCTCCGTCACCGCTGGCGAAGAGGGTGGTAGTGGCTGCGGCCGCGGCGGCGATCAATGGCCGCCACGGTGGCGTGATGGGGGCCGGACCGGCGGGTGCACACCCCCCTGCTGGGCCACCAGGTACTCGATGATCCGGCGGTCGCTGCGCGGCATGGCAAAGGCGCCCAGGTCCGCCGGAGCCACCCACTGCCAGGCGGCGCACGCCAGCGTGCGCGGCGTGCCGCGGCCGGACCACGCGCTGAAGGCATGCAGCGTAATGCGGAAATGGGTGTACGCGTGATCGACGCTGGCCACCTCAGGGCCGACCGTGATGTTCAGGCCCAGTTCCTCGCGGATCTCCCGCCGCAGGCACGCCTCCAACGTTTCGCCGGGCTCCTGCTTGCCGCCGGGGAACTCCCACAGGCCACCCAGCATGCCGCCGGCCGGTCGCTGGGCCAGGAGCAGCCGGTCGCCACGCCAGATCATGCCGGCGGTAACCTGCAGATGCGGTCCGGGACGCCGCGGCCGACGCTGGGGCACGGCCGTCGGGTCAGCGCCCGCAGCCCGCACCCGGCACCACAGGCCAACGGGGCACCCATCGCAGCGGGGCGCCGCAGGGAGGCACACCCGAGCCCCCAACTCCATCAGCGCCTGGTTGAAGTCACCGGCGCGCCCCCGGACCAATAGCCTTTCCCCGGCCTCGATGAGGCGCTGCCGCACGCTCTGACGCGTCGGCAGGTCGGTGACCAGCAGCAGACGGCAGAGCACCCGGCTGACATTACCGTCCAGGACCACGTGGTCCCGATCGAAAGCAATGCTGCTGACCGCCGCCGCCGTGTACGGCCCCACCCCCGGAAGCGCCAGCAGTCCATCGCGCGTCGTCGGCAGGGCCCCGCCGTGGTCAGCCATGACCTGCCGCGCCGCCCCGTGCAGCTGGCGCGCGCGGGCATAGTAACCGAGCCCCTCCCACGCCTTCAAGACCTCAGCGTCAGCCGCCGCCGCCAGGTCTGCCAGCGTCGGGAAACGGTCCAGGAAGCGCGTGTAGAAAGCCTCCATCTGCCCCACGCGCGTCTGCTGCAGCATCACCTCCGAGATCCAGATCCGGTACGGATCGCGGGTCTGCCGCCAGGGCAGATCCCGTCCGTGGGCGTCATACCAATCCAGCAGCGCCCGACCGAAGGCGGCCGTCTCGGCGGCGCCATCCAGGGGATCGCGGCACGCGCCTGCGGGGCCGCCGTGGCCGACCTTTTCGCCGGCAGCGGAACCCGTCACGCCCCCCTGCCAACGGCGGCGGCAATGGCATCGCCGACAGCCGCCGTCGACATCGCGCCGCCCAGGTCCGGGGTGCCATTGCCCGGCACGCTCATGACCTGGCCCACTGCCGCGCGAATCGCCCCGGCGCCCCATGCCGCACGTTCGTCCTGATGCCGTTCGGCCAGCCACTGGAGCATCATCGCAGCCGACAGCACCGCAGCCACCGGGTTGCAGACGCCCTTCCCTGCCAGGTCAGGAGCCGTGCCGTGGGAGGGTTGGAAGACGGCGGTCTGGTCGCCGATGTCTGCAGACGGCGCCATTCCCATACCTCCCACGAGCCCGGCGGCGAGGTCCGAGATGATGTCACCGTACATGTTCTCCATCACCAGCACGTCGAAGGACTGGGGCCGCTGCACCATGTACAGTGCCAGAGCATCGATGTAGGCGTGCTCGGCAACGACGTCTCCGAAGTCAGCCGCTACCTCGTCGAACACCCGCCGGAAAAACGCCATCGAGCGGAAGATGTTGGCCTTGTCCACGCAGGTGACCTTCATCGGCTGGCGGCGGCGGGCCCGCGCCAACCCGAAGGCGTACCGCGATACGCGTTCAGTGCCGCGACGCGTGATCACCATGGAGTCGACGGCGAGTTCACCCCGCAACTCGATACCGCCGTTCATGGAGGCGAACAGGCCCTCGACGTTCTCCCGCAGGATCACCAGGTCGATGCTCCCCGGCGCCGCTCCCTTGAGCGGGCTGTGCTCGCTGGCATACAGGTAGATGGGCCGCACGCCGGCGTACAAGTCAAGCTGGAACCGCAGGTCCACCTGCGGCTTCATCTCGGTGCCGTCCGGCCAGCGCACGTGGGGCAGCCCCATGGCGCCGAGCAGGACGGCGTCTGCATCGCGGCAGGCCTGCAGGGTGTCCGCGGGCAGCGGGTTGCCCTGCGCCAGGAAGCAGCCGGCCCCACAGGGGTACTCGGCCCACTCCCAAGCCGGCCCGCCGGCGCGCCCGACGGCTTCCAGGGCCTTGAGCGCTTCCGCCACTACCTCCGGGCCGATGCCGTCCCCTTTGAGTACAGCGACGCGGTACGGCCTCAGCTCCACAGCCGGTCGTGCGCGCGCTCGCGCGACCACGCCTCTGTCGGGGCGAA
Source organism: uncultured Gemmatimonadota bacterium (assembly GCA_903893785.1). Taxonomy (GTDB): domain Bacteria; phylum Latescibacterota; class UBA2968; order UBA8231; family UBA8231; genus CAITNQ01. The sequence goes on from CAITNQ010000089.1 coordinate 18,083, forward strand.
GAAACCCGGGCCATCCGGATCCAGATGCTGGCGCACCAGGTCCTCGTTCAACTCTGTGAAGCCCAGACCAGGGCCCTCCGGTACCTGAATGTGGCCTTCCTGGATCAAAGGCACCGGCAGCCCCTGAACGAGGCTGCTCCACTGCTCCAACTCGTCCACCGAGTGGTTCTCCAGGGCCACGAAGTTCTCCGTCGCCGAAGCGCAGTGTACTGCCGCCAGCGCGGCCACCGGCGACATGGCCATGTGCAGAGCCATGGCCACACCGTGTTCTTGTGCCAGGTCGCCGATCTTCTTGGTTTCCAGGATGCCGCCCGAGGATGCCAGATCAGGATGGATGACGGCCACGGCACGGCGCGCGAGCAACTCGGCGAAACCCTCTTTCAGGTAGATGTCTTCGCCCGTGCAGATGGGGGTGGCTACGGCTTCGGACAGGCGCACATACTGGTCGGTGAACTGCCAGGGGATCATGTCCTCGTACCACGCCAGCGAATAGGGATCCAGGGCCCGCCCCAGACGGATGCACGACTCCAGCCCCAAGTGGCCGAAGTGGTCGACCGCCAAGGGCACTTCGTAGCCAATGACCTCGCGCACCTCGGCGACATACTGGCACAGGTGGTCGATGCCCTTCTCGGTAATCTGGATCCCGGTGAAAGGGTGCATCACGGTCTGCGACGCCAGCATGCCGGGCGGGGCGATGAGCGCGTCCTTGACGCCCCGCAGCAGGCCGATCCCGACGTCCATCTTGAGGAAGCCGAATCCGGCGTCCATGCGCTGGCGGAGACGCCGGCCCATCTCGCGGCCGTCCGGCACCGAGTCCGTGTCGCAGTAGCACAGCACGCGGTCGCGGAACCGCCCGCCGGCCAGCATGTACGCGGGCACGCCGTAGGCGCGGCCCGCCAGGTCCATCAGAGCCATTTCGATGGCACAGACGCCACCGGCCTGACGCGCGTGGTGGCCGAACTGCTTGAGGCGGCGGAACAACCGATCGACATCGCACGGATTCTCACCGACGAGGCGGCTCTTGAGCAACAGGGCGTAGGTGCTGCTGGCGCCGTCGCGCACCTCGCCGTAGCCGCTGATCCCCTGGTTGGTGTCGAGGCGGACCAGCGTCGAGTGGAACGGGGCCCCGCGCACTTCGGTGACCCGCAAGTCGGTGATCCTGAGCGCCGAAGGGCGCGAGCACGTGTTGATCGAGACATCTGCAGTGCCGCTCATGGCCTGTTCCTTTGCGTCGTTCCTACGCCTGGCCGGACCCCGCACCGGGGCCTCTAGCGCGGGTCGCCGGACCGGTCCGAAAACGATGGGGCCCTAATGGTAGCCCAGGCCCGGGCGCGGGTCAACCAAGGCCGGCAGTGGCCATCCGCCGGGCGCCGCCCCACGCGGACAGCCCGGGTCATCCCGGCGCCATCGGGTTCTTTACCGCAGGCCGCGCCTGGCCTAGATTGGCCTGCTCCGGCGGTGCGCACCGCGCGGCCGCCACGCCACCTCTGCCTTACCACACCACCATGCGCATCGTCACCGGCGCCCTGCGCGGCAGGGTCATCCCGTCATCGCGGGTGCTGCAGAGCATCCGTCTGACCTCGTCGCGCCTCAAGGAAGCGGTGTTCAGTATGGTCGGCGACGACCTGACCGGGCTGCTCTTCCTCGACCTGTGCGCGGGCTCGGGCCAGATCGGCCTGGAGGCAGCCAGCCGGGGCGCTCAGGTGTGGATCAACGAGCCGGACGAGCGTCGGTGGTTGCAGATTGCCGGGTTGGTCCGTCAGTGGCAGGTGGGCAATGTCCAGCTGTGTCGCGACAAAGGCCAGGTCTTGATCGAGCGGTTGCAGACGGCCGGGCCGCACTTCGACCTCACCTACATCGACCCACCCTACGACGCCACCCGACATGGGCGCCCGTTGTCGGCCGAACTGCTGGAGCAGCTCGGCGCCACCGCCGTAGTGGCGCCGGGCGGCTTCGTGCTGGTGCAGCACCAGGCCGAGCTGCGCCTGGTCGACACTGCCGGCGGCCTGACGGTTGTGCGTCGGCGGGAATACGGCGCCACCACGCTGAGCGTGTACGCCCGGAGCTAACAGGAGCACTCGCATGCGTTTCCGGCCCTGCATCGACCTGCACCGCGGCTGCGTCAAGCAGATTGTCGGCGCCACCTTGGCGGCCCCGACCGGGCCGGTCACCCACTTCGCGGCTGATCGCCCGGCGTCCTGGTTCGCCGAGCGCTACCGCCTCGACGGCTTGCGTGGCGGGCACGTCATCATGCTGGGACCCGGCAACGACGAAGCAGCGGCCGGCGCCCTGGCGGCTTTCCCCGGCGGCCTGCACGTCGGCGGCGGCATCACCCCTGACAATGCCGAGGCATGGCTACGCCGAGGCGCCAGCCACCTCATCGTCACCTCGTTCCTGTTCGTCGACGGGCAATTCCAACCCGAGCGCCTCGCCAACCTGGTCGATAGAGTCGGTGCTGAACACCTGGTGATCGACTTGAGCTGTGCCCCCGGCAGCGGCGGTTACCGGGTGATGACCGACCGCTGGCAACGCGCCACGGACCTGGCTGTCGACACCGCCACTCTGGCCAGGCTGGCGCCTAGCTGCAGCGAGTTCCTGATCCACGCCACGGCGGTCGAGGGCCGCCAGCAGGGCCCGGATCCGGACCTGGTGGCCCTGTTGGCCGACGCCTCGCCCTTACCCACGACCTATGCGGGCGGCATCGCCACGGCCGACGACATCGAACTGGTGGCCCGGCGTGGCCAAGGTCGACTGGACTTCACGGTGGGCGCGGCCCTCGACCTGTTCGGCGGTGCGGGCCTGCGCTATGAGGACCTGGTGACCCATTGGAGCGCCATGGGCGACACCGGCCGAGGCGCGGGTCCGACCTGAGCCGCAGCCGGAACGGGGCCGCGTGATGCAGGTCGGAACCGCAACTTGACGGCGGTCCAGCCGGGTCGGGGCACAGCCGCCAGAGGCCGACCCGACGTGGGCGCTACCGGAACCGCAACGCGAACAGGTCCGCGTCACGCAGGGCGAAACGGAACCGCAGCGGCCGCCCGGCCAGCTCCGACAGGCTCCTGCCCGAGGTCCACCGGACGGGCATTTCAAGGGCGTCGCCGTACATCTCCTCGCAGGCGCCCAAGTCCAGCCCGGGCAGCGGTCGGCCCACGTCGTCCTGCACTTCGACCCGAGCCGCACCGGCGGCCGAGGTGGACAGGTTGAGCACCAACTCGCCGCCGGCGAAGACGAGGGGGCGGGTCAGCAGTTCGCCGCCGCGGGGCCCACCGGCGGCCGCGACGAACCCGTCCATGCGGAGAGTGAAGCGGCGCAGTTTGCTGGCCGCACCGTGGTAGTAGTGCTCGGTGGAATACAGCGACAGTTCGTCCGGGGCGTGGTCCAGGAAGGCCGCCGTCGGCACCACGCCGCAGGCGGTCATATTGTTGCGGTTGTACCACCGTTCGGGCTGCAGCCCGGGGCGGATGAACGCCTCTTCCCACCGACGGAAGATGACCCCGTCCCGGCTGGTCATGAACACACCGTCAGAGACCCCCTCAGGCTTGGGCTCCACCACGCGGCGTCCGGCCACGAAGCGCTTCGGAAATCCCACGTACAGATGCGGCGCCCGGTAGTAAGGGCCGATCTGGTTGGTGTACAGCTGCTCCCAGACATTGCCGGGGAACTCGACCCACACCGGTGTCGACCAGTGGACAAAGTCGGGCGATGTGGATGTCATGATGCGCCGCATGGGCACACCATCGATCTCCTCGAAGTGACGATGGTACTCCACGTACACGCCCCGCACACTATCCCAAAAGGCCAGGTTCTGCGAGTCGAAAGCACCAAGCGTGATCACCGGTTCGGCCTGCAGCAGCGACCAGCGCACGGCGTCGGCCGAGACCAGGGCGCGCAGCCCCTCGCGACCGCTCCCCGCCAGCGCTTTGTACCGTTGTGAAGGCAGACGGGCAGGGTTAGTATCCAGGAAGGGTGTGAAGTTGTGCGACCCATACCCGTCCCACACAATGTTGTTGGCCCGTGAACCGGCAAACTCCACCAGTCCCAGATCCGGTTTGCGCCAGGCAATGCCATCGGCGCTCTCGGCGTAGCAGGCCACTTCCGCGTGCGTTGACTGCTCAGCGGCTTCATCCCAGTGCGAGCCGCGGTAGTACATGCGGTACACGTCGCCGTCGCGGAACACGGTGTGGTAGCAGCAGGTGTTGCCCTCCCACGGCCGATCGTGCACCAGCACCACTTCGCGCGGCACCGGGTGCTGCAGCCGCAGTTCCACGCCCACGGACCTTTCAACCAACTGGTCGTCTACCAGCAGTTCCAGGCGCGAACCTACCTCAATAGCATTGCCGTTCATCACCACCTCCCTGGGGCACGGCCCCGACCGGCCACGGACGCTGCTGCCGACGGATCAAGGCCGGGCGCGGCCCAAGAGCCCGCCCGCGCGGCTGGCGCGATCGTCGCCGGCGACGGCCTGCGCGGCCGCGCAGGCCAACGTTCAGCCACCCGCACGCGCGGACGGCTCGACATGGATGAGCACGTTCGTGCCAGGCAGGCGAGTGCGAATCTCGCGCTCCACCTGGTCGCACAAATCGTGAGCCGTGGCCACGTCCGCCTCAGGGGCCACCTCGATATGGATGTCGACCTCGCGCTGCCGGCCGCTGCGGCGCGTACGGAGCCGGTGGAAGCTGTGGATCCCCGGGTACCGGGCCATCACCTCCTCGACCACCGACAGCTCGCGCGTCGGCAGCGACCGGTCCGCCAGGTCGTCCAGCGAACGGCGGGTCAAGTCCCAGGCCGCGTGCACGATGAGCACTGCCACGGCCAGGGCGAAGAGCGGGTCGAGGACATGCAGGTCGGTGAAGTGGATGGCGGTCAGTCCCCCCAGGACGCCCAGCGAAGTCCAGACATCGACCGACAGGTGCATGGCGTCGGCCTCGAGGGCGATGGAATGCTCACGCTTGGCAATGGCAAAGAGCGTACGTGACACCGCGATATTGACCACTACCGAAGCGAGCATGACAGCCATGCCCCACCCCAACTGCTCCATCGCCGGCGGATTGGCGATTTTACGCACAGCTTCGTATATGATCATGGCGGCGGCGACAAAGATCAAGATGGCCTCGAAGAAACCCGAGATGTTCTCGAACTTGCCGTGGCCATATGGATGGTCGCGGTCGGCTGGTTGATTGGACTTCCGGATCGAGAAGAAGGCCACGCAACTGGCCAGCAGATCGATGGCCGAGTGGATCGCCTCGGAGAGCACCGAGATGGACCCCATGGCGATGCCGGCAGCCAGTTTGAGGGCCACCAGAAGCGAGTTGGATGCGACCGAAACGAGGGCTGCCTGCTGTTTGTTCATCTTGACCGTGTACAGGAAGTGCCGCGAACGCCGTAAGGGCCCGAGGACGATGGACGAAGTTTGTTATACTGACCGTTCAGTCAGGCAGTGTGCACGCGAACCTGGTAACCACCCACGAGTCAGCGGCCGCTGGTCCGGTGGTGGGCGATGTGGGTCTGCTCGAACGCGGCGACGAAATGCTGGTGGATGGCGGCATCGTCGACGCCGAAAGAGCGCGCCCAGCGCTCGTGGAAAACCATGAACAGCACGATGGGTACAATGCCGGTGAAAAACTCCGTGACCATCTCCAGGGCTTCTGCCCCGGAACGGTCGGCCGGCGGGCCGCTGGGTGGCTCCATCAGGGCCCGTGCAAGGCGGAAAAGCGGCGGGTCCTGAGTCGAATCTTTCAGCGACTCCATCAAGACGATCCTGACCAAGTCCTTGCGCTGGTCGATGAAGTCGTGCAAGGCGGCGATCATCCGCTGGATATCCTGGTGCGACTCGAAGTCCACCCCGCGCTCAAAAGACCCCTGCACCAGATCCGATGCCGCAGCAATGAGCCCGTCAGTCAATCCGGCGAGCAGTTCTTCTTTGCTGCGGAAGTAGTAGTAGATCAGGGGCTTGGTGACGCCCGCCCGCACCGCGATTTCATCGACCCCGGCGGCACTGAAGCCCTTCTCGGCGAAAACGGCTTCAGCCGCTTTCAGGATCCGGGCCCGCGATGAGGAGGACTGGGGGTTTTTCATGGCTGACTTACCGGTAGGTAAAAATACCCGACTGTCAGGCCACGTCAAGGGCCCGGTCGGATCTGGCCGGCCACGGTCGGCACGAGCGGCCCCGGCGCCCCCCAAGGGTGGCCGGCCCGCAGCGCGGTTCGCGGCGACCGGCCGGTCCCCCGGAAGCGCCCCCGCCCGTTGGCCGGCGGCCAGCGACCCGCCAGCGCCTGCCGCGGAGGCGCCGGGCCGCTGGGCCGTCACGCCGCAGCGCGGGTGGCCACCAGCGAGCGGCAGGCCGTGCGGCAGCGCGTGACGGTCCCAGCGTCCGGTGGGATCAGACCTTGAGCGTGAGGCGGTTGCCGTCCAGGACCGTCGGTACCTGGGCCAAATCCTCGGTTGCCGGCCCTTTGAGCACATGGCCCGAGGTGTCGAAACGGCTACCGTGACAGCGGCAGGTGATGACCCCCGAGGCCGGCACGCCCAGGTCACATCCGGCGTGGGTGCACACCGCCGAAACGGCCATGCAGGTGCTGGCATCGAGGCGGATCACCAGCAGTTTCTCGCCGTTGGCGGTCACTTTGACGGCACCGCCGGGCTGCTGCAGGGCCGCAAAGTCAGGGGTGTTCAGATCGAGCACATAGCCGTCGACGGTGCCGTCCACAGTCTTGCTCTCTGAACCGCCGCAGGCCTGCATGACCATGGCCAGCATAGCGCCGCCCATGGCGATCTGAAGCGAACGAACGGCGAACTGCCGGCGGCTGCAGCCGCACGAAGGAACTTGTGCCACGTCGGACATGTCTTCGGTCTCGCGGTTGGGGTGGGTTCATGTGGCGAACGCGAGCACGCGGCGACGCCGGCACAGGATGGCCGGCGCCCGGGTAGTCAGCGCGCGCCGTTACTTGAATGTCTTGGCAGCGCCGGCTCAGGCAATGGCGCCGGTCCAACTGCCGATGGCCACCCAGGGCGTCCGCGGGCCGCGCTGGTTGACATGCCGCCCGCAGGCGGCTAGATTGCCGCGGTTCGAACGCACGTCAGTGCATGGACAGGTACCGGTTTCCCACGGCAAGGCCACCCGGGCATGGGCATGATTTCAATGGACGCGACCGAGGCAGAAACGGTTCCCCCACCGCCGGCGGGGGAACCCGCTAGCGTCCGCGGCACGGTGTTCAACATCCAGCGTTTCTGCACCCACGACGGCCCCGGCATACGTACGACTGTATTCGTTAAAGGGTGTCCGCTGCGGTGCCCCTGGTGCCACAACCCAGAAGGGCTGGAACGAGACCGGCAGATGGCCTACGACCCGGCCAAGTGCATCGGCTGCCGGGCCTGCCTGCAGGCATGCCAGCACGGCGCCCACGAGTTCACCGCCGCGGGAACCCACCTGCGCCATGGCGAGCTGTGCGTCCGCTGCGGCGACTGCGTCGAGCAGTGCTATGCCGGCGCCCTCGAGGCCATTGGCGAGACCAAGTCAGCGGCCGAAGTGCTTGACGTTGTCCGTCGCGACAAGCCCTTTTACGACAACTCCGGCGGTGGCATGACCCTGTCGGGTGGCGAACCCCTGTACCAACCCGAATTCGCTGCTGCGGTGCTCGCCCTGTGTCGGGCCGAGGGCATCGCCACGGCCGTTGAGACCTCGTCCCTGGCGGCCTGGGCGACAATCGAAGCGCTGCTGCCACTGGTGGATTACTGGATGTGTGATGTCAAACACGTGGATCCGGTACGGCACCGCGAACTGACTGGCGCGGACGGCCGCCTGGTGCAGGCGAATGTGACCCGCCTGGCGGCGACCGGCCGACCGCTGTTGTTGCGGTTGCCCTTGGTTCCGGGCCTGAACGATGACGATGACGGCCTTGTGGGCCTGGGGCGTCTGGCCGCCTCTCTGCAGCCCTCGGAAGGCCTGGAGATCATGCCCTATCACCGCATTGGCCAGGGCAAATACGATCGCATCGAGCGTGCCTACTCGCTCGAGGGGCGACCCGAAGCCAGCGATGACGACATCCGACGGGCGGCCCGCCTGCTGCGCCAGGGGGGCGCCGTCGCCGTATCGTGCCAACGCCTCCAGGACCTTTGACCGGGGTGTCCGCCGCGTGCGGGGGTGGTCGATGGTCCAGGCCGTTGCCGTTGCCGTTCCCGCGCCCGGTCAGCGCGGGCGCGGGTCGCCCGCGATCCATCCTGCTCAATCCTGTTTGAGGAGACGGTTCACATGATCCAGCTGGTGGCCTTTGATCTTGACGGAACCGTCCTGGATCCAGCCGGCGATCCAGCTCCCAGCGCCCTGGCGGCGCTGCGTCGGTTAGTGGAGCAGGGGCGGCGCATCGCCGCGATCAGTGGCCGGAGCATCCGGCGCTCGCTGCATCCGTTCCGCGACTGTCCGGAACTGATCGACGCGGCCCATGTCTGTGGGTACAACGGCGCGGCGGCGGCCGGTCCGGCCGTTGCCGGGCGACGCTCGCTGTTGTTCTCCCGCCCTCTGGCACCGACGGTGGTCGATGAGTTGCTGGCCCACGCACTGGCCCACGGCCTGGAACTGGTCTACTGCACCTGCGAAGAAACGCCGAGCGGCTTGCGCGAAGAGTACCGTTACCAGCAGATCCCGGCCGATCCGACCTGGGCTGCCGCCTGGCAGAGCGTTGGCTACGTCCGCGACGAGCACCTGTACGCCCGCCTGGCGGCCGGTGAGTTGCCGCCGCCGGCCAAGGTCATGCTGTTTGCCGGTACCCGGGGCCCAGAAGCGGTGCTCGACCACGTTCGCCGCGGCTTCGGCAGCCGGGTGTATGTCGCCTGGGCGGCCCGCGAGCTGCTGGAGATCATGGCGCCGGAGGTGAACAAGGGCGCCGCGCTGCGCTGGTTGGCCGGTTCGCTGGCCATTCCGCTGGATCAGGTATTGGCGATCGGCGACGGCAACAACGACTTGCCGATGCTGCGCACCGCCGGCACCGGCGTCCTCATGGGGAACGCCAACGACGACGTGCGCACGGCCCTGCAAGGCACGCAGGTGCGAACGGCCCCGCCCTTTGCTGCCGACGGCTTCGCGGCGGCGATGGCGGACCAAGGGCTGGGCTGAACCGGGGCGAACGCGGATGCATTGAGGCGGAGAAGGCCCATGGACCGACCCAACATCCTGGTCTTCATGACGGATCACCAGCGCGGCGACACGGCGCTGCCCGAGCATCCGGCCCGCACCCCGAATCTGGACCGCCTGGGCGCGGAGGGCGTCACCTTCGCCAGCGCTTTCTGTCCCACGCCACACTGCTGTCCTTCGCGCGCTACTTTCCATACCGGACTGTACCCGTCGCGCCATGGGGTATGGAACAATGTCTGCAATCGCCAGGCTCTGACGCTCGGACTGCGCGCCGGCGTCCGCACCTGGAGCGAGGGCCTGGCAACGGTCGGTTACCGGCTGCATTACTGCGGTAAGTGGCACGTCAGCGCCCTGGAGTCACCGGCAAACCGTGGGTGGACCGAGCACTTCGTGTCAGCCACGGCAGCAGATCACCACGGCACTTCGTGGGAGGCGTACCAGCGCCTGGCTGCCGCACCCGCCCCGGGCCCCAGGAGGCCGGGCCAGATCCTCCGGACCGGCTACGGCACCTACACCCTGTACGGCCCTAGCGAAGCGAGCCGACATGACCACGACGAGAAGGCCGTGGACCTGGGCGTGGGGGTGATCGAGTCGGCGCGCGCTGGGGCGGCGCCTTGGTGCCTGTACGTGGGGCTGACGGGCCCACACGACCCCTACCTGGTCCCACCCCGGCATGTCGCGCCCTATCGCCTCGAGAACGTACCGCTCCCGGTCAGCCTCACCGACAACCTGATGGACAAGCCGCGCGTGTACCGGCGACTGCGCCAGGCAACCTTTGACCAGCTGTCCGCCATCGAAGTGCGGGACGCCATCCGCCACTATTGGGCCTACTGCAGTTACTTGGACGAGCTTTTCGGCCGCCTGCTGGCGGCGCTGGACCGCACTGGGCAGGCCGACAATACCCTGGTCCTTTACTGCGCCGACCACGGTGACTACTGCGGCGAACACGGCCTGTTCGCGAAGGGGATCCCCTGCTTCCGCGGCGCTTACCACATCCCCGCCGTGGTCCGCTGGCCGGCCGGCATCGTCGAACCGGGCCGGCGGGTCGCTGACCTGGTGTCGCTGGCCGACTGGGGCCCGACATTCCTGGCCGCGGCCGATGCGGCGGTGCCCGACGACCTGACCGGTGCCAGTCTGCTGCCATTCCTGTCCGGTTCGCGGCCGACGGGTTGGCGCCAGGCCCTGTACACGCAGTGCAACGGCGTGGAGCTCTACTATACCCAACGGGCGGTGTTCGATTCACACTGGAAATACGTCTTCAACGGGTTCGACGACGATGAGCTGTACGACCTGACCGTCGATCCTCACGAACTGCGCAATCTGAACGGGGATCCGGCCTGCCAAGCGGAGAAACGCCGCCTGTGCCAACTGCTGTGGCGTTTCGCCCAGGCCCAAGACGACACGGCGACCAATCCCTACATCACGGTGGGCCTGGCCCCTTACGGCCCGGGCGAGGCCTTCGCCGAGGAGGCGACCCCATGAAGGTGATCGCGGACTTCTGCCTGGTCCCCCTGGGGGTGGGTGTGTCCCTGTCGCATTACATTGCGGCCTGCCAGCGAGTGCTGACCGAAGCAGGGCTCAAACACCAGTTGCACGCCTACGGGACCAACATCGAGGGCGACTGGGAAGAGGTGTTCGCGGCTATCCGCCGCTGCCACGAGATCGTCCACGCGGAGGGTGTACCGCGCATCACCTCGACGCTCCGCTTCGGCACGCGGACCGACCGCGAGCAGGGTTTGGCTGACAAGGTGCACAGTGTCGAGGACCTCCTGGCCGCCGGGCCTGACCATGGGTCCGCCGATGGCGCGGGCTCGGCGGACGCCGGCGGACGGGCGCAGTGAGGATCGACCGACCCGTGGGGTCGCCATCCGGGAGGCATGCCCATGAACTCACCTGCTGTCCGGCCGCGATACGGCGGCCCGATCATCGATGCCCATGTGCTTCTCGGTCAGGAGGAATACCTGCGACTCGACGCGGCCGAGCTGCTCCACCGGATGGACGCCGCGGGCGTGGAGCGAGCAGTGGCCCGCCCCATGGGTAGCGGTCTGGTGGTGCACAACCGCCAGGGCAATGATTCCCTGCTGCAGGCTGGCGACCGCATCCATGCGCTGGTAACCGCCAACCCGTGGTCAGGCGCAGCAGGTCTCGACGAACTGGACCGCTGCCATGACCTGGGCGCCGTGGGGCTGTTTCTGCACCCGGCGCGGCAGGGGTTCATGCCCACCGAGACTATCGTCCAGCCGCTGATCGAGCGCGCTGCCGAGTACCGCTGGCCCGTCATGTTCCACACGGGCACCTACGTGTTTAGCGACATTCTTGCCGTAACCGAGGTGGCACGGGAATTCCCCGAGACGACCTTCATCGCCGGGTTCGCCGGGTTCGCGGACATGTGGTTCGAGCTCCCTGGAGCCATCGCCGAAGTGCCCAACCTACGCCTGGAGACGGCCATGATCTGGGGTGAGGCCGTCCATGGCGTGGTGACGGCCAGTGGCGCCGACCGCGTGCTTTTCGCCAGCGGCGAACCCCGTAACCGCTACGCGGTGGCGTTGGCCATGCTGGCGCGCTTCGACTTCACCGACGACCAACTGCAGGCCATGCTGGCGGGCAACGCCAGGAAGGTGTACGGGCTGCCATGAACATCATTGACTTCCACGCCCATCTCGATGACCGGTGGCTGGGTACGCCACTGCCGAGTTGCACGGCCTTCCTTGCCGGCATGGATATGTGCGGGGTGCAGTCTGCCTGCGTGTTCTCAGTGATGGGCCTGTACGAAGACTGTCCTGGAGCCAATGACCGCCTGCTGGCGGCAGTCCAGGCAGCCCCCGAGCGCCTCTACCCGTTTGCGGTGGCCGACCCCAAGCAGGGCGCGGCTGGCGTCGAGGAGGTGGCCCGATGCCTGGCGAACCCGCTGTTCCGCGGCGTCAAGATGCACCCGTGGTTGCAGGCCTTCGCGCCCGCGATGGTCAAGGAGTCCACAGTGGCGATCGCGCGGTGCGCTGCCAGTCACGGTGTACCGGTGGTGCTCCACGACGGTACGCCACCCTACGCGACCACGTTCCAGGCGGCCGCCCTGGCCCGCTGGGTGCCCGAAGCGACGATCATCGCAGGCCACGCCGGACTGTCAGACTACGTCCACGCTGCCGGACGACTGGCGCGTGAATTAGCCAATCTGCACCTGTGTTTCTGCGGCCCGAAAGCCGGCGAACTGGGATACCTGATCGAGGCCGCGGGGGTGGAGAAGGTCCTTTTCGGTTCGGACTTCGGCGCCGCCACCTGGCCGATCCTGGCTGAACGGATCGACGCCGTCACCGCCGCTAGCCTGGGCGCCGAAGCGCTGGCCGCCGTCCTGTACGGCAACGCCGCCCGCCTCCTGGCGACGCGGTGCCCGTGACCCGGCGTGCACCGGCGCCGGTCGAAGGTTGACGCGGGCGCCCCGCGCCGGCCAGCCGCGAGCCACCTGGTACGGGTCTGACGCAGCGGCAGGACCGTCCGGCCAGACCCGCACCAGGGCACGACAGTAGCACCAGCAACCGCGTCAGGCCCCGAACCAGGCTTTCATGGCATTGCCGCCCATGATTGCGTCGCACTCGGCGGCCGACAGGTCGGGTAGGTGGGAGCCCAACAGGTTGGCCAGGCGCCCGTAGCCCGGCTCGACGACAATCCACGGGAAGTCGCTGCACCACATCATGCGCGACGGCCCGTACGCCGCGTACACCTGGGCCACCATCGACTGCATGTCGCCGTAGGGGTAGGGCACTTTGGAAAAGGCGTACTCGCCGGAGATCTTGACACAGACGTTGGCAAAACGCGCCAGGCCAAGGATCTGGGGATAGGTCGACGGCGGCAGGGGCTCGTCGTCGAAACGCGGGCGACCCCAGGTGTCGACGCCCATGGCCGTCGTCGGGCAGATGCCGAGATGGTCCAGAGAGATCAGCACCTGCGGGAAGGCAGCCGCCAGCAACGCCAGGTTGCCCACCTGCGAGCTGGAGGCGTAGACGTTGATATTGAGCCCTCGCTCCGCCGCCACCTGGAACAGGCTGCGGGCCGGCAGCTCGTCGACGTGGGTCGCACCGGGTTGGCCCAGGAAACCCAAGCGGATCCCCTTGACGCCAGTGGCGTCGACCAACTCGCGCAGGCGAGCCGCCGGATCGGCGTCGTTGACATCCACCAGCCCGGTGGCGACGAAGCGGTCCGGCCAGTGGCGCACACAGTCGGTAACGTAGCGGTGCTGGTCGAGTTGGGTCCCGCCCATGTCAATCAGCACGGCCCGGCTGATGCCGGCAGCGTCCATCTCCCGCAGCAACTGCTCCGCGGTGGCCGTTCGCTCCGCCGGCGCCAGGGTGCTGACGCCACGCGGGTACTGCTCGCTCAGCCGGTCGAAAACATGCACATGGACGTCCACTCGGTCGCTCATGACTGGCTCCTTGGCGCTTCCTGCTGGCCGCCTTCGATGGGCCGGTACGCACCGGGAACGCGGGTGCCGATCACCTCTTCCTCGAGGAACTCACGCCAGGTAGCATGGGTCCACAGGGCGCTGGCGCGCACCAGCAGCTCGGTTGCCGCGGTCTGGTTACCCGCATGGAAATGTTCGAGAGCTTGCTGGAAGGGGGCGCGGGCCTCTTCGAGTAAGGCCCTGGCTTCGGGCCGGCCAAAGGACGCCAGCCCCTGAGCGATGAGCGAGCCCTCGTACGTCATTGTCCCGTTGGTCAGATTCTGCAGGTACGGTTCCAGCGCGCTCCAGGGCTTGTCCAGGTAATCGAGGAAACGCTGCTGATCGCTGACTGGCCGCCGTTCCCGGGCGTCCTCGATGGCGGCCTCGCCCAGACGCCGCCCCAGTTCGCCCACGTGCTGGCGGGCCGCCGCCAGGTACGTGGTGTGCACCGGCACACCGCCGACGTAGCGCAGACCGAAAGTGAAGGCCCATTTGCAGATGATCTCGTTGGCGAGCCGCTGCATGCCCTGGTTGGAGGCGCAGGAGACCGACATGAAGGGCATGCCCGACAGGGTACCGCTCCACAGGAACGGGTAGCAGCGTTCGATGAACAGGTGGCAGGTGGCGCTCGGGCCCCACATGTGCACCGGGTCGGCAATGATCCATCCGTTGGCCTGCGTCAACCGGCCCATCAACTCGCCGTCAGCGCCCATGGCGTCTTTCTGGACACAGTCGTGGGTCTCGCGCCGGATGCACGAGAAACAGCTATGGCAGGGATCGATGGCCAACCGATTCACCTGCACCGTCTCGACCTCAACGCCCGTTACCGATGCCGCTCCCTCAAGCGCCGCTTCGAGCAGGCCGGAAGTGAAACCGTGCTTGCGGCCGCTCATCAGCAACCCCAGAACGCGTGCCATAGGGCCTTCGTCTCCTCTCTGCGCCATGTCGGACCCGCCGCGCCGCAGCGGGCGCTGCCATGGGCGCCCAAGGTAGGCCAAAGCGCGCGCTCGGGCAACTGCGCCGATGTTGGCGTGGCGTGCTTGCGCCAGCCCGATGCCCGCCTTACCCTTGCGCCGGCATTCCACCCGCGCCGCGGCGCCGCCGCGAAGGGAGCGTCTGACCATGGCAGAGGATCCCTACCTGGCGGTAACCGAGGAAAGCCTGCGACAGGAGCGCCAGAAGGCCCACGACCTGCGACGTTCGCAATGGTGGAAAAACCGCCGCGGTAACGGGGTGTGTTACTACTGCGGCCAGCGTTTCCCGCCCCGCGACCTGACCATGGATCACCTGGTCCCGCTCAGCCGCGGGGGGCGCTCCACCCGCGGCAACGTGGTGCCGTGCTGCAAGGAATGCAACACGCGCAAACAGCAGCTTCTGCCCATCGAGTGGGAGCAGTACCTAGCGGCGCTCGGGCATCGGGCCCAGGCGTGAGGCAGACGTCGGCGACATCGCCGGGCGGTGGCCGGGGCCTGCGGGCGAAACCAGGTGGTCCCGCAGCGGCGTGGTGGTGGGGAAGCGCGGTACGGACCGAGGCGCGGCCTGGCCTCCCTTGGGGTCAGCGCTCCGGGGCGAAGTAACTCAGGTCCCAGGGCGCGTGGCCGCTGTCGATCCAGGCAGCCACCAGTTCGCCGGTAACCGGCCCCATGATGACGCCGTTCTTGTAGTGCCCCGCAGCGACAAACACCTGCGGCCATTCGCGTAACGGGCCGATCATGGGGCGGGCGCCCTTGGGTTTGGGGCGCAGGCCGACCTGTTGCGCTGTCGGCCGGGCCGCCGCACCCAGCATGACCTGGCGGGCTGCGGCCAGGCCGGCCGCGGCCTCGGCCGTTGCCTCCGGCGCGTACCCGGCGTCCTCCACCGTGGCGCCAACCACCACGTCGCCATCGGCACCGAGCGCATGAAACCCGCCATGCCGCACCACGCACTGTGGGCATGGCCCTCCGGCAAAGCGCAGATGCTGCCCGCGGACCGGCCGCAGCACCAAGCGCGCACCGAGCCGACCCGCCAGAAGGCCGGTCCACGCCCCCGCGGCAAAGACCACCGCCTGTGCGGTGAACGCACCCGTGCTCGTCCGGACGGTCAGCGTCTCGTGGTCCAGGCGCGCCACCTGCGCGAGTTCCTCGCCCAGGTACAACCGGGCGCCGCGCTGTACCGCGGCCTGCAGCAGGGCCTGGCGCAGACGAATCGGGTCGACGCGCTGGTCGTCAGGGTAAAATACCGCCGCGCGGGCCTGCCGAACCACGGTTGGTTCCAGGTCGCGCAGGCCGTCACTGTCAACCCACTCCGCCCGGCACTGGCGGCCCTGGTTGTAGGTCAGGTTGGCCCTGGCCTCAGACTCGTCGGCGTCGCCGATGACCAGATCCAGGCCACCGCATCGGCGCCAACCGATGTCAATGCCGGTCTCGTTGCCCAGTTCGACGGCCAACCCGGCGAAGCTGTCCAAGCCGTCGCGATACAGGCGCGATAGAGGGTTGCTGCCGCCGTTGAAGTGGGTCAGCACGCCCAAGGAGGCTCGCGTTGTCAGCGACGGCTGGCGATCGGCGTCGATGACGACGACCGGCCGCCCCCGCCGGGCCACGTGATAGGCCACGGCGCTGCCGATGACCCCAGCCCCTACAACCAGAACACCGGGGTCATCCGGCACCACGTCATCTTCCCACGATCGGCGCCAACTGGGTAACTGGGCAGGCTCGCGGCCCGCGCACCGAGTAACCCATATCAGCCAGGATGCAGCCGATCTGGGCTTCCAGTTTGAGCAGGTGTTCGCTTTCCGGCGCGCTCATGGTCTGGCGCGGCGGGCCCACGTCGAAGCCGCGCACTGCCACGCCGGTCTTGAAGCCCTCGGGGAAATTCACACCCAGCAGCATCAGGTTGATCAGGTCCAGGACGCGGTACTGCAGTTCGCGCCCGCGCGCTAGATCGCCCGCCATGGCGCGCTGGTAGATCTCCACGATGACCTCGGGAATGATGCCCGAGGTGGCGATGGTCCCCCCACTGGCGCCCATCAGCACCGACGGGAACAGAATCTCCTCGCAGCCCACCAGAACGACATAGTCCGGCCGCTGCGGGCGGAGGCGATGCATGGTGTTGATCAATCGAGGCAGATCGCGACTGGAGTCCTTGGTACCGAAGATCCGCTCGTAGGGCAGCAGGCGCTCCATCAGGTCCAGCGGAATCTCCTGGGTGAACTGCGGGATGTTGTAGAGCAGGATGTCCAACGGCGACTGCTGCGCGATCTCGGCGAAATACTCGAACAGACTCTGGTTGCTGATTTTGTAGTAATAAGGCGGTACCAGAGAGATGGCATCGACGCCGATGCCGGCATAGAACTCCGCCATGCGCAGCACGTCGCGCAGGTTGGCTTCGCTGGCGCCGGCCAGGACCGGGATCCGGCCTTGGTTGACGCTGCAGATGAGCTTGACGACATCTTGGCGTTCTTCCCACGACAGGCGGACGAATTCCCCCGTACTGCCGTTGGGGTACAGGCCGTGCAGACCGGCCTGAATGAGCCACTCGACGTATCGCTCCATCTCCGCGTAGTTCACCCGCCCGTCGGCGTCGAAGATGACGATATTCGGGCAGAAAATGCCTTTGAACTCGCGGCGGGTGGGTTTGGCCGGTGCCGCGGCCGTCGGCGCGGCGACCTGCCCCCGGGTGACCTGAACCCCATGGGCCCGGACGTAATCCAGGGCCGAAGGGGTCAGCTTGGTCTGCGGCGACACCTCCAGATGCCGCTCGCCCTTCAGCCGCTCCTGCAGCATCTGCCCAGTCACCACCACATCGTCGAATCTCATCGGGTCCGTTCCTCTGTCTGGGTCTGCCACCGACCGACCCCGTCGCCGGCCCTGCCGCGCCCGCGTTCGGGTCACCGGCCCAGGTCGCCCGTGCGGCACCGGGGCTCGGTGCCGTGGCGCCTGGCCCGGCTACGAAACGTGGTCAGCGATGCGACAGACGCTCCTCAAGCTCCGGATGAGGGCGCGGGATCAAGTGCACGGCCACCAGTTCGCCGTGCCGGGCCGCCTCTTTGGCTCCGGCGTCGAGCGCCGCCTTGACCGCGCCCACGTCGCCGCGGACGACCGCCGCGGTCAGGAAGTACCCCACCTTGTAGCGGCCGGCGTATTCGACGCGCGCGGCCTTGAGCATCTGGTCTATGGCGGCCACCAGGCCGATGGTACTGCGCGTCTCGATCAGGCCCATGGCGCGCGGTGCAGCCACGGTCTGTGGCGCCGCCGGCTGGCCGAAACACGCCAGGGTCTGCACGTCCGGACGCGAGATCACCCGTGCCGCGGCCACCTCCGCGATAGGGGTAGTCGCCGCGGCGGCGGCTCGCACCGCCGCCTGAACCGAGTCCAGCGAACCGGTTGCCAGCGCCACCACCCGGCCGCCGCTGCCGATGGTCAAGCGCGTGAACTGGACCTCGGCTTCTTTGACCATGGCATCGCCGGCGCTCACCGCCGCCACGTACCCGGTGGTTTCGACCATGCCCAAGGCGCCACACGCCGAGGTGGTCCCGGCCGGCAACGGCGGCAACAGACTGTCGACGCCGATGGCCGGTTGCGGCAACACCAAGCCGGCGATCACCGTCCCGGTGGTCGCCGCAGCCGTCCTGGCGGCATCGATCGCCGTCTGCACCGCGGCCACATCACCGCGGAAGGCCACATGGCAAAGCGCGCCGCCGACCGCGGCCCAGCCACTGATATCAACCGCAGCGGCTTTGACCCCGGCATCGACCCCTTCAATCAGTGGCACCACCCCGCGCGTCTCCAGCACCCCGAGCGCGCGCGCGTCGGGGTCCGTGGCGGTATGCCCGCCGAGCGCGTGGGGCATGGCGGTGGCGGCGGCGGCCTCCGGACGGGCGATGACTTCAGCGCGGATCAACTCGCCGACGCCCGCGGCCGCCTCCTGACCCCGATGCAATGCCGTCTCAACAGCCGCCACCTCGCCGGCCACCACGATCGTGACCCAACCTGACCCGACACCGTGCCGACCCACGATGCGCACGTCGGCTGCCTTAAGCATGTCGTCCGTCGCCGCCACCAGGGCCGCCATGCCCCGCGTTTCCAGGATGCCCGTTGCCAAAGCCATGAATCAACCCCCTCCGCCGGTGGTCGACGGGCGCGTTCCGAACGCCTGCAGGACGACCGACATGGGTTGCGGGATCACGGCGGTACCCAGCAGATGCTCGTAACCCGCCAGAGCCTGCTGGGCTACCGCGATGGCCTCGCGCACCGCGCCCACGTCTCCCTGGACGAGGGTACAGACCACGCGGTTGTGAACGGTCAGCACATTGAGGACCTCAACCGCAGCCGCCTTGACCATGCGGTCGACGGCGGTCACCTGGACCGCGTAGCCGCGCGTCTCCAGCAGTCCCAGCGCGCCGGGCTGCACAGGCGCGGCCGGATCGAGGGGGAACGACAGCTGCTGGCGGCAGGGGGGCTCAGGCCGGCTGAGCGGCGCAGCGACGACATGAGGGGTCACCTGACGAGCGGCGGCAGCGCCGGCCAGCAGCGCGGCCTGGACTGAGCTGAGTGAACCGCCCAAGAACACCGTGGTGAACCCCCCGGTGGACTCCCAACCGAGCAGCTCCACCTCGGCGGCCTTGACGGCGGCATCGGCGGCAAGGACGATGCCGGCCACACCCTCGACTTCGATGAGCCCTAGAGCCGCTTCCATAGGTGTTTTCCCGCTTGCTCAAGGCCTGTCGGTGCGGTGCGGGCGAGGCTGACTGCGTCCCCGCACCGTCGCCCCCGCGACCTGCCGCGTGAACCGGCGTCGGTCAGCTGCCGGAGGTCAACTGCGCCAGAACGAGGTCCGTAAGGCGCTGAACCAGGGCTTCCAGATCGGCCTCCACCGGGGCCGCTGCCGGGGCCGCGTGTTCGCGGTTACAGCCGACGCAGGCAGGGGCCTGTTGCCCTTGGTGACGCAGGCGGAAAACCGCACACTCCAGGCACGAAACCGGCTCGGCGAAACCCGAGCCGAACTCTTCGGTGCGGCAGCCAAAAGCCCGGTCCGGGTGGTCGCAGCGGCCGGCGGCAATCATCTGCGGCACGACCTCGCGGATGGCCGCCCCGACGGCAGCGGGCGCTTCAGGCTCGGCCGGCGCTGCCATAGGCGTGGCCGCAGGCTCCGGCGGGTCCGCGGTCGCGGCTCCCGGCGCCCGGACCACCTCCAGCCGCTGCTGCCGCACAAAGTCCCACGCCGATGGCGTCAGCACGGTGCGCGGTGCCACCTGGACGACGCCCTCACCACGGTGGCGCTGGCGCAGCGCATCGCCGGTAAGGACCTGATCAGTTACCACCAGAGTCTGAGCCATTCGGCCTCAGGAAGCGGTTCAGCTGAAATGCCGCCTGATGGTATCCACGGGCCGCGGAATGACATGGACCGAGCGCAGTTCGCCAACGCGACCGGCAGCCTGTGCCCCGGCGTCAACCGCCGCCTTGACGGCCGCTACGTCGCCCTCCACCAGCACGGCCACCAGGCCACTGCCGGCCCGGCGCTGACCAACGTAGTGCACCTCGGCGGTCTTCAGCATGGCGTCCAGCGCCTCGACCACGCAGACCAACCCTTTCGTCTCCACGATCCCCAATGCCTGCATCTCGCCGTTCTCCTCTCCGTTAGCCGACCGAGACGAACAGCGACACCACTTCGCCGCTGGGACGCGCGATCACATGCTGCGATATCATCTCGCCCACTCGCCCGGCGGCATCGGCGCCGGCCGCGACCGAGGCCTGCACCGACCCGACATCGCCACTGACCATCACCGTGACGTAACCGCCGCCAATCTCGACCACCCGCACCACCTCGACATCGGCCGCCTTGCTCATCGCGTCGGCGGCTTCGATGACGCCGGTGGAACCACGCGTCTCCACCAACCCAAGGGCCCGCACCGCACCCGTCGCCCCGGCGGCTTCACCGGCCTGGCCGGGCAGCACCGCGGCCAACTCGCCGTGGGGCCGCGGAATGACGTGCACCGAATGGACCTGACCGACCTTGGCCGCGGCCGCGCTGCCGGCGTCCACCGCGGACTTGACCGCGGCCACGTCGCCACCACAGAAAACCGTGACCAACCCGGAGCCCACCTTGTCCCAGCCCAGCAGGCGCACACTGGCCGCCTTGCTCATGGCGTCGCCCGCTTCGACCGCTCCCACCAGACCGACGGTCTCCACCATTCCTATCGCTTCCAACATCGCTCGACTCCTTGTGCCTGCGTCCGCCGTGCTGCCCCAGATGGCCATCGCTCGACGGTGGCGGTCGCCGCGGTGCGCCCCCGGCCGTTCGGCCGGCGGGTTGGCCTCACTGCCGTTCCAGATGGACTTTGCGCGCGTGGACCAGATCGAGGGCATTGCCTTCGTCCGTGTCCACGTGGACCTCCAGTCGCTCCTTGTCGCTGACCCGGCACAGCAACCCGTTCAGCGTCCCCCCCTGGTCGCTGTCGACGACCAGGCGCATGAAATCGCCCTTGCGGACGTCGTAGAACTCGGCCTCGGCCGGGCTCATATGCACATGCCGGGCAGCCCGGATCACGCCGTACTCCAGAGCCATGCCACCCGCCGGGCCGACCAGGTAACACCCGGGCGTGCCAGCGATGTCGCCGCTGTGGCGCACCGGCGCGTCGATGCCCACGAAACGGGCGTCGCTGAAGGCCAACTCGACCTGACAGTGGTCGCGCAGGGGCCCCAACACCCGCACATTGGCGATCATCTGCTTGCGGGGACCGAAGACCGTGACACTCTGTTCGGCCGCGTACGCCCCCTCCTGGTACAGGTCCTTCTGCACGGTCAGAGCCGCGCCCGCACCGAACAACGCCACCAGGGCGGCCTCGTCGAGGTGCACGTGACGCGCCGACACGTTGACCACCAGGCGTGGGGCCGGCGCCGGGGCGCTGTCCGCGGGCGGGACCAGACCCACCTGCGCGTACACGACGCGCCGGACGACCGCTTCCACAGCGGCCCGGCTCAGTGGCGCGGAAATCGCGTTCGGTGCTACCATGTTCCCTACCCGGCCACGGGCTCGGTTTCGATGGCTACCGGATGACCTTCGGCCCGCATGGAGTCCACTATGCCGACGATCACCGAGTCGCTGAGCGTATCCTTCATGCCGCTGGCCAGACGCGCCGAACTTCCCTGGACCGCCAGCACCAACTGGCCTGTTCCGGCCCCCACCGAGTCGACGCACACCAGGTGCCGACCGGTGCCCCGCAACTGCAATGATCTGGACGTCAGCACCTCGACCAACAGCAGTCTCTGGCCCGTCAACTCTTTCACTTTGGCCGGCGCCACCACCGGACCTTTGACGCGCGCCAGCAGCACCGGGTCAGATAATGCGGAAGTAATCCACCAGAGCGCAGCGCCGCTGGCGGGTGAAGGTCCGCGGTGAAGTCACGCCCTCGCCGGTCAGGCCGGCAATCGAGAACGAACCGAAGCCCTCGCCGCCAATACCCAATGCCGCCACCGACGCGCCGTTCTTGACGAACAGCGTGGTGTCCACGGCCCGGGCCATCCGGTGCATGTGGTCCACATTACGTGAATGGATGATGGCCGTGTGCCGGTAGCCGTGTTCCGAGATGACAGCGGCGCGGATGCCCTGGTCCACGTTGGCGACGCGCACGATGGGCACAAAGGGCATCATCTGCTCCTCGTTCACCCATACGTGGTTGGCGTCGGTCTCACCGATCAGCAGTCGCAGGGACTCGTCCAGGCGGATGCCGATGCGCTCGGCGAGGACCCAGGCACTGCGACCGACCAGCTCCCGGTTCACCTGCGGGTGGCCGTCTTTGCCCGTGACAAAGGCGTGGCCTGCAAGCTGCTCGATCTGCCGCGCATCCAACTCGAAAGCAGAATACTGCACCATCAACCGCTTGAGTTCATCAGCGACGCGGTCGACAACAAACACCTGTTTCTCACCAATGCAGAGAACATTGTTGTCAAAGGCACCGCCGTCGATGATGGAACGGGCAGCTTTCTCCAGATCGGCGGTCTCGTCGACCACCACCGGTGGATTACCCGGCCCCGCGACAATGGCCTTCTTCGGGCTGGCCATGCCCACCTTGGCCACGCCGGGACCGCCGGTGATGAGCAGCACCCTGACCCCGGGATGGGTGAACAGCTGCTGCGCCGTCTCCATGGTGGGCTCGGCAACCATGGCGAGCAGATTGGGAGGCGCACCCGCGGCTTCCATGGCGGCGTTGAAGATCCGGGCGGCGTGCGCCGACACGGACTTGGCGCCAGGATGCACGTTGAACACCACCGCGTTGCCGGCGGCGATGATGCAGATGGAGTTGTTGGCCATGGTCGGTACCGGATGGGTGACCGGGGTCACCGCTCCGATGACGCCATAGGGGGCCATCTCGACCACGGTCAGACCATGGTCGCCGGTCCACGAGGTGGATTCAAGGTCCTCGATCCCCGGCGTCAGGTCGGCCGCTGCGTAGTGCTTCTTGATCTTGTCCTCGACGCGGCCGATCCCGGTTTCGGCCACCGTGCGGCGGGCGAAGTCCTCGGCGTTGGCGCGCGTGGCCTGGCGCAGCGCCTCGATGATGCGGCGCCGTTCGGCCAACGTCATGCCGATGAGTTCCTGCTGGGCTGTGGTCGCGGCCTGGACGGCTTCGTCAACCGTGGCGAACACTCCCTGGCCCGCGCCGCCGGCGGGTCCGCTGTCGCCGCTGACGAGGCGTCGCACGACTTCCGAGACGATCTGCCGGATCTGCTCTTCCTGCATCTGCTGCGCCACGCTGATCTCCCCGAGAAGACGACTCCGACGCCCCCGAAATGGCCCGAATGACCGGGTTCCCGGCCTGGCGCGGTCAAAAATAGGCGGGCCCTACAGGCAAGTCAAGGAAGCGGCCCCGGCGGCTCGGGCCCTATATTAGCCCGCTTGGGCAGGCGTTGCGACGCATCGGTCGACGCTGCCTTCACGCCCCCCACCGAGGAGACTGACATGCGCATCGTTCGCTTCATGGACGCCGGCGGCCGCGTCTGCCTGGGCGAAGCCGCCGACGATGGCCAAGCCCGGCTGCTGACCGGCGACCTGCTGACCGGCCTGGAACGAACCGACCGGATCGTCAGCGTCGCCCGCGTGCTGGCGCCGTTGACGCCCACCAACATCTTCTGCATTGGTCTGAATTACCGTGAGCATGCCGCGGAATCGGGTGCCCAGACCCCGACCCATCCCGTGGTGTTCATGAAGCCCACGACCACCCTGTGCCACCCGGGGGACCCCATCCGCCTGCCCGCCGTGCAGCACGACAACGAGGTGGACTACGAGTGCGAGTTGGCCGTCGTCATTGGCAGGACAGCCCGTAACGTCGATGAGAGCCAGGCCCTGAGCCACGTGCTGGGCTACACCTGCGGCAACGACGTGTCCGCCCGCCATTGGCAGGCCCACGGCGGCGGCGGGCAGTGGATCCGCGGCAAGGGGTTCGACACCTTCTGCCCCCTGGGTCCGGTGCTGGTGACCGCCGACGAGATCCCCGACCCACAGGCCCTGCGTCTGCGCACGGTGCTCAACGGCACGGTGATGCAAGACCACACCACCGGCGACATGATCTTCCCGGTGCGTCAGCTGATCAGCTTCCTCAGCCAGGACACCACCCTGCTGCCGGGCACGGTGATCATGACCGGGACGCCGCAGGGGGTGGGTTTCGCCCGCAAACCACCCGTGTGGCTGCGAGCTGGCGACCAGGTGGTGGTTGAGATTGACGGCATCGGGCGCCTGGCCAACCCGGTGGCAACCGCCGCCTGACCCAAGACGTTCCCGAGCCTGCGTCCCGGCCCTGTCCCGACCCGGTCAGCGCTCATCCGGCTTGGGCCGACGAGCGCTGACCGACGGACAGGTGGGCTCAGTCGGCAGTGATCTCCAGCGGTCCTTCGGCAGCCACGACCGTGCCCGCGATGCTGGCGTGGATGGCAGCGCCCAGGGCCCCCGGCGCCACATCGGCCACCAGGTCACCGGCCGCCACGCGGGTCCCCGCCGTCACGGTGGCCACGGCGGGCGCGCCCACATGCTGGCGCAGTGCCAGACGCACGCGCGCCGGCGTCAGCTGCACCTCGACCCAGGGCGCTGGCGCGTCAAAGGGCGCCAACCCCAGACGCTGGACCAGTTGGGGCAGCGGTACCCGCCGACCGGCCGCCAGCGGGTGCGGCACGACCTCGGCGGTGCCACGCAGGGTGCCGGTGCCGGGCCATTTGAGTCCCTGCTCCTTGAGGCGGCGCTTGGATTGCTGGCAGGCCTCGCGCGGGTACAGATCCTCTGGGCAGGCAAACAGGGTGCACAGGCTGCACTCGCAGCACAGCGCCCCCCACTGGCTCCAGAACGACTCCCCGGCCATGGAGAACACCAGGCTGCGCATCACCTTGTGGGGCTGCACATCGTATCCGAGCAGGTACCGCGGACACATCTCGGTGCAGTAGCTGCACTGATCGCAGGCGGACTTGCCGATGCGATGCATGGCGGTCTCGGGACGCTCCTTGCGGCGCACCAACGGGTGGTCGCCCGGCAGCACGATCAGGCCCCCCGTGGTCTTGGTCACGCACTGGTCTCGGTCCCGGGTCAGGTACCCCATCATGGCGCCCCCGACCAGCAGGGCAGCGCCGGCATCGGCGCCGCCGGCCAGGTCGATCACCTCGCTGAAGGTGACCCCGACCGGGACGCAGCAACTGAGTGGTCTGGGGACCGCGCCGGCGACGGTAAGGAACTTCCGAGTTACCGGAATGCCCTCGGCAGCCAGCGATATATTGTAGAGGGTCTCCACGTTCTGGACGACCACGCCAACGTTGAGCGGTATGCCCCCGGGGGGGATGAGACGTCCGGTAGTCTCGTGGACCAGGACGAACTCGTCGCCGGTCGGGTAGAAGTCACCGAGAATGCGCAACTCCACGCCGCTGCCCGGCAGTGCGCGCTCGAGCGCCTCGATGGCCTCGGCGTGTTTGGCTTTGATGCCGATCAGCCCCTGCGCCGCCCCCGTGGCTGCCATCATTCGACGCATGCCGTCGACCACGCGGTCGGCGTAACGCGCCATCAGCTCAGCGTCCTTGTGCATGAGCGGTTCGCACTCGGCGCCATTGGCGACGATCACCTCGACCCGCGAAGCCGCTTTGACGTGGGCAGGGAAACCCGCGCCTCCGGCCCCGACCACACCGGCTGCCCTGATCTGGTCGACGAGGGTCATACGTTTTCTCCGAACAACTCGCGCACCGGCGCCGGGATCACCACCCGGTTGACCAGCAGCCCACGGCGCGCGATCGGCGCGGCTCCGGCCGCCACCGCCGCCTCGACGGCTGCCACATTGCCCGTGAAACGAGCAAAAGCTTTGCCGCCAAGCGCCATCGCCAGACGGATCTCAAGCAGCTGCACATCGGCCGCCTTCACCGCCGCGTCGGCGCCCTCGATCAGGGCCGACACCGAGAAGGATTCGATCAGCCCCAGCGCGGCGTAGCTGGTCACCACCACGTGACCGGATATGGCCGGAAAGACGGCAGGGTCGAGGTGGGCGATGACGCTGGAGTCGATCACCGCCACACCGCCGGCGGCCAGTCCGGCCTCGACGCTGGCCTGGGCCGCCGCCACGTTCCCGCCCACCAGCACTACGTACTTGCCGGAGCAGATCGTGCGGTGGAGCAGGAGTTCCACGTCAGCCGCCTTGAGCATGGTGTCGGCCACGAGGTAACCCGCGGCCACACTGGACAACTCGATCAGACCGATAGCGCTCTTGCGCATGGGACGGTGATCTCCGGGCTGCGTCGGGGAGGGTCAAAACGGAAGACCAGGGGCGCTGGTGCCGCAGAGCCGACAGCGCGTGCCCCAGCACCCGCCGACGACGGGGAATGGTCCGACCCAGGCTCAGGCCGGGGGCGACTCACGATCTCCCTGGCCCGGTGCCAGCCGAGTCGTCCAGCTGCACCGCGTCGGCCTTGGCAATGATCACCGAATCCAGGGCCACCGGTGGGATGAAGGCGTTGCAGGCCTCACGCGACACCTCCACGACCACCAGATCATCTTCGTGCATGGCTTGCCAGGCGGCGCTGACTTCCGGGTCGCCAACGGGCGCGAGATCGGGCCCGAGCGTCCGGATCAAGTGCAGCGGCAGGCCACGGTACGGCTCCAGACACTGCGACAGCACCACGGTGCCGATCACCCGAGCGAGTTTCATGGCCGTCAGTCCACGATGCCGACAATGACACTGCGCACCGGTGGATGCTCGGCGCCCGTCACCAACCGGCCAGCGGCGCCCGACTCGGTGACCAGCACCACGCTGCCCAGGCCGGCCCCCACCGCGTCGACGGCAATCTGCATGGCCTCGGCCGGATCGCCACGCTCGGGCTCGGGCCGCAACACCAGCAGCGCCCGCCCTTCCAGGGCCGGGTGCTTGGCCGTGGCGATCACCTTGCCGATCACGCGACAGATCTTCACTGGGCCCCGTCAACTGGGGCCAGCTGGTGCCCTTGGCATTGCACGGCATCGACAATGCCCACGATGACCCCGTCCGTGGGCACGTCACTCATACCCGGGGCCAGACGCGCGGAGCTGCCGGTGACCGACAGGGTCAACTGGCCTTCGCCAGCGCCGACCGCGTCAAGGCACACCAGGTACCGACCGGTAGGCGTCAGTCCCGCCGGTCCGGGGTTCAGGATCTCGACGAGCAGCAGCTTCTTGCCCGCCAGTCTGGGTGACTTGGCACTGGCCACCACGTGGCCCCGGACCTGGGTAAGCAGCATGGCCGGTTGCGCCTGCTTCCTGCGGATGCAATTAGGGTCGAACCACGGGGCGCCTGCGGGTACGGTAGGGCCGCCCCAACCCGCTGTCAAGGCGCCTCCGGCGGCACCCACAGCCGCAACTGAGACAAACCCCTCTCGAGGCTACCCTGAGCGCAACCCACCAGGTCAGCCAGCCGTTCAACCACCTGGTTGACCAGGACATCGGGGCAGGATGCACCGGAGGTGACGACGACCCGGAGCGGCCGCTCCGCCGGCAACCAATCCGGAGTCTCCAGGGTCTGCCGCGTGGTCGGGTCGTAGTGGCGCAGCCGGGTCCCGTCGATGATCTCGCGGCAATCAGCGATCAGGTAACTGGGCATGGCGGCGGAGCAGATCTCCAGCAGGTGCGAGGTATTGGAGCTGTTGTAACCGCCGACGACCAGCGCCAGGCGCGCCCCGCAGGCCAGGACGCGATGGATCGCGTTCTGATTCTGGTTGGTAGCGTAGCACAGCGTATCGCTGGTATCGGCCCAGTGCCACGCCAGGTCAGCCTGGCCGTAACGTTCGGCCATGGCCTGGCGCAAGACATCGGCCACCTCGCGCGTTTCCGCCGCTAGCATGGTGGTCTGGTTCACCACTGCCACCCGCTGCAGGTCGCGCTGCGGGTCGAAACCCTCGGACCACTTGCCGGCGAACTGGCGGGCAAACTCCGCCGGGGGCAAGCGCCCCAGGATGTGGTCGCGCAGGACCAGGGCTTCGGCCTTGTCCAATACCACCAGAGTCGGCGCGTGGCGCTGGGTATGGGACTGGGTCGCCTGGGTCTCTTCGTGGCGGAACTTGCCGTGGATGATCACCGTGTATCCCGCTCGACCCAGTTCCTCGCCACGCTTCCAGACCTTGGCGACGAAGGGGCAGGTCGTGTCGTAGCGCTCGCGGAACCCACTGTCGTTGGTGTCGATACCACTGCGACGCAGCGATTCCTCCACCTGCAGCGTGGTGCCGAAAGCCGGTATGAGCACGATATCCTCGCCCGTGAGCTCGCCCTCGCTGACCTGGCGCTGGCCGTGGGCATCGAATAGAAAGCGCACTCCCCGCTCCTGCAGTTCCTGGTTGACCAGCGGATTGTGGATGATCTCGCTGACCAGGAAGGTGCGCCGCGTCGGCTCGCTGACCACGGCGGAGAAGGCCATGTGAATCGCCCGCTCGACGCCGAAGCAGAAACCGAAGTGGCGCGGCACCAGAACCTCCAAGGGGCCCAAGGGCAGCAGCGTGGGGTCGGAACTGCGACGCCCCACAGCCCGTCGGAACTCCTTGATGCGCTGGATGACCGGGCCGGCATAGTGGTTCGGCACGCGGTCGAACTGCCCGTAGGCCATGGTCCCTCCCTTCGTGGTCACGCTCGGGTACCGCGGGCGACGCCGCGCCCAAGACAGTATGGGCGGCCGCGGGCCGGTCAACTCCCGGCCGCGGCGTTTGACAGCCGGCTCAGCCGGCCTTAGTGTTGCGCCACCGTAGGTGCCGCCGGGCGCCCGAGATCACTGCCTGAGCCCCCAAACCGGACTTCGACCCATGATCGGCATCTCTTACCACGCCGGCGGCATGAAGGACCTGCCGTTGGAGCAGGTGGTCAGTATCCTGGCCGGCGTCGGCTATGACGCGATTGAGATGATGTGCGGCCCCGACGCGCACGTGCGTTCGAGCGAGGTTACCCCGGCTCGGCTGCGCGAGGTGCGGCAGCTGTGCCAGGACCACGGGTTGGCGGTGGCAGTGGTCAACCCCTTTGCCGGACCGGGCCTGTACCAACTGGCTCTGGAGGCCCCCCAACGCGCCATCGATCACTACGCGCTGCTGCAGGATGTGGCGCTGGAGCTGGGGGCACGCGGGGTTAACTTCCTTACCGGTTACGGTGGCGACCGTGGCGATGCCTTCGCCTGGCGGCTGCTGGTTGAGACGCTGGGCCCGATCTGCCGGCGGGCGGAGGGCCTGGGGTTGACGATGAACATTCACAACCACGAGGCAACGACGATCGACGCGCCGGACAAGGTGGAACTGCTCATCGGCCACGTCGGCTCGCCGGCCCTGCGCCTGCTGCACGACATCACCAACTTCTATCACTTGGGGGCGGATATCGCCACGGTGACGGCCCGCCTGGCGCCGTTGACCGTGCACTGTCACGTCAAGGGCGTCAAAGGGATGTACCCGTACAGCACCTTCCTCATCCCCGGCGAAGAGGGCGACGAGCTGGACTTCCGCACCTTTGCCGCCACCTTGGGAAGCTGCGGTTACGACCGCTACATATCCGTCGAGACCTTCCCCCACATGCGACTGGAGAAGGCCCGCATCGCGTTTGACATGATGTCGCGCGTTCTGCGCGAATTGGGGCTCCGTGGCTGACCGTCCCCTGGCAGTCGTGCTGGTCAGTGGCGGCCTGGACTCGTGCGTGGCGGCCGCAGTGTTCAACCAGACCCATTCCCTGGCTTTCCTGCACCTGAACTACCGCCAGCGTACGGAAGCGCGGGAGCAGCGGGCCTTTGACGCGCTGGCTGGGCATTTCAGTGTCGGCCCGCGCCTGGCCGTTGACCTGGCCTACATGGAGCAGATCGGCGGTACGGCGTTGATCGGCACGCATACACCGGTGCCGGAAGATGCCCCCAAGCCTGGCCGGGTGCCGCCTACCTACGTGCCGTTCCGCAACGCCAACCTGCTGGGCATTGGCGTCGCCTGGGCAGAGACCCTGGGCGCCGACGCGGTGGTCATCGGGGCGCATCAAGCAGACAGTGACTACCCGGACTGCCGGGCAGGTTTCTTCGCTGCCTACAACCAGATGGTGCAGTGGGGCACGCGTCCGGAGCGAGCCATCGTCGTCCACACGCCCCTCATCGCGTTGGACAAGGGTGGTATCGTCAGCCTGGGGGCACGCCTGGGAGCGCCGTTCCACCTGACCTGGTCCTGCTATCAGGCTGAAGAGCGCGCCTGCGGCCGCTGCCACAGCTGCCGCCTGCGGTTGGCGGGTTTTGCCGCGGCCGGGTTGGTCGATCCCATCGCGTACGCGGCTTAGCGAGCGGGGGTAGGCAAGCCGTTCAGAGCATCTATATTATTATATCTTTCCCTGACCTGCCGACGCCTTTCCTCCGGTTACCCATGCCCACGCAACCATCTGTTGACCTGGAGACCTTCGACAACCCGCACCCGGAGCGGGACTACCTCATTGAGATGGAGTGCCCTGAATTTACCTCGCTCTGTCCCAAGACCGGGCAACCCGATTTCGGTACCATTCGCATCCGCTACGTACCCGACCAGAGGTGTATCGAGCTGAAGTCGCTGAAGCTCTACCTGTGGTCCTACCGCGAGCGGGGCGTGTTCTACGAGGCGGCCATCAACGGGATCTTGGACGATCTCGTTGCTGCCTGTGCTCCCCGGACCATGACGGTGGTGGGCGACTTCAGCGTGCGGGGCGGCATCCGCACCGTCGTGACTGTCGCGCACCCACCGCAGCACGCCTGACCCTGGCGCGAGCCAACGGCTCAAGGGTAGGGCGGGGCAGCCACCGGCGGCATCGGTCGCTCCACATACCATTAGGAAAGAGAAACGGAGACGAGCCATGAGCGAGTCAGGCTTCGAAGAGGACGACGGCGGCGAGCCGGATGTCCCCGGTGCGAATCGCGATGAGACCAGCCAGGACAGTCCAGACGACGGCCTGTCCGATGGTCCCCTGGAGGCGTCGTCGGCGGCCGACGACGAGATCGACCGCGGCGACGAAGCGGACGACCGCGGCGCGACCCCCGATGCGGACTTGGAGGAGGACGAGGACGAGGGCGGTGAATCGGACACGGCGATGGTGTCTCCTGTGGGCGGCGCGCCGCTGATCGGCGGCGCCAAGACCTGGTACCCGTACATCACCAAGGCCCAATTCGACAAGTTCCTGGCCCGACTGGAGAATCGCATCCCGGACCAGATCGACCGCGACTACATCCGGGCCATCATCCGCACGCCGTCGATGATCTACCGTTTCCTGCGCGGCATCGAGGCGATGAAGTTCATCGACCGGGAGCAGCGGCCAACGCCCAGACTGCGTCGCCTGGTCGTCGCCGCGACGCGTCGTCAGGCGATCGCGGAAGTGCTGGGCGACCTGTACGGCGACCTGCTGCAGCAGTGGCAGGACTCGGCCGCCACCATGAGCGACGACGACATCGTCGAATTCTTCCGGGGCAAGACCGGCATGGGGCGGGATTCCGCCAACAAGATGAAGATGTTTTTCAAGTACCTTCTGGGCGAGGCGGATTTCGACCCGGCTGCGGTGGAACCCGAGTCACCGACGCCGCCCGTGACAGAGGCCCCCACGGCGCCGCGACTGGCGGTGACACCGCCGCCGGCTGAAGGGCAGCCGGGGTGGAGTACGGTGGCCACGGGCCCGGCTGCAGGTACGCCGGTGTCCTATGGCCGCGCGGCCGAACCGGCCGAGGAAGACCGTCCCGCTGGCCGCGAACCCCGCGAGGGCACTCGCGATGGCGACCGGGGAGAAGGCCGAGACGCCGGGCGCGGCGAAAGCCGCGGGGATGGCAACCGGGCCGAGGGACGCGACAACGGGCGCGGTGAGGGACGTGACAGCGGCCGCAGTGACGGGGGCGGCCGCGGCGAGGCGCGCGACGGCGGGCGCGGCGAAGGACGCGACGGCGGGCGCGGTGAAGGCGGGCGCGGTGAAGGTCGCGATGGCGGCCGTGGCGACGGTGGGCGCGGTGAGGGCCGCGATGGCGGACGTGGCGACGGCGGACGCGGCGAGGGCCGTGAGGGCGGA
>CAITNQ010000090.1 GCA_903893785.1 uncultured Gemmatimonadota bacterium
CGACCTGCTCCACCCGGCTGGCGCCGATCAGGGCCGAGGTGATGGCCGGCTGGCGCAACACCCAGGCCAGAGCCATCTGCGCCAGGGTCTGGCCGCGTTCCGCGGCCACGGCTGCCAGGGCCCGTACCACGTTCAGTCGCTCCTCGGTGATGGCGTCGCGCTTGAGGAAACCGTGCGCCTTGGCCGCCCGCGAGTCTTCCGGAACCCCGTTGAGGTACCGGTCGGTCAGCAGCCCCTGGGCCAATGGGCAGAAGGCGATACCGCCGATGCCCTCTTCGTCCAGGACCGTCAGCAGGCCGTTCTCCACGTGCCGATTGAACAGGTTGTAGCTGGGCTGGTGGATCAGGCACGGGGTGTTGAGTTGGCGCAGCAGGGCCGAGGCCTGGCGGCAGAGCTCCGGCGGGTAGTTCGACAAGCCCACATACAGGGCCTTGCCGGCCTGCACTGCGGTCGCCAGCGCGCCCATCGTCTCGTCCAGGGGCGTGTCCGGGTCCGGGCGATGGTGGTAGAAGATGTCGACATAGTCCAGCCCGAGGCGCTTCAGGCTCTGGTCAAGCGACGCCAGCAGGTACTTGCGTGAGCCAAAGTCACCGTAGGGACCTGGCCACATCAGATAACCGGCCTTGGTCGAGATGATCAACTCGTCGCGGTAGCTGCCCAGGTCGCGGGCCAGAACGCGGCCGAAGGTCTCCTCGGCCGACCCCGGGGGCGGGCCGTAGTTATTGGCCAGATCGAAGTGCGTGATGCCCAGGTCAAAGGCGCGCACAGCAATGGCCCGCGACGTGGCCTGGGCATCGACGCCGCCGAAGTTGTGCCACAGACCCAGGGACACGGCGGGCAGGCGCAGGCCGCTGCGGCCGCAGCGACGGTAATTCATGGCCTGGTAGCGCGAGGCAGCAGCAGTGTGGCTCATGCGGAACTCCAGGTTGCTGGCGGGGCTATTGATCGCCGCGGCCGGCCGGCTCCCATGGCTGGCCGCGGCGGCCGGGGTCTCGGCCCGCCATTCGGGTTCAGGAGGCGCCCGCGGGCGGGGTTTCGGTAACCGCCACCGGGGCGGTCAGTGGGAACGAGATGTGATAGCTGCCCTCCTCGATGCGGCTCTGCACCGGTCCGGGGGCGCACAGGTGGAACACATGCATCATGCGGGTGTTCTCCACCAGCACATCGGCGGTGAAGCCCTGGATGCCCCGGTTGCGCGCCACCTCGATGAGGCGGTTGACGACATAGCGACCAATGCCCTTGTCCTGCCAGTCGTCGCGGACCATGAAGGCGCAGTCAGCATAGTTGCTCGCCGGATCGCGGTTGTAGCGCGACACGGCCACGATGACCTCGCGTTCGCCCTCGAGTACGGTGGCCACCAGGGCTAGACTGTTGTCGTAGTCTACCGCCACCAGCTGCTGCGCCCGGCTGTGGGGCAGGGCTTTGACGTAGGCGAAGAAGCGCAGGTAGATGGTGCGTTCGGAGCAGCGGTAGAACATCTCCTGGAGCAGCGGTTCATCGGTCGGTTCGATGGGCCGGAAATGGACCTCGACGCCGTTCTCGGCAGTGAAATACGTGTCGAGTTCCTCCAGCTCCTCGCGGCCGGCGCCGGCGACGACTACTTGGTCGGCGTACACGAAGTGCCGCTCGCGGGCCGCCTGCATGAGCTCCTCGCGGAACTCGGGGTGGGCAATGTGGATCAGGGCCAGAGCCCGTTCGCGAATGCTCTTGCCGTGCAGGTCCACGGCGCCGTACTCGGTGACGACATAGTGCACGTCGCCGCGCGAGGTGACGACCCCGGCGCCGGGCTTGAGCATGGACACGATACGCGAGACCTGGCGCCCGTCGATCAGGGCCGTCGACGGCAGCGCGATGATCGGCTTGCCGCCCTCGGACCGCGCCGCGCCGCGGATGAAGTCCACCTGGCCGCCGATACCGCTGTAGAAGTAGGTCCCCAACGAGTCCGAGCACACCTGGCCGGTCAGGTCCACCTCCAGGGCCGCGTTGATTGCCACCATGCGCGTGTTGCGGGCAATCACGAAGGGATCGTTCGAATACTCATTGGGGTAAAACTCGAACAGCGGGTTGTCGTCGATGAAGTCGTACAGCCGCTGCGTGCCCAGGGCGAAGCTGGTGACGACCTTGCCGCGGTGCAGACTCTTGCGGGTACCGTTGATAACCCCCTTCTCGATCAGCTCGATGATGCCATCGGAGACCATCTCGCTGTGCACGCCCAGGTCGCGGTGGTGCAGCAGCTCGAACAGCACTGAATCCGGGATGGTGCCGATACCCATCTGCAGGGTGGACCCATCTTCTACCAACTCGGCAATGTGGCGGCCGATGCGCCGCGCGACATCGTCGGGCGGCGCCAGTTGGAACTCGGCGATGGGCGTTTCGTTCTCCACCAGCATGTCGGCCCGGCTGATGTGCAGGAAAGAGTCGCCCAGGGTCCGCGGCATGCGGGGGTTGATCTCGGCCACCAGCAGTCGGGCGGTGTCGGCCGCGGCTTTGACGATGTCGACCGATACGCCCAACGAGCAGAAGCCGTGCTCGTCCGGCGGCGTCACCTGGATCAGGGCCACGTCTACCGGCGCCTTGCCGGTGCGAAACAGCTGCGGCACTTCCGACAGGAAGATGGGCGTGTAGTCAGCGCGGCCTTCGGACACGGCGCCGCGCACGTTGTCGCCGATGAAGAAGGTGTTGTACCGGAAGCGGTCTGAAAACTTGGACTGCGTATAGGGGGCTACGCCCAGGGAGCGGATGTGAATCAGTTGGTTGTCGGCCAGATGGTCGGCCCGTTCGGCCAGCGCCGCCACCAGGGCAGTGGGTTCGGCGGCTCCCGACCCGATGAACACGCGCTGACCACGCCGGATATCGGCCACTGCCTTGGCCGGCGTGACGAGTTTGGAGCGGTAGTGGTCGCGCCACTCAGGACTGAAGCGCATGCCGTCAGGCCCCCAGGATGATGCGGGCGTCGGCCACTGCGGCCCCGTTCTCGTAAGCGATCAGCGGATTGATGTCCAGTTCGTCGATGGCCGGGAACTCGATAACCAGCTGCGACAGGCGCTCGAGACACTCCTGCAGGGCGTCGAAGTCGGCCGGCGCCTCGCCGCGGATGCCTTCCAGAATGCGGCGACCGCGGATCTCCTCAAGCATGTGACGAGCACTGAGTTGGCGCAGCGGTGCGAGCCGGAAGGTCACGTCCTTGAGCGCTTCGGTGTAAATGCCGCCCAGACCGAACATGACCATCGGCCCGAACTTGGGGTCGCGGGTGGCGCCCAGGATCACCTCGCGGCCGCGGCGGGCCATCTGCTGCACGTTGATGCCCCAGATATTGGCCTCCGGGTGCTTCGCCCGGGCGCGCGCCATCATGTCGTCGAAGACTTCCTCGGCGGCCGGCAGATCGGTCACGCCGACGCGCACGCCGCCAATGTCCGT
Source organism: uncultured Gemmatimonadota bacterium (assembly GCA_903893785.1). Lineage (GTDB taxonomy): Bacteria > Latescibacterota > UBA2968 > UBA8231 > UBA8231 > CAITNQ01. Next base: position 3,418 of record CAITNQ010000090.1, read on the forward strand.
CTTATGGAGGATGTCGGGCGACGCGATCTTCATCACCAGCGGGTAGCCAACCTGCTGGCCCAGCTCGGCCACGTCCTCCCGGCAGCGGGCCAGGCCTGAACGCAGCACCGGGAAACCATAGGCAGCCAGTACCTGCATGGCCTCCAATTCGGGCAGTCGGTTGCGGCCTTCGCTGCGGGCGCGGTTGAAGATGCGCTGGACCTCGGCGCGGTTCACCTCGAAGATCCGCTCCTCGGTGCGCGGCCGGTCGAGCCAGCGGCGGTAGGTGCGCATGGCGCGCATGACCCGGGCCGCGCCCTCAGGGAAGGGGTAGTGGGGCACGCCGTGCTGGCGCAGCAGGCGCACGCCGGCGGCAACGTCGGTGCCGCCCATGAAGGAGGCCAGGATGGGCTTGTCGTAGCGCAGGTTGAGGGCCGTCACCCCGCGCGCGATCTCCTCGATGTCGGTCATGTTCTGCGGCGTCAAGATCACGATCAGACCGTCAGTGTTCTCGTCCTTGAGGACCGCCTCCAGCGTGCTCTGGTACCGATCGTGCTGGGCGTCACCCAGAACGTCCACCGGGTTCTTGACGCTGGCCGCCGGCGGCAGTGCTGCCTGGAGCGTCTGGCGCGTTGCTTCGCTGAACTCCGCCAGCTTGAGCCCTTGGCGAACGCACGCGTCCGTGGCCATGATGCCCGGGCCACCCGCATTGGTGACAATGGCAACGCGGTCGTGACGCGGCATGGGCTGGTTGGCGAAGGCCATGGCATAGTCGAAGAGCTCCTGGACCGTGTCCACCCGCAGGACCCCGGCCTGGGCCATGACTGCGTCGTATACCTCGTCGGTGCCGGCCAGCGAACCGGTGTGCGAGGCCGCGGCGCGGGCCCCCTCTGCCGTGCGTCCGCTCTTGAGCGCCAGGATGGGCTTGCAGCGCTCCTGCTCGCTGGTGATCTCGCGGGCGATATGAATGAAGTCCAGGCCATTGCCGAGGTCTTCCACATACATCAGGATGACCTGGGTCTGCGGGTCGCTGCCCAGATAGCGAAGCAGGTCGTTCTCGTCGATGTCGGCCTTGTTGCCGAAGCTGATGAATTTCGAGAACCCGATGTTCTGCGTGCCGGCATAGTCGAGGATCGAGGTGCACAGCGCCCCGGACTGGGACATGAAGGCGATATTGCCCGGCTGGGCCATGGACCGGGCAAAGGTGGCGTTCATCGACACCTTGGGGTCGGTGTTGATCAGACCCAGGCAGTTCGGCCCGAGGAGCGCAATGCCGGCCTCGCGGGCCTGTTGCCGCACGCGCAGCTCCAACTCGCGACCCTCCGGGCCGGTTTCCTTGAACCCGGCGGAGATGATGATGGCGCTGTTGACCCCTTTGCCGGCGCAGTCTTCCAGCACCGCTGGCACCGAGGCGGCCGGCACAATGAGGATGGCCAGGTCAACCGGATCGTCGATGGCTGCCACGCTGGGGTAGGTCTTCACGCCCATGATGCTGTGGTGGCGGTGGTTGACCGGGTACAGGGTGCCCGTGAAGCCGTTCAGCAGCAGATTGCGGAACACTGCCTGCCCGACCGCGCCCTGACGCGCGCTGGCGCCGACGATGGCGATCGAAGCTGGCTCGAACAGGGACTTCAGCTGGCGCGAGGCGCGGGCGCGAGCCCGGGTTGCTTCCAGCGTCTTGAGTTTGAACACTGGGGTGATGATCTGGCTGGGGGACTGCTCTTCCGTCATTGGGGGCTCTCTGGTGAACGGGCAGCGGGTATGGGCCGGGCCGTCGAGGCGGCGGTGCGCCGGCCGTCAAAGATGTCACCACGGCCAAGGCGCGCCGGTCACGGGTAGCGGAACTGACCAATGTAATAACGCAAAAAACGCGCCATCCACGCACGTCGACTCTCGGGCAGCGGGACCGGCGGCTCCGCGCCGCTCGATCGGTCGGGCGCCGTTCGGGTCGCCGGCCCTGTCGGCCGGGAGGCGGACCGGCCGGGACGTGCGCGTCACATCGGCTGCCACGTCCCCGGACGCTACCCTGGTCAAGGTTGTTGCGTGCCGCCGTCCGCCGGGGCCGGCGGTTGCGCATTGGGTCCCGCGTTCCGGGCGCGGGCGAACCGAATGTCCGTAATTTGGTCCGGCCCCGTTGCGGGCCAGCCGTCCGTTCCACCGGCCCGCAACGTCGGCGTCAGCAAGCCACGCCGGCGCCCGAGGAGCTCTGCTGCTGCCGTCAGGCGGCGAAAGGACGCACCGATGCCCAAGCCGAAATCGCTCCGCCGAGCCCTGCCCCTCGCCCTGGCGTTGGCCGCGACCCTGGGCGCTGCCCCGGTCAACATCGCCCCTGACGCGGTTACTAGTGCGACTCAGGGTTATAACTCCTATGTTGGCGAACTGTCCTGGTTGACCGACGGCCTGTACCCGGGCACCAGCCCGTCGGCCCCGGTGTTCCTGTGGCCGACCAAGGGGAACCTGGTCTTCCAGTTCGACCGCGTTCGCCCGGTGGCCGCGGTCCGCCTGTGCATCGGCGACGACGCCGGCACATACATGGCGCTTGCCTATCGCGGCGCGCATCTGGGTTCTTCGGGCCAGACCGAAACTGCCAATGCCGAGTTGACGGCCGACGCCTATGATTTCGAAATGCAGGCAAACACCTGGGTGGAGTTGGCCTTCCCCGAGGGTACCCAGGCAGACTACATCGAAGTGGGCACCCAAGCGGGCGCGGCGCTCTACGAGGTCCAGATTGTCAGCGACGACGGCTCCACGGGCGTCGGCGCGGCCTCCTGGGCACAGTTGAAGACCCGGCGCGACTAGACTTGCCGAGCCCGAACCCGCGGCTTCTGCCGGGCGCTGCGCCCCAGGTCGAGCCGCCTCTGGGCGTTGCCCGGCCGCCCCTCAGGAACGGTGCCGGCACCCCACGCTGACGTGTGATTGCGGCGGTGACGGGACCGTGGCTCACCCCATGGCCACTGCCTGGCCCGACCGCGGCCAGGCCGCACCGCCCGCGCCTGGCGCCATTGCGGTTGGGCTCTACCTGCTTACTTTGACGCTGCATCGGACTGCGGGTTGCGTGGCCCGCCCGGTTCCGGGTCGGCACCGAGGCCCCGGCGTCGGTGGGGAGGCCGGCTGCGGCCGCAGCCGGCCAGGCGGCCGCAGTCCGTGGTTGGCCTGGACGGCTTCTACGTCGTCCGGCCAGCACCGCGGGGGCTGCGGCGCCGTCGCGGCGCCGCTGGCGTCAGTGACTGCCTGGTCGTCCGCGGCCGGGTGTCAGTGCTCGAATGTGCACGCCCGTCAGGGCGCGGTGGCCAGCCTGAAGGGTTGTGCGCCCTCGGTAACAGAAACACTAAGCGCTACCAGACGGCGCCCGGCCAGAGGGCCGTGCGCCGATGGCTGAGGAGGAGGTATGGAGAAACGGCATCTGCCCAAGAGCGTGTACAATTGGGTAACCGCCAGCGGCGCGGCATTGGCCGTGGTGTCATTTGCGCTCATCGCCCTGCTGCTGGCCATCGACGTGTTAGCTGGCAGGACCTCGGTCTACCTGGGCCTGCTCACTTTCGTGGCCCTTCCCTCAGTCCTGGTGGTCGGACTGGTGCTGATCCCGGTCGGCATGGTGCTGGCCCATCGCCGGCAGGCCCGGGGCGAAACCACCCGTTTCTCGCGCATCCACTTCGACTTGTCTGAGCCGGCCACGCGCAACGCCACAACCATTTTCGTGACCGGGACAGCCGTGCTGCTGGTGGCCACGGCGTATGGCACGTACAACGCCTACCGCAGTACCGAGTCCGTGGAGTTCTGCGGCACCCTGTGCCACGACGTGATGCAACCCGAATACACCGCGTATCAAGGTTCGCCCCACGCCCGCGTGGCCTGCGTTGAGTGCCATATCGGCTCGGGTGCCGACTGGTACGTCAAGTCCAAGCTGTCGGGCGCATATCAGGTATACGCGGTGACCGCGGGCGTGTACCCCACCCCGATCCCCACCCCGGTGCGCAACCTGCGCCCGGCCCGGGAGACCTGCGAGGAGTGCCACTGGCCGGAGAAGTTCTTCGGCGGCCGGCAGAAACTAGTGCCACATTTCCTGCCCGACGAGGCCAACACCCCGTATCCCATCTCGCTGTTGCTGAAGGTTGGCGGCGCCAACGCGCAGACCGGGCAGGTAGAAGGCATTCACTGGCACGTGGCCCGCAGCAACCATATCGAGTACCGGGCCAAGGACGAGGCGCGGGAGGAGATAGGCTGGGTGCGCCTGACGCGGGCTGACGGCAGCGCCAAGGAATTCCGCGACCCCGAGGGAGCCGACGCAGGTGCCGCTGCGGCGGTGCGCACCATGGACTGCATCGATTGCCACAACCGGCCCAGCCATCGCTATCGTTCGCCCAATCAGACGGTCAACCAGGCCATTGCGGCCGGGCGCATCGACCGCAGCCTGCCGTACATCAAACGTCGCGCGGTGATGGCCCTGGACACAGAGTACAGCGACACCACGGCCGCGCTGACCGGCATCGAGACCGCCCTGCGCGACTATTACAAGGCCGAGTATGCGGATCTGGCGGCCCAGAAAAGCGAGGCTGTCGACGCCGCCGTGGCCGCGGTGCAGGGCATCTACCGCACCAACTTCTTCCCCAAGATGAAGGTTACCTGGCGGCAGTATCCGGACCACGTGGGGCACTCCGAGTACGTCGGCTGTTTCCGGTGTCACGGCAGCAATCTGCAGACGGCCGAGGGCGATCGCATATCGTCTGACTGCACGCTGTGCCACACCATTCTGGCTCAGGGCGGTGCCGATGCCGTGCCCACACAGCTGGCCCCTGGCGGGCTGGAGTTCGCACACCCCGAGGACATTGGCGGCGCTGAGAAAGAGACCCGCTGCACCGAATGCCACCACGGCGGCGCTGAGCTCTTTTAGCTGCCTGGTTGAGGGAGGCCACGGCGGGCCGCTCCATGGGCCTGCCAGGCAGCGGCCGCTGCACTGGCCGCCCGCTAACCAGGCGTGACGCCGCCGCCAGGCACACGGCCGAGGGCTGGGCCGCGATGCCACCCGCAAAGGGGCAGGTTGGCCTGCGCGTGGCGCGTCTCGGCACAGGCGGTCTGGAAAGACGGAGCACCCCGGCATCGGGGTGCTCCGTCCTGCTTTGGATCCCGCCCGCGCGCACGCGTGGGTCTGGCCCGACAACAGGTCTATCGACACGACACCGCTCGCCGTTCGTGCGCGCCGCGTGGGTCTGGCCCCAGGGGGACCGGCTGCTGCTGACCCGTGGTCACTTGGCGTTGGGTCCCTCGCTCCTGCAAGCCCGTTTCCACCAAGGTGCCAGGTTGTCGCCGCCGCGTTTTGGTGGCTGCCCGGTGTCTGGGTTCCCACCGCCGCGTTCCCGCAACCGCCGGGTGTCCGGGTTCCCGCAGTCGCCGGCCCGTGGCTGCCAAGGCCCCGGGGTTCCGCTACCGCGCTCCGACCAGGGATGTCGCGGCCTCCGAACCGGTCGAGAGGACCGGTCCTGCGCGCCCGCACTGCGGCACGGGCGGGGGCCGCGCAGGTGTGTCTGGGATGTCTCGGTCCCAGTGGACTGCGTCACCCATGTCCCATGTGGTGACCCTGTCTCCACACTCCGATCTAGCGCTGGGGTGCCCTGCCGAACCCACGGCAGCCGCGACGGCGACCGCCGCAGGCCCGCCCATCCCCTGTCTGTGGCTTCCCCGTCACATAGAGTAAGAGACAATAAAACAAATAGTTACGTTCGATCCTGGACAGCCGTACCGACCCCTTGGTGCGCGTCGGCCACAGGACCCTCGACCGCGGCGCGCCGGTTGAACCTGGCTACCCCAACCCAACCTCTTGGGCGCTAATGCATTGCGTCATCCGAATGCTAACGCTGGAATTGCTGGGAAGGCGAGGCACGATTGTTGCAGTGTGTAAATCGACTATCCGGTTCGTGAATTGCATCACAATTCGAACGTGTCGTAGCGGTTAGCGATGACCGCTTGTAACTCACCCAAGGAGGAGAGCATGCGTAGAATGTTGTCGGTTGGCGCGGCTCTGGCGCTAGTGCTGTTGGCGGCCGGTGCCGGTTCGGCGCGGGAAGGGCGTGTGGTATCGCGCTCGTTGTCGCCGCAGGACATCAAAGACTACAAGCTGCCGGCGACGACGCAGAAGTCGTCGGGCCTTTTCACCGTGGGTATCGGCACCCCCGTGTACCTGGAAGCCTGGGGTGACAGCGCTCGGGCCCTGGCCGGGACCACGTGGACACTGACCAGCAAGCCCTCGGGTTCTGCCGCCGCGCTGCAGACCAGCCCGTTGGGTGCTGATGTGCCGTTCGCCGAGCCCGGGTACGCGCAGGAGGCCCAGATCGCCGGTCGCCAGCTGCTGGTGCCCGACAAGGTTGGCTCGTACAAAATCACGGCCGTCATCGGCGACACCACGGTGAACGTCACCGTTACCGGCGCCACGTACGTGGGCGTCGGTGGCGTTGAGGGCGCCGCGCCGCAGTTCCCGCAGTGCGCCGTCTGCCACGCTGACCAGGTCGCCAAGTGGAACGAGACCGGTCATGCTCATTTCCTGAAAGAAGCCGTCAACGGGATCAAGAGCGATCACTACGGCGAGAACTGTATTGGTTGCCACACCACCGGTTGGGACAAGGCTGCCGCGGCTGACAACGGCGGTTTCGACGATGTCCTGCGCCAGAACGGCGGTTGGGGCACCAGCGCGGCCGACGCCCGTGGCGACTCGGCCGGCAACTGGTGGAAGGTCCTGAAGGCCGGTAACTTCGAGGCCATGCCTGCGGCTCTGCAGGCCAAGTCGAACATCCAGTGCGAGAGCTGCCACGGTCCGGGCAGCGAGCACAAGGGCGATCCGACCAAGACCTCGGTGTCGTCGAGCGCCGGCGACTGCGGTTTCTGCCACGACTCGATGACCACGCACTACCGCAATGCCGAGTGGAAGATCTCCGGCCACGCCAACACCATCAGCGAGCCCACGGGTCCTGGCGAGGGCAGCTGCGTGGTCTGCCATACGGGCGAAGGCTTCCAGCAGCGCGTCGAGCAGGGCCTGGACATCATGCAGACCGGCTACGGCGCCAAGGTGGCCAACCTCGAGTACAGCACCATCAACTGCACCACCTGCCACAATCCCCACGACACGCAGAACGAGTACCAGTTGCGCGCCATGGGTGATGTGACCCTGATGAACGGCGAGGTCATCACCGAGGGCGGCACCGGCAAGCTGTGCATGAACTGCCACAAGACCCGCCGCAATGGTCCGGTCTACGCCGAGACCTACCACTCTCGCCAGAACCCGCACTACGGTGTCCAGGCCGATATGCTGGCCGGCACCAATGGCCCGAACTACGGCAACCTGCCCAAATCCACGCACCTGTACGCGGTCGAGAACAGCTGCGCCGGGTGTCACATGCAGCCCCAGACGGCCAAGCTGGCTGATGGCACGGCCAATCCGGTGTTCGCCAAGGCCGGCGGCCACACCTTCAAAGTCAAGGCTGACAACGGCACGCCGAACGACCCGAGCGACGACACCGACCTGACCACGGCCTGCGCCGACTGCCACGGCCCAACGCAGTCGTTCGACATGCCGCGCGAAGACTTCGACGGTGACGGCGCCATCGAAGGCGTTCAGACCGAAGTTGCGCACCTGATGGAGATGGTTGCCAAGGCTCTGCCGCCGGTCGGCAGCACCACTATCAAGTTGGATAGCACCTCGACGGTGGCGCAGAACAAGGCTGCCTACGCCTACTGGTATGTGTATTACGACGGCAGCCACGGCATCCACAACACCCGCTACACTGTTGGCATGCTGAAGGCGGCGTACAAGGAACTCACGGGCCGCGACATCGCCACGGCCGTGGCTACGGAGCAGGTCGCCGGCAAGCCGCAGGCTTTCTCGCTGGCGCAGAACAGCCCGAACCCGTTCAACCCGGAGACCGAGATTCGCTATGCGGTGTCCGAGCCCAGCAACGTGCAGATCACCATCTACAACAGCCTGGGTCAGATGGTGCGCCGTCTGGTGGACGCGCAGCACGCCACCGGCGAATATGCCGCCAGCTGGGACGGCAAAGACAACGACGGCGCCAAGTTGACGGCGGGCGTGTACGTCTATACCATGCGCGCTGGCAGCTTTGTCGAGAACCGCAAGATGGTGCTTCTGCCGTAACCTGAACTGCGGCAGGTATTCTGAAAGCGGTGGCTGAAGAGGGGGTCGGCGGGCGCATGCCCGTCGACCCCCTCAGCTTGCGCACCCATTTGTGAACGCGCGCGTTACATCTTAAATTCCAGATCTCGCCTTGACCGGCCCGCACACAGCCGGTGTGCAGGCAAGGGTCCGAGCTCACGGCGCGCCGAACTGCCGGGCTCCCGTCGATCACGGCCTTGCGTCTGGATCGTCCGGAACCCGACGGCGGCGGACGCGTCAATAGCAGTGAACACTCTCGCGGAGGGTCTTTCCATGAAGAAGACGTTGACTGGCCTGGTGGCGCTGGCTGCGGTCGTGGCCGTTGCGGCGACCGCGCAAGCGCAGGATAAACCCAAGTTCGTTGGCGCTGAGTCCTGCGGCATGTGCCACAAGAACCCCGCTAAGGGCAATCAGCTGGGGTCCTGGCAGGCCAGTGCTCATTCCAAGGCGTATGCCACTCTCGCCACACCCAAGGCCAAGGAAGTCGCCAAGGCCAAGGGTATAGCCGATCCGCAGAAAGCCGACCAGTGCCTGAAGTGTCACGTCACGGGCCACGGCGCTGAGGCTGCCTCGCTGGTCGGGCCGCCCGCGGGCAAGTACAAGGTGGAGGATGGGGTCGGGTGCGAGTCCTGCCACGGTCCGGGCAGCCTGTACAAAGCCATGGCGGTCATGAAGGACCCGGCGCAGGCCAAGGCCAAGGGCCTGGTCGACCCGACCGAGGGTGTGTGCAAGAAGTGCCACAATGCCGAGAGCCCCACGGCGAAGCCGTTCGTGTTTGCCGAGATGGTCAAGAAGATCGCCCATCCCAATCCGGCTGCGGCGAAAACCAAGTAAGCAACAGGTCCCACACCGCCGTACGTTTCCGGTGCACTGGTCAAGGGCGGCACTCTCGCGAGTGCCGCCCCTTTCTGTTGGTGCACGGACATGGCGCACAGCGGGCCTAACCAAGTCGGCTAACCCGGGCTGCTGTGTTGGCCAGCCC
>CAITNQ010000091.1 GCA_903893785.1 uncultured Gemmatimonadota bacterium
GCCCGTGTGGTAGATCCGCCGCCCGGCCAGGGTGACGACATACCCCACATTGCCTGCTTCGCGCGGGTGGAACACCTCGCCCGGCCGGCGGAACTTGGTGGTGTTGTACGCCGGCACGGCCTGAATCGCGACGCCTTGCGCCACCAGCGAGTCGCCGGGGTGGACCAGGCGCACCGGCGCCGGCAGCTTGGCTGCCGCCGCCGCCACCGTGACCACTACCGTCTGGGCAGCGCGGATGCGGGCGACGTCGTCGGGCGAGCAGTGGTCGGCGTGATCGTGCGTGATCAGGATCAGGTCGGCCACGGGGGCCTTGGCGGGCAGCTGGTAGGGGTCGATGTAAACCACCTTGCCGTCCCCCTCCAGGCGGAAAGAATCGTGTCCGAGCCAGTGAATCCCCTGCACCATATGGCCAGTCTCCGTTGCGTTTGTGGTACCGGCGGAATCGGCAGGCGACGGCGACGCCCCTGCGCGCCATCCTGTCAACGCGCCCAACACGACCCACAGACCCAGCCACCCAGGCAGCCGGCGAAGGCGCCGTGACGGGCAGCCGTCGAGCCGTTCCCGAGCCGGACGGCGGCAGCTGCCGTGGTCGTCCATGCTGCCCGCCGGTTCAGCGGAACAGGGGGCCGCCGTCGGTGACCCACCGCCCGACGTACTCCTCGTCCAACTCGGCGCCCAGGCCGGGCCGGTCAGGCAGCACGACGTGGCCCTGCTCGATGAGAGGCCGCTCGGTCTGCAGGTGGTGATCCCAGGTGTGATCGTCAAAGCGGTGCCACTCCAAGGCAAGGAAATTGGGCACCGAGGCACACACATGGCTGTCGCCCAGCGTGCTCAACGGGCCGCTGTTGTTGTGCGGCGCGAACGGGATGTAGTAGATCTCGGCCAGGTTGGCGATCTTGCGGCTCTCGGACAGACCGCCGCACTTGCTGATGTCAGGCATAATCACGTCTACCGCCTGCTTCTCCAGCAGGTCGCGGAAGCCGTAGCGCAGGTAGAGGTTCTCGCCGGCGCAGATCGGCGTGCGCGTCGCTTCCTTGATGCGCCGCAGGGCATCGATGTTTTCGGGCGGCACCGGCTCCTCCAGCCACATGAGGTTGTAGGCCTCCAGCTGGTGCGCCAGCTGCATGCCGGCCAAGCCGTCGTAACGACCATGCAGATCAATGGCCAGGTCCATGCTCGGGCCAATGGCAGCCCGGATTTGAGCCACCTGGTCGACCATGGAACGCAGTTCGTCGGGCGTTACCGACCAGTTCCACGGGTCGAGTTTGTGGGGGTTGTCGGCGTCGTCCAGATCGAACTTGATGGCGGTGAACCCCCGGGCGCGCACCTCCTCGGCGCGCTGGCCGTAGTCGCTGTGCGCACTGTCCACGTACAGCCGCACCCGGTCGCGGAACCGGCCGCCCAGGAGACGGTACACCGGGGCCCCCAGTGCTTTGCCGGCCAGGTCCCACAGCGCGATCTCGATGCCGCTCAGCGCCGAAATGCCCAGGCCCGACATGCCGCCACGGAAGATGTAGGCCCGCCGCACGCGCTCGAAGCAGGCATCCACATCCAGCGGGTTCTGGCCGATGAGCAGGCCTTTCATCGACTCCACGGTGCCCCGCCAGCCGTGGTCCACGTGGCTGCATTCGCCGGTCCCGTACACGCCCTCGTCGGTGTACACGCGGATGTAGTGGTAGCAGGCTTCGGCAGTCTTGATATCGGTGATCTTCATGGCATGCTCCGCAGAGGAGGCGCGTCAGTTGACGGCCGGCCAGGGCGCGGTGCCCGGCCCGTGAGGAGGACACTGCGATTCGGCCTCGGCGCAGGTGGTGGCGCGGCCGGCCCCCAACCAGGCCAGCAGACGCAGGCCAAGCAGCGATTCATCGAGAGCACCGGCGCCAACGGTATCCCAGCCCAATTGCTCGTGCAGAAGCTCCTGCAGCACGGGCAGGCGCCGGGCGATACCGCCACTGAGCAGGCAGCGACGCACGCGGCCGTCAGCGTCCAGTTCCCTCGCCACTGGTACGTATTGCGCAGCCAGGCAGCGAAGCAGCGAGGCCAGCACATGGCGGGGCGTCAGGCTGCCTTCGCGCACCCGGGCCACGCGGCCACCGTCGGTGTAGCCGCGCGCCCCGGGGAAGATCGCCAGGTCCACCTCCAGCGTGCTGCGGCGCACCTCTTCGGCCGTGATCTGACCGAGCAGCCGCCAGTGGTCCTGTCTGCCGTCGGCCACCTGATCGAGGAAGCCGACGTATTCGGCCAAGGCGCGACCGGCCGGCACGTGGGTGATGGCCTGCAGCTGCAGGCCATCGACATAGGGGCGCGTCTCGGCGGCCGGTAGCGTGTCGGACCGCACCACCGAGGCCTGCGACCCGGTACCCAGGTTGAGCGACAGGGTGTCGTCGGTCAGCAGACCGGCGCCCAGGACCGAGCACTGGTGGTCGCCCAGGGCTACCAGGATGGGCAGGCGTTCGCCGTCCAGGCTCCAATACCCGGCGATCCTGCCGGCCGCCGACGGCTGGTCCAGCACCGCGTCAAAACGCCCCAGGTCGCGGGTCAACTGCAGGAGCTCGGGTGACAGCTGCCGGCTGCGAACGTCGTAGTACGTCATCCCGGCCAGGAGGGTTGGGTGGTCGAGGCCGCTGGCTGCGCCGCCGGCCCAGGCCAGCCAGCCCGGCAGCGAGACCACGCGCCCCTGCCGTGGCAGGCACCCCCGGCGCCCCAGATGGATCAGGTTCAGCAGCGGGAAACCCGGTCGAGGCCGCATTCCGGTAATGTCTTTGAAGCGGGGTCCGAGATGGGCCGTTACCAGGTCGTAGGTGGAGTCGCCATCGATGACTTCCAGGCAACGCTCGTCGCGCCAGCCGATGTACGGCGTGTGCGGTTGGCCGGCGGCGTCGAGCACGGCGAAACCGTGCATCTCGCTGCATAGCGCGACGCCCGCCAGCGGTCTGGCCGCGGCGCGGCGGAAATGGCGGCAGATGCCGTCGAAACGCGCGGCAATGGCCGGCAACGGCACCTCGGCATGACCCGGCGCGGCCGTCGATGAAGCCACCGAGGGAAAGCTCTGCGGTGACGACAGCGCTCCCGTGTCCAAGTCCACGACCACCGCTTTGGTGCTGGTGGTACCGAAGTCGACCAACAGATACGGTGTCACGCTACCTCCCCGCGCTCGCGGTCCAAGCGGTCCGCAGCCGCCTGGTGCTCACCGGGCGGCCGGTGAGAGCGGCCCAGACAGGGCTTCGATGGCGGCGGCGATGGCCAGTCGTCGCGCCTCCAACGGCGCTGGATCGACCGTGAACGAGGTCATCTGGTGGCTAATCTCGGGCGGCACCTCGAGAAGGGCGGCATAGGCCTGGCGTCGAGCCGGATCCAGGTCGGAACGCTCTGCCAGTCGGCGGCTCAGCAGCGCCAGGTATTCGTAGTCCTCCAAGCCATCGCGCAGCATTTCCCAGCGGATGCTGTCCACCGGCCCCTGCAGCACCGGGCCATCGCTGGCGCCACCTGCGGCGGCCTCAGGCGGGTAGATGAAGCGACCGTCGCCATTCCCCCAGGGCTGGCGCGTACCCGCCGGGGTGCCATACCCGCTGACCCAACCCATGGGGTCCAGATAGGGGTTCTGTAGCCCGCCCGGATAGGCGGCCGGGCTGGTCCAGTAGTTGGTGTCCCAAACCAGAATTCCCCTGATGCCGCGCTGCCACGTCTGCCACAGCCAGACCCGAAGCTCGGTGCCCGGGTGATCGATGAACAGACCAGCGTAAGGGACCTTCGGGCCGGTGCACACATACCACCAGAAGGCCTCACCAGCGGCCTGGCGCGGTCGGGCGCGGTCAGGGTCAAAGGCATCGCTGACCGGGCACCAGATGGTCGGGCCGCCAACCAGTTCCGGTTCCGGTTGCTCGGTGAGCATGCGGGCCAGGCGCGGGGCGTAACGGCGCAGCTTGGCGAAGCCGTTGGTGACAAAGGCGTAGTCTTTGGGGTCAGGTTCATCGAACCAATACACAAAAGCACGGTCGAGCCAACCGCGCTCGGCAAGGTGCTGCTCCATGGCCCTCAGCCAGGCACCGAGGGCCTGGCTGTAGGCCGGATCAGACTCCGGGTACCCCAGGAGTTCGGGTTCGCGCCGGTCATAGAATGTGCCCCCGCCCAGGCCCGGCACGGCCAGGCGAAATGAACTGAACCCGAGCGTGTCCAGGCCGCGCGCCATGGCGCTGTCCCACGCCGTCCAGTCGAACTGCGGCTCTAAACCGTTCCACTCGCACCGCAGGGGATCCATGGGCGCCGGATCGTAGGGCGAGATGTGGTGGGCCGCGAAGTTGCGCCAATAGAGGTCAAGGACCTGGCGGCGGTGGTCCAGGTCTGCCAGGCCCTGGTAGCGGACGACATTGTTCCAGTCAAAGCCGAAGGCGGTCGTGCAACTCAAGCGCGGCGGCAGGCTGAAGGCGAAGACGTCAACGATCAACGCCACCTCGGCGGCATAGCCTTCGGCCGCCAACTGCAGGCGACCGGCGTAGCGTCCGGGGGCCGCGCCCGGCGGCGCCGTGACGCGAACCCACACCGGCTGATTCTGCCCCGCGACCAGATCCAGGTGGTCGAAGGGCGGCAATGGGTCAGGCCACCAATCGGCTGCCCCGGCGCGGTCGGTGGGCGTTGACACCGGCACATAGGCAACGCGCAGCAACTCCACCTGCCGGGCTGGGAGCACCGCGCCGCCCGGGCCGACCAAGTCGGTCGCCGACAGGCGCAGGCGGGTCAGCGGACGCGCCGGTCTGAGGACCAGTTGCGCCGCCTCGGCTTCGCCCTTGGCGGTTCGGATGAGCACGGCGCCGGCGCTGTCGGTCGGCAACGGCCGCCAGCGGCCCACTTTCCACCCCGAGGAAGCCCACCACAAACCGATCGCAGCCGAGGACGCCGGCAAGCGCCAGCCATAGGCCGACTCATACAGGGTGGACAGCGACAGATCTGCCTGCGCCGCGAAGCCCAGGTCACCGCCTAGGGTCAGCCGCAGTTCCCAATCGCCAGCGCCCGGCACGTCGTAGGGCACCTGGAGGCGCCCCCGGCCCGGCTCCAGCGTTACCGGCGGCGCGGGGTAGGCAGCCGAACGGGATCCCTGGGTCAGGGTGATCATGGGACGCGCCAACCGCGGCCGTTGGGCGGTGTGGTGCCATTCGAGCTCCGCCACATTGCGGCCGCCCGGAACGCCGTCGCCCAGGCTGGAGACGCGCACCGAAACCGTGTCGTCGGCCTGTGGCACGGCGACGAAGCGCGTGGCCCCACGCACTTGGAGCGGCGACCCGTCGATGCGGGCCCGGTACGTGTAAGCGGCCACCTGGAACGACCCAGGGTCGGCCCCGCCAGCGGTAACGCGGCTACCCTCGGCGCGCAACTGTACCCACACCCGCGCCGCCGGCAGCAGCGAGGCGGGCAATGGGAAAGCGCGCCCCCCCTTGCCGTCGATGGACCCCAAACGCTGCCACTGGACGCCGTCCCGGCTGGCTTCTACGACGAGCCCGCCGGCTTCATGGTACCCGACCACCACGCGGACCTCGGCTTCGAGCTGACGTCGACCGCGCACCTCGTGAACGTAGGTAACGCGGCTCGCCCGGCTGAACACCCAGCGGTCGGTATTGAAACCGCAGTCGTGCCCGCGCAGCGGTCGGCTGTGGTTGGCAGAGGGCGAGGCCAAGGGCGCGGCGAACTCATAGGTCAGGCTGTCCAGGCGCTCGCCCTCACCCAGCACCACGCCATCCTGCTCGACGTAGAGCGGCTGTACCGGCACCAGCGCGAGCTGGTCAAAGGCGACCGAGCCATCGGCGTGCCACTGGCCGAGGTGGAAAGCCTGGTGGATGGCAGGCCCCCCATCCGGGGTGACGAAAACCGAGCGGTATGCTGTCCACGCAGACGGGATGCGGCCCAGGTCACGGTTACAGCACGCCGGCCCGGCCGTCGGCGTGCCTTGAGTACAACCGTCGCTGCGCGCCTGGAAGGAGAACTGGTACGCGGTATTGCCGACC
>CAITNQ010000092.1 GCA_903893785.1 uncultured Gemmatimonadota bacterium
GACCAGCGCTCTAACCAACTGAGCTAATCGCCCCGCATGTCCCATCCGCTGCCAGCCAATGCCTTGGGGAGGCGCCGCGCAGCTTCATACAGGCGTTAAAGATACGGCCTGCGGGGGTACCCGTCAAGCGGCCCCACCGCGAGCGCGGCACACCGCTTTTGCCGCCCGTGGCGTTGGTTTGTTAGCTTCCTCAACGCCGCTGGCTGCCTGCGGGGTCGCGGCGGCAGGGGGCCTGGCCGACGGCGGAGTTGCTCCTTCCAGGGGGGAAGATGGAGACGCACGAGCGAGTCCTGTTGCGTGATCTGGCCCGGCAGGTGGCCGAGTTGGCATCCCTGCCGGCCATGGTTGGGCGCCGTGAGCTCTGGCGCCGGCACAACCGCATGGAGGCCCGGCGCCCGGTGGTCTACATCGACCCGCAGGGTTCCTGGGGCGAACTGATCCCGGAAGCCGAGTTGCGGTGCGAAGACCGCGCGGCCCGGGACGTGGAACGGCAGCTCCGCCGCCAGCTGTTCCTGGGCCACCAGCTCGACAGCGACAATGTAATCGAGGGAGAATGGGTCGTGCCGCGGGTAGTCCACTCTAGTGGCTGGGGCCTGCAGCCACGGCGTCGACCCAGCACGACCGAGCGGGGAGCGTTCGGTTTTGACCCGGTCATCGCCGAGCCAGGCGATCTGCGTCAGCTACGCTTCCCCGAGGTGACTCCGGATGAGGCGGCCACGCAGCAGCGTGCGGAATGGTTTGCCGACCTTTTCGGCGACCTGCTGACCATCCGTCTGCGGGGCGTGGCCGATCTGTCATACCACCTGATGAACCAGTACACCGCTCTGCGCGGTCTGGAAGAGGTGCTGCTGGACATGGTGCAGCACCCGCAGTCAGTGCACGACGCCATGGTTTTCCTCGAGGCCGGGCACCGGGAGCTGTTGCGCCAGTACGAGCAGCTCCGCCTGCTCAGCCTGAACAACGACAGCACGCCCATCTACACAAGTGGGTATGGCTACACCGACGAGTTGCCTCGCCCGGGCGCTCCGGTTGGGCCTGTCCGGCCCGAAGACATGTGGGGGTGGGCGGAGGCGCAGGAGATGGCGGTGGTGTCACCGCGGATGCACGCCGAGTTCGTCTTCCCCTACGAGGCTCGCCTGCTGGCGCGCTTCGGCCTGAACGGCTATGGCTGCTGCGACGATGTCACCGACAAACTCGACTTCGTGTTGACCCTCCCCCGGCTGCGACGTGTGGCTGTGTCGCCGTGGGCCGACGTGGAGCGCTGCGCCGCCCGGATCGGCCGCCAATGCATCTTCATGTGGAAGCCCCAGCCTGCTCACCTCGTGGGGCGTTTCGACGGCGCCATGGTCGAGGCGTACCTGCGACGCACCGTGGCTGCGGCTCGGGCCCACAGCTGCACGCTGGAGATCGTCCTGCTCGACACGCACACCTGCGAAGGTCACCCCGAGCGTTTTGTCGACTGGTCGCGTATCGCCCGCCGCGTGGTGGAGGCGGACGATGCCGACGCCCTTGGGCCATCAGGGGGTTGATCGCATCCGACCGCGCCGGAACGCGCGGCGCGGTCGGATGCGGGCCGGCCCGCACCAGCGCCAGGTCCGCACGCGCTGGATGGCGACCCGCCCCCGGGCCCGGTCAAGCGCTGGTCACCAGACTGCCCGTCAGGATAGCCGCCACCGCTTCGCCCATGGCGCGGCTGCCTGCCTCATTGAAGTGGTACCCGTCGCCCGTCTTCCAGTCCGGTTGGCCGACGACCAGCTGGTACAGGTCGTGCGTGGGTACGCCGGCGGTCTCCATGGTGGCCGTGGCGGCAGCATTGCGCGCCACCACCACCGCGTTCTTCTCCGCGTCCAAGGCGGCCGGATTGTCGGCCCGCGTTACCGGCGTGGACGACGCCCACCACAGGATCGCACCGGGGGCGGCCTCGCGCAGCAGCGCCACATAAGCCGCCAACCCGTCGGCGTACGCTTCGGTCGGCAGGTGCCAGCCGTGCAGGCCACTGTTGAAGTGGATAGCGGCGTAGACGTTGTCTTCCAACATCATCCGCGTCTCGACCATCAACACCCGATCGATGATCGAGCGCGAGTGGCTCAAGCGGTCCACATGGGCGCGGCCGCTGAGACGCTCGATCACCGTCCCGCCGTAGCCCACCGAGATCGAGTCGCCGATTAACAGTACCCGTGGCAGGTCCGGGTCATCGGCGCAGTCCCACCAGATATTGCTCCACTCGTACCGTTCGCGAACGCGGCCGGGATCGGTCTCTTGGCGCGGTGCGTCACTCTCAGGAATCATCTCTTACTCCTGCTCAGGGGTGGCCGGGGTGTTCCGTGCCGCCGGCCAGGCTGGGCGCCGGTTGGATCCTGCGCTGCGCGCGACCCGTGGCGCCCAGCCGGATCTCGGGTCAGGGCGGCGTTCCATGCCGTCGCAGATCCTGTGGTCAGATCGGTGGGCCCTGCGGCCGACAGGTTGCTTCGGTCGCGAACTGGCTCACCTGCGGCCGCGGCGATCGTCACCGGCCGCATCCGCTACCCGGCGGCGTTCTTCGCTGCCGTCCGGGCAGCGCGGTGAACCCAGTGGGTCCTGCGGCCGACAGGTTGCTTCGGTCGCGAACCGTACCCGCTTTATTCGCCCGCGCTCACGGCAGCGGCGGCCATGCCGCACCGGTGTTCCGACCGCGGGGATGGGTGGCCAAGTAGTACGGCCACGGGCCGTCCGCGGCAAGGGACCAATTCCAGTTGTGGCGTGGGGAAGGTTCCGGCCGGCTCGTCGCGCGCCCCAGTGACCGGTCCGGCCGATGGGTGCCGTCGCCCACTACGCCCAGGCCACTCCCGATGGTCGACTGACGGCCTGGGAGGCCGATGGGTGCCGTCGCCCACTACGCCCAGGCCACTCCCGATGGCCGACTCACGGCCAGGGCGGCCGACGGGTGCTGTCGCCGGCCGCCCCTCAGGCGAATCTGCGTGCGCTCGGGCCCCCTGTGGTGCTACCGCACGAGGACCATGCGGTGGGTAGCGCGGTACAGGCCGGCCCGCATTTCGCACACGTACACGCCGCTGCTGACCGGCACACCGCGATCGCTGCGCGCGTCCCAGGTGGCTGTGTGCCATCCGGCCGGCTGGACGCTGTCGACCAGTCGGCGCACGACCTGTCCGGTCATGTCGTATACGGTCAACGTGACCGGGCCCTGCTCCGGCAGAGCGTAACGCACCGAGGTTTGCGGGTTGAAGGGGTTCGGGTGGTTGGCTTCCAGAGCGTAGGCACGCGGCGCCGGCCCGGCCAAGGCCACGGCCGGGTTCAGCAGCAGGGCGAGCGCCTCGCTCGGTTGCGGCAACTCGAGTGATCCGGAGCCGATCAAGGGCGTCTGCTGGCCGCCTACCTCGAGCCGCGCCTCGGCGCGGCCGTTGCCCTGCCAGCTCACGCGGACCGGATAGGCGGGTGTGCTCACCTGCAGTGGCACGCGCTGCTCTAGGCCCGGGGTGCCGCAGGCAATAGCGCGGTCGGCGGCGAACCGTGCGTCGAAGGCCTCTGCGGGTGGACGTGGTGGCAGTTGGTAGTAGGCCGCGGCCGCCCCATCGCCCGGGTTGCCGAAGTACAGCTGCTGCTTCCGACCCCGGGCGTCGGTCAGGCACAGCGTCCCCAACTCCTGCCCGGCCGCGTAGTCTGCGATCGCCAACCGGCCTGAAGCCGGGCCCGTGGCCTGCCGCGCCGCCGGGATTGTCGGCCCAGAGCCGATAGTGACCTGACCCGCATCGCTGACGCAGACCCAGTACCCCTGCGTCGGGACCAGCGCACCCGGTACATAGTAACCACCGGCCGGCTCGTAGCCGTAAACGGGCGCCGTCAGCTCGAGGGGTGGTACCGGGGCCAGGTGCCCCTCGGCGGCGCCATAGGGGACCCCCCCGACCAGGTTCCAGCCGCGTTGGACCGTGACCACCGTCGTTTCCCACGCACCACCGACACTGGGGACGCTCTCGCTGTCGCCGAACCGTGCCCAATAACCTCGGCCCGGCTCCAACTCCGACACCGCCTGGTAAGTGCCGTCATAGGAGAAGAAGGCCGAGACCGCGCTGGGGAAGAGCGAACTGGCGCTGCGACGTGATGGCATGGCCGCCAGCGACAACAGGTTCCAGCCCGCGTGCACGGCGGTCACGCTCGTGACCGGAGTCGCGATAACGCGGCTGACGCCCGCCACCCACCCACCATGAAGCACAAGACCGCCGGCGCTGCCTTTGCTGACGGTCGGCAGACCAAGGGCTGGCGTCAGCACTAGCGCCCCGCTGGCCCCGGGTACTGCTCCGTTGCCACCGGCGCTCACGGTCGACCATGGCAGTCGCAGATCCGGGTCGCCCTGCGCCTGGACGGGGCGGACGCCAGCAAGCGCCAGAGCCCCCACTGCGACCAAGACTCCGGCCGCGGTCACGGCGCGGGTAACTGCCGGGTGAGCCGACCGGGGCCCCGTCAGCTGTCGGCGACGGCCGGCGGGGGACGCGTGGCGGTACGGGGTGGCCCTGTCCACGGCATTGTCCGCGGGCCCGGAACCGGGCAACAGCGTCAGGCTGCTGCGGGTCTCGAACGCCTTCCGGCCCCCGGCTTGAGGCCCTGGTACGCTCGCTGTCGCGGCCACCCTGCGGGCTGGCGTCTTGGTGACTGCCCAATGCTTCGCGGTGCCTGCGCGTTCGCCGGCGACCGGCGTAGTGGGCGCCGGTGCCCAGCCGCACTGATGTACCCCCTTGGCGCCGGTCATCGCCACTTGCGCACGGCGATCACCGTGACCTCCGCGTGTTCGATGCAGACGCCCTTCTGGCTGATGGACGAACCGCCGGGCAGAGACGGGCTGCCAGGGAAGTTGTCGCTGGAATCGAGGAACACCAGCCGCGGCCGTACCGAGTGTTCGCCAGGACCCAGCACGCGCACAAATGTCTTCGACGCGGGGTACATATAGGTCGGGTAATTGATGTCTTGGGTCGGCGCACACAGGTGCATTTGATCGCGTATGTCGCTGGACGCTGCGTCATCGTAGTCCATGGCAATGTAGGCGTTGGCCCAGCGGCCATAGGAGTTGCCGTAATAACCGAAAGCCGTGGCGACCATGACCACGGCGGAGTCCGGCAGGACGAAGCTCACCCGGCACTCGTCCATGGTCCGCTCCGGGTACGTGCAGCTTACCCACAGGCGCTTCACGCCGTAGTTGTGGTTGGCGGTCCAGATCTGGTCGAAGAGCCCCGGCTGCAGCGGCCCGCTCGGCGTCGTCACGCCGGCAGCCGTCAACCGGCCGGTTACGGAAACCGTGTCGGCCGCCAGGTTGCTGCTGCTGATGCGCGGGGCCGTCACCTGCGCTGCCTGCATTGCGCCCCTCACGCTGACGCTTTCGGCCGCCAAGGTGCCGGGTACATCCACCCGTCCGTCGCCGCGCAGGGTCAGAACGTTCCGATTCCCGGTCAAACTGGTCAGGGAGAAGCCCATCGCGGCCTGCATGTTGTCCGACGAGCCCCGCCCGCCGATGGTCCAGAAGGCGCCGCTGTTGTTGCTCAGTTGCACGCGGGACTCGTCGCCGCCGGCCTGCTCCAATACCAGGTTGCCCCCCTGTGCGGTGCTGCGGCTGTACACGTACAGACCCAGATTGGTGCCGTTGCCGTTGAGGTACGCGGACCAGCCCGAGCCGTAGTTGGTGGCCTGGAAAGCCGGTCCACCGGCGTTGTTGATCGCCTCCAGGGCCGGGTAAGGGTTGGACGCATGTGACTGCTCGAACCGGCCCGCCTGACCCACGTAGGTAGAGGTTACCCGCAGGGCGCTGCCTGAGCTGTTAGTGCGAATGGTGGCCGTGCCTTCGTTACCGGCAGGGTAGTCGGTGGTGACCTCAAGGCCGCCGCCAGTGCCGGTCTGCGTGACGCTCAGCGGCGTGGTCGCCGTCTCCACCGGGCCTGGAAAGGGCAGGCTATTGCTGCCCGTGCCCGTACCGCCACCTGTGGCGGCGATCTCCAGGCTGTTGCCATTGGGCGTGATCGTGATGTTGCTGCCCGCGGTCAACTGGACATCGTCGCTGAGACCATTCAGCCGGTGCACCGCGCCGCCGGCGGCGACGCTGTTGGCGGTGTCCGCCCGCAGTGCGTATGGCACCGAGGTGAACTGCGTGCGCGGGAAGGTTACCGGTGTGGTAACGCCCGGCCCGGACAGTACGGTCAGTTCGAGGAAGTACGGCTGGTCGAAGGGCAGGCTCATCGGCGTCACGCCGCCGATGATCACTTGGAAGACACCGCGGATGACCGCCACATTGTCGTGCGTTTCCACGTACGCGGCGTCGGCGGCGTTGCCGTCGATCGCCGTCAAGACGCGGAAGCGCAACTGGTACTGGCCGTCGACAGCGGCTACCCCGTTGACGCCTGTGAGGACGCCTTGGTACGAGATCTGCCTGGGGATCTCAGCCCGACCCGGCCCGGACGCAGCCACCAGCAGTGCCAGGGCAACCCATCCTGCTTTCCGCATCCGCTTTCCTCCTTGGCAAAGGGGCCGCCGATCGCGGCGGCGGCGGGGCGCCCGTCAACGGACCGCGCCAGACGCCCTGGCGTTCCACGGCGCGCCCGGTACCTCACCGCTATGCACGTCATCCACACGCAGTATGTGTCCATGCACACGCAGTATACACACAAATGGATACCGGCGGCGAGGCCCCCAGGAACATGGCCGCTGGGCCGCCGGGCCCGCGGCGCAGGTCAACAGGCAGGTCGACGCCGGCAGCCGCGCCCAGTCCCGGCGGTCAGCGACAGCTCCACGAGGGCACGCACCTTGAGGTTCGCCGGCTGCGTCTGCGTGCGGGAGCCTGTCCGGGTTCGGTTCCGGCGGCCGATGGGCGTCGTCGCCGTCCGCACCGGCAGGCGGCTCAGCGGCCTGGAACCGCGCCGGCTCCCGGGTAGCCACCATCCGCGGCAGCCCGGCCCAACCGACTTGGTACGAAGCGGGTGTGCTGCCGGCCTGGGCTTGGCGCGCGGCGGCCCCCTGCTTGCCGCCGGCGGCCTGGCCCGGGCGACCCGCCTGCGGCCGTGGGTACCCGATCGGTTCGGCGGCGAAGAGGACAGAAGCCGTCGCGCCTGTGGCCGCCAGGCGTGATGGCGGCGTGGCAATCGCCCGGAGGCACCCGGGCCTTGACCGGCCGGCAGCAGGCCGCACCTTGAGGGGACAACAAGGAGCCGGGCATATGGGCACCAACGTGCGCGCCGCAGTGATGGTCGAACCGGGACGGCTCGAAATCCAGGAATTCGCTTGGCCCGCGTTGGCCGACGGCGCCGCGCTGCTCAAGGTAGAGATGTGCGGCATCTGCGGTACGGACAAGCACACTTGGCGCGGTGAGACGTGCCAGTATGTCGGCACCGCGGCCCAGTCGAACACGCCCTTTCCGATCATCCCGGGGCACGAGATCGTTGGGACCCTGGTCGAGATCAACGACCGCCAACGGCCGCGGCTGGATTTCGACGGTGCGCCGCTGGGTCCAGGTGACCGCGTGGCGCTGTGCCCGGACGTGGTCTGCGGCGAGTGCTACGCGTGCCGGCACACCTTTGCCTTCCCCTGGTGCGAGCACCTTCGCGGGTACGGGAACTCGTTCAGCTCCACGTCACCGCCGCACCTTCTCGGCGGTTGGGCCGAGTACCTGTATGTGCTGCCCCAGGCCTTCTTGTACCGGGTTCCGTCGGACCTGCCGCTGCGCGTGGCGGTCATGGCCGAACTGATGGCAGTCAGCTACAACCTGGACAAGGTGAGGGACTTCTCCAACCTGGCGGGCGAGGGGTTCGCCACCGGCTGTACGGTGGTGGTCCAGGGCGCCGGTCCCATGGGCATCTGCCATGTTATCAAGGCCCGCGTCATGGGTGCCGGGACCATCATCGCCACGGACCTGTCACCGTTCCGTCTGGCCCGCGCGCGCGAGTTTGGCGCCGATTACCTCATTGACGTGGCCGGCACAGCCCCAACCGAGCGCCTCGAGAAGGTTCGCGACCTGACCGCCGGCCGTGGTGCCGACATCGTGGTGGAGTGCGCGGGAGTGGCCGAGGCCGTGCCTGAGGGCCTCGAGATGGTGCGCAAGGGCGGCGTGTACATCGAGGCCGGCAATTTCGTTGATACGGGCGCCGTGTCCATCAATCCGCACCGGCACCTGTGCGCCCGCAACATCCGCCTCTTCGGCATGACCAACCATCCGTTCACCGGGTATACCCCTAGCCTCGACCTTCTCCGGCGTTACGCCGACGGCTTCCCTTTCGAGCGGTTCGTCACGCACGAGTTCCCGCTGGCCCGGACCGAGGAGGCGTTGCTCACGTCGATGACGGCCGACAGCCTCAAGGTGGTCCTCGCGCCGGGAACCTGACGACGCGAGCGGCGGCGCCGCCGATCCGCCCACGCCGCCGCCCTCTGCCCACCTTGCCCCGCCCTCGGTCGCCGGGCTGCCCCCGGCTGGCGTTCGCCCGGGCGAGCCAGGCCTCGCCCGATCGCGCCCCCCGAGGCCGGTGCAAGCCGCGGCCTCGCGACCGCCGCCTGGGTTCGCGTTCGCCGCGGCGCGCCGTTACCGGCCCACCCGGGCACGGCCCCTCTACACCTCCATCGGTACTGCGCTGCCGCTCTCGTAGCGTCGCAGCCCGCGGTGGAACAGAACCCAGGCCAGGACCAGCAGGGCCAAGGCGCCGCCGAGGAGTTGCCCTCCCTGGACCCAGGTGAAGTGCCGCACCAGTCTTGCCGGGACCGCACCCATCAGGGCTGCGGGTACGACCGTGAACAGCGCCAGGCGCGCGGTGCCGTCGAACAACTCGAGCGGGTATGTCGACAGACTGATGACCGCGTTGAGCATCTGTCCGGCCAGCAGGTTGACGTTTCCCAGCCAGAAGGCCAGCGAGTGGACGACGACGAGGAAAGCCAGGAAGATCGTCATCGACACCAGGACACCCAGGCCGAAACGGCATACATCGCCAACTGATGAGGGGCCCGACAGAGCGAAACTGAGGCATCCGTACAGCACATCGCCCAGGCCGCTGGTGATCGAACGACCGGCCAGGGTGTGCAGCAGGACCGGCCGCGGCAACGACAGGTAGTAGTCCAAGCGTCCATCGGCAATGATATCGGTCAGGCGCAGCGCGTTACCGAACAGGAACACGCCCAGACCGAAACCCGCCGCTACCAGGCCGAAGAGCAGCATCATGTCTGGCAGCGACCACCCCGCCACAGAGCGGAAACGGCCGAAGAAGAGGACCCAGAAGACGAAGAAGATGCTGTTGTTCAGCACCATGCCCAGGACCTGCGACAGGAACGCCGCACGGTATTCCAGGGCCGCCAACAGGTTAGCCCGCCAAAGGGCCGCCAGGAAGTGGACGTCGCGCATCGTCAGCCTCCGTTGATCGTCAGTCGCCTCACACCGCGGCCGTAGAAGAACCAGACGGCCGTGACCAACCCCATGAACCATCCGGCCTGGCCGGCCAGAACGGCCACCACCGCGGCCGGGTCTTGGCCGACGAAGACGCGTGCCGGCCAATACACGCTGTAGGCAAACGGCAGGTGCAGTGCGGCCGCCCTCAACCAGGTTGGGAAGAAGTCGAGCGGGATGAGCAACCCCCCGAGGGTCATCACCAGCTTGGCGTAGATCCATTCGTAGGCCGCGATGTCCTCGGTGGCAAAGGCCAGCAGGCCGATGCCCGTTGACAGGCAGCAATCGATCGCCCATGCCCCGGCCACGGCCACCAGCACCAAGGGCCAGACGGCGACATCCGGTGGCGGTCCGGCAACCCACCACACCACGGCGCCGCCGGCCGCCAGGTTGACCACCAGGCGCAGGGCGGCGTCACCGACGGCCAGGCTGGCTTGGTAAAGCAGGAACGAAGCGGGCCGGGTGAGTTCATAGGCGATGGCACCGCTGCGTATCGATGCGCCAATCGCGCTGGACAGGCGCGGTCGGCTGAGGGTCATGGCTTCCGTGAGCATCAGGTACCAGAGCGTGTCGTGCAGCGATAGCCCGGCAATGACCGTCTGCCCGCTGGCGCCGTAGGCAGCTCTCCAGAGGTGGAAGAAGATCCACAGAAAAAGCGCGATGGTGAGGCCCCGCCCCACCCAGTCCGCGGGGTACGCCAACCCATGGACGACCTGCGTGCGTGCCACTGCCGCGTACTTGACCGCCCGCGCCAGCCCGGCCGGTACGGCAACCCAGCCCGCACTCCGGCCACCGGTAACCCGCGTACTAGCGGCCATCACGGTGCACCTCGTGCCACCGCAGCACGCGGGCCCGACTCCGCCTGGGCTTGCCCGGCGTCCTGGTACATGGCTCGGATCACTTCCTCCAGAGAAGGTTGGGATAGCGATACATCCACCAGACCGCCCACGGCGGCCAACTGGGCCATGACGGCTCCGGCCGAGACCGTGCGCGCGTCGAAGCGCAGGGTCAGGGCATAGCGTTCGCGCGTCACCACGTGGCCGCCGGCAATAGCGAAGTTGGTCGGCACCTCCTGCGCATAGCGGGCCTCCACGCTCTTGACGGTCAGGTATTGCTGCCGGAGCGCGGTCACGTCGTCTTCGAACACAATGCGGCCGTGGTTGACCACGATCACCCGCCGACACAGGGACTCGATGTCCCCCGCGTCATGGGAGGTCAACAGCACGCTCATGCCCTCCTCCTCGTTGAGCAGCCGGATAGCATCACGCAGTCGCTGTTTGGCCACCACGTCCAGGCCGATGGACGGTTCGTCGAGCAGCAGCAGGCGCGGGCCATGGAGCAGCGATGCGGCGACCTCGCAGCGGAGCCTCTGCCCTAGCGACAACTTGCGTACCGGTGTCTCCAGCAGGTCGGTGATATCCAGCACCTCGGCCAAGCGGCTGATGCGTTGCCGCAGTTGCCTCGGGTCCACCTCGTACATGGTGCCGAACAGCCGGAAGGTGTCGATCGCGGGCAGATGGTACCACAGCTGCGGCCGTTGGCCGAAGACGCTGCCGATGCGGTACGCCAACCGCCGTCGGTCCTCCCACGGCACCAGGCCCAGCACCCGGGCCGTGCCGCTGGTCGGATGCAGGATGCCAGTGAGCATCTTGAGGGTGGACGACTTGCCGGCGCCATTGGGACCGATGAAGCCCACTCGCTCGCCGGCGGCCACCGCGAAGGAGATCCCCTGCACGGCTTCGACCAGCAAGGTCCGCGGCCGGACAAGGGCGCGCAGACTGCCCCGCAGTCCGGCTGCTTTCTGCTTGGTGCTGAACACCTTGACCAGACGATCGACCTCGATGGCCGACATGGTGACCCCCGTTCTGGCAAAAGAAAACCCGCCGTCGGCATGGGTCCGACGGCGGGTAGCAGCTCCTGAGAATGCATTCAGTTCATGAGCCATCCCGCCGTCGGTCACCGCCCCGGGCCATAATCAAAACCAGCGCTACATTGCCCTGGCGAACCAAGGCATGGAGCGCAGTCAGGGGAGCAGCGACCAGCGTCCGGGACACGACACTCTCCGAGTTGGCGAACAGCAGGGCAGCGTCCCTGCTGCAGTGGATCGGGGCGCCGGCATCTTGCCTGGGCCCAATGAGGTTGCAGAATTCGGTACCTGACGATACGGGGAAACTAAGGTCGGCGTCAAGTGCCGGTTCGGCGGCGGACCGGCGCCCCGCTTTGGGCCCCTGCTCCTGGACCCGCGCACACGCCACAGGCCGCGGTGGCTGCGGTGCGCGACCAAACGGGCTATTCGTGTCGGGTTCGCCGGCCGACCGGCGCGCCGCCGTGGCTCAGCCTGCCGCGCTTGCTGCCATGCCGGCGGGCACGCCGTACGCCACGGCGGCTTCGGTGAGCGCGGCCAGATTCGCCAGCGGCGTGCCGGGGCAGACGTTCGCCCCGTCGCCGAGCAGCAGACCCCCGCATGGTGCCAGGGCCTGCAGGGCCGAGGTGGCGGCTTCGTACACCTGCGCGCGGGTGCCCTGCAGCATCAGCATGGGGTTGATGTTGCCCCACAGCCGCATGCGGCCACCCAGGGCGCGGGCGGCGGTCTGCGGCTCCACCGCGTAACCGAACAGACAGAACTCGTCGATCGCCAGGTCGTCCACGAGCGCTGGGTGCAGATGGGTACTCTGGCCGCACATGTGCATCGCACGCTGGCCCCCGGGGCCGGCCAGCGTCTCATACAACCGCCGGTCATAGGGCACGCAGAAAGTGCGGAAGTCGGACAGGGACATCACCTGCGCCGAGTCCTCGGCCAGGCCCAGTGCCGTGCGCGACGGCCGTGGCCACACGTGGTCGAAGTGCCGCTGGGCGTCGATCAAGGACTGGGTGATCTTGCCCAGGAACCGGTGGCAGGCGTCCGGGTACTCGTGCTGCCACCAGTAGAAGTCCGACCCGACCAGGTCCACGGCGATCATGTGCGGTGACAGGCCGCCGATCGCCGGGGCCGACACCTCCACGCGCCCCTCCAGATGGCCGAAGCGAATCCGCGTTGCCGCCGCCAGCTCGCGCATGCGCCCGCACCAGTCCACCAACTGCCCCCAGAGCCCCCGGTCCGGCGCTGGGATCTGGAACCGCTCCATGGCGTCGACCGTGTGGATCGTGGGACAGGCCTGCAGGGTCTCGTTTTCCGGCCAGACCACCTCGGCGCCCAGTGCTTCGGAGTCCAGGACGTTGTCAAAATAGGGTCCGATGCCCAGCACCGGCCCGGCGCAGAACAGGTCTTCAGGGATCCGCTCGATGCGGTATTGGGCGAAGCGCAGCAGCCAGCTGAACTGCGTCTCGGCGTCGCGGAACAACTCGCGGTAAGCCACGCTGTGCAGCGGCGCGAAATACCGCGGCACGAGGCAGAACCCGACCGGCACCCGGTCAGTGTACCTCCCGTGCTGGCGGGCGGCCAGGCGCTGTCGGCGCGGCTCCAGGCATGCTGGATCGATGTCAATGCTCAAGTCGTGGCGCATGATCGTAGAAAGCGGCCTGCGACCCGCCGTGTCAACACCGGTTTCATCACCCCGCGCGCGTTCGGGACCCCGGAGCCCGGCAGCGGACCCCGGCGCCGGGGGCTGGTTCACATGGCCATGCCGAGGGTTCGGTAGTCAAGTGGTTCGCGCCGGTAGGCGTTCCAGGGGTGGCGTTCGGCCACCCAGGCCAGCGCCTGGGTGACCGTGTCGGCCGGCTCACGCCGACCGATCAGCCGGGTTTGCCCGGTTCGCGACAGGTCGCAGGCGGGTTGCAGACGCAGCCCGTGGGCGTAGCTGCGCGCCGCTGCAGCCAGATCGCCCAGGGCTTCCTGGCACAGGCCCGCGTAGGCCCAGAAGCCGTGGTCGGCCGTGGCCGCGCCTCCCAGCGCCGCAACATGCTCGATAACGGCCGGCGTGGCGGCCAGGTTGCGATCCGCGATCAGCTGGCCCAACAGCCGTTTCCCAGCAGCCCAGACGCCCTCGCGGGGTGACGCCAGCCGTGGGTCCAGCGCAATGGACTGGGCGAAACAGCGGAGGCCCAAGCCGGGCTGGCGCAAGGTGTCAGTAAGCGCGGCTCCCAGGTCGCTCCACACCGATGCCGGTGGGCACGGCTCTCGCTGAAGCAGATGCCGCATGGCCAGTTGGCATTCGCCGGGCAGGCAGAGGCGGGCGGCAAGCAGGAAGAGCCCGCGGAGCACCCCTGGGTGCTCGATGGCGGCGAGATGCCGGACAAGGGCGGTGGTGAGCAGGGCGGCGATGCGCGCATCGCCGTCGCGCGGGCGTTCGCGGCAGCTGCTGGCCATGGCGGCCAGCTCAGCCGCCGGGTCAGCGGCCGCCGTCGTTCGCCGTCCCAGCAGGTGCAGCCAGTGGGCCCACTCAAGGGCCGGGGTGGCGAAGTAAGCCGGCTCGGTAGCCGCTTCCAGGCAGGTGGCCAGGGCCCGGTGTGAGGAGGCGCACAGCTCGCCGTCCAAGTACCAACCACACGGCGCGCCCACGCCCTCGTGCTCCTCCAGGTCGACAAAGCAGAGGCTGTCCACGCGGCACAGCAGGCCGCCGGGCGCGCAGTTGAGGACCACCTGGCGTTGACCGGGCACCAGGGTCCGGCGCCACAGGGCCCAATCCCTGCCGGTGCCGACCAGGCAGCGGAAACCACTGGCGCGAAGGTGCGGCTCAGCCAGCCGCCGGCCGACGAAACGGGCCCGCATTTTGCCGGTACTCCCGAGGTCGTCGGGCAGGAACGCCAGGATCGCCGGGGCAGGATCATCGGACGGGAGCGCGGCAGTGGCTGGCGCCAGCCGGACGCTCCCTCGGGTGACCATGGCAGCCTCCTCACGGAATGCGATGCCGTCGCTGGCCCAGCCGGGACGTAAGCGCCAACACGGGCCGGGTGCGGGGCGTTGACCGCCCCCTGTTAGTGCGCGCGGTGGGGGCGTGCACGGCACCCGCGAACGGGTGCGTCCAGGCTGCCCAAAGGACAGAAACCGGCGTGGCATCGTAACCGCCGGGTCACCGGGTCTCGGCGACGAGGCGGTTGGCTGCGGGTTGCGCATGGCAAAGACAGCATCAGCAATGAAATTGCACAACGAGGTGTACAATTGTCAATAGTGCATATTGATATATATATTACGTGGTGCGAAACTGCACCATAAAACGGAACGACTCTGCACCAGAGGTGCTCTTTCTGGGCCCGACTCTGGTGCAGAACCGCACCAGGCCACCGGATGGGGCCGCGGCGGGGCGGTACCGCGAGGTCCGGGCGCCCGATCGCTGCGCCGACTGCCGCCCGGGTGGTCGACCTTTCACGCCGCGACCCCGCCCCTGCGGCAGGGCGGGCACGCCACGCGCGCCGGGGCCCGTGGCTTTCGCCGCTGCGCCGACCAAGGGGGGCACTCGTGTGACTCTGGACGAGACGCGGACCCCCGTCACCCGGCGGCAGCTCCAGTGGGTGCCCTTCACGCCGATGGTCAGGGGCTTCTTGAGGTCGGCACCGCGGCTGGGGTTGGTGGTCCTCGCGGCTGTGGTCAGGTGCTCCTCAGGTCAAGCCAGCGTGTCGGCCTGTTGGCCTGCCGTTTGCCCGGCGGCCCCGTCATACACCCGAGCCTTGCCGCCGCTCTCGGCCCATGCTCAGCCGGTGTTCTCAATCGGCAGCGGGTCGTTACGGTGTACCGGTCGCTGCCGATGGCACCGCAGGTGGCCTGGGCCGAGCGGGGCAACGAACTGCGCCCGGTGGCCTTCGCTGGCCATCACGCCCACGGCGCCTTCGCCTTCAGGCGTGCCCGGACCGCAGCCCGCTGGCCTCAGCGGGCTGCCTGGGTCTCGGACCCACGGGAACCGGCCGGGAGGGTGACGATGAAGGTGACGCCTTCACCGGGCTGGTTCTCGACCGTCAGGCTGCCTCCGTGCCGGTCGACGATGGACTTGACGATGGCCAGGCCGATACCCGTGCCTTCGCCGGGGGGCTTGGTGGTGAAGAAGGGCTCGAACACCCGGTCTGCAATGTCGCTGGGTATGCCACCGCCGTTATCGGCCACTGACAGCTGCAGGCCCGCGGGCACCTGCGTGGCGCTGATCACGAC
This sequence comes from uncultured Gemmatimonadota bacterium, assembly GCA_903893785.1. GTDB lineage: Bacteria > Latescibacterota > UBA2968 > UBA8231 > UBA8231 > CAITNQ01. The sequence continues at coordinate 15,477 of CAITNQ010000092.1, forward strand.
CTGACCATGCCAACCCGCAGTGTTGGTGGGGTCGACGTGCCGGTGGGCTTTGCCGCGGTGGTCGAGGGCATCGCGGGCATTGCTCAGCAGGTTGAGCAGGATCTGCTCGACCTGGTGCGACCAACCCAGGCACGGCGGCAGGTTCGGGGGCAGATCGTGCCGCACGGAGATGCCGTGACTACGCAGCTGTGCGCCGATCAGTTTCATGGCGCCGCTGATCGGTTCCTCCAGTGGGAACAGGCCGGGTTTGCCCTGGGCCCGGGCGAAGACGCGCATGTGATCGATGATCTCGGTGATCCGGTCCACCTGGTCGATGATATCGCCGAGCGTGTGCTCCAATTCGTCCGGGGCCAGCTGCCACTGCCGTCGCAGGCCGATGAGGGCCCCCTCGGCAAAGGCGCGGATGCCGCTCAGGGGTTGGTTGAGCTCATGGGCCACGCCCGTGGCCATCTCGCCAAGGGCCTGGAGCCGATCGGCCTGCACTGCCTGCAGCCGCTGCCGCTCCACCTCAGCCGCCAACCGCTGCTGCTCGGCCAGGTCACGGGACCGCTGGCACGCCTGCGCCAGTACCTCGGCGAGGCGTTCGAGCACCGTCAGGCCTTCCTCGCCCGGGTCATCGGCCAGGACCTGGCCCACCTCCAGAACGCCGCCGACAAAGGGCACGGTGATCACCCGGCCGGCTTCGGCGTCGATGCCGTCGCCCAAATCATCATCACTCGGCGCCGCGACCTGGACCGGCAGACCGCTGCTGACCGCCTCGCGCACTGCCGTCGGCCAGCGATCGGTGACGCGCATGGCCACCTGACCGGCCACGGACACCCAATAGCGGTGCAGGTTGCCCTCGGGGCCCTGGAGCAGAGTCACCCGATACCCCGCCAGCGCAAAGACGGCAGCCAACTCGCGTCCCGTGGCGGTGACCACCCGCTCCCAGTCGTCGGGCTGGCTCATCTGCAGGACCTCGGACCGCAGGCGCTGCAGCGCCAGACTCAGCAGTGTTTCGCCCTCGATTCGCTTGCGGGCCGTGATGTCGTGGGCAATGCCAAAAGAAACCCCATCGTCGATGGGCACGGCCGTCAACAAGGCTGTGCGCCGGGTCCCGTCAGGACGCACGTACTCCACTTCCTCCATGTCTACGGCGCCGGCGGCGCGCGCTAGGCGCCGCAGACGGTCCTGCGCCCCCCTGGGGCATAACTGGACGGTGGTAAGCTGGCGGATCTCTTCCAGTGGTCGTCCGGTCAGCGTCGTGGCCGCCTGGTTCGCGTGCAGGTACCGTCCGGTCCGCGGGTCCAGCAGGAAGATGGCATCGTGGGAGCGCTCGAAAAGCAGCTGGTAGCGCCGTTCGCTGGCCGCCAGGGCGGCGCCGGCCCGGCGCCGTTCGGTGATGTCATAGGCGATCACCTGGATCGCCGGTTGGCCATTGTACACCAGGCTGTTGCCGGTGACCTCGGCGTCGACCACCCGGCCGTCCAGCCGCACCAACCGCTCTTCTGCCAGCGGGATGGGCAGGCCGGCCTTCAGCGCGTGTTGGACCCGCTCGGTGACCCGGGCCCGGTAGTCCGGATGGACAAAATCCATCACCCGACGGCCCAGCAGGTCGCTGGCCTGCTGGGCGCCCAACAGAGCCAGCCCAGCCGGGTTCACGAAAACGATGATGCCCTCAACGTGGATGAAGATGGCAGTGGGCGACACCTCCACCAGGCGGCGGTGGAGCTCCTCGCTCTCGGCCAGGGCGCGGGCCATGCGCTGCCGTTGGCGCAAGTCCGCCAGCCGCTGCGCCGCTTCGCTGAGCACTCCGGCGAAGCGCACCAACAGGCCCACCTGTGACGCGGTGAAGCCGGCCGTGTCCCGAGTATTGACCGCCAGCGTGCCGGCCGTGA
>CAITNQ010000093.1 GCA_903893785.1 uncultured Gemmatimonadota bacterium
CAGGAGGGCAACAGCCGCGATGCGCCTCACGCCTGACCGAGCCACTAGGTCGGGATTCCCTCCGAGCCCGTCAAGGACCGTTTGGCGCTCCAGCCTTGCGGCGCCTGGCGCGATTGCAGGCCAACGCTCGGGACCCTTGGGCCCGCAACCGGTCGGGGCAGCCGCACGCACGGCGCGCCCCGAGTAGGTATCCGCCTCGGCACGGCGCGAGGGGGCCGCCCCGGCCACCGCGTCCGAAGCGCGACGAAGCCCAAGGGTTTTCGCTCCACGATGTCGTGGGCGGCGCGCTGAAGCTGATTGGCGCCCAGCTGCGCGAGCACAGCGTCGTGGTCCGCCAGCGGCTGGCCACCAACCTGCCGTTCTGCCTGGGACGGCCCAATGAGCTTGAACAGGTGGTGCTCAACCTGCTGACCAATGCTCGTGACGCACTCGATGACCGGCGCGCGGCGCAGCGCGCCGATGCCAACAGCGTCGGCCGCCAGTGGCAGCCCCGCCTGACGCTGACCACCGCAGTTGACGGCGGTTGGGTGCGCCTGGCGGTCACTGACAACGCCGGTGGCATTCCCGAGAGCGCCGTCGGGCGCATCTTCGAGCCGTTCTTCACCACCAAACCTCAGGGCAAGGGCACCGGTGTCGGCCTGGCTATTTCATTGGGCATCGTGGAGCGACATGGCGGCCGTATCGAGGTCGAGAACGAGCCGGGCACGGGGGTGACCTTCGTCGTGGTCCTGCCGGCGGCGCCAACCTGACAGCCCGGCTTCCGCGCCTCCGGGGTGCGGGACGGCGGGTCTCGGCGTATCGCTAGCCGAGGCGCGACGCCGCTCGTGTTCACGGCGGCGTGCGGGCCCGGCGAAACACGGGCGAGCCGCGAAGTGTCTACCCACGCGCCGGCCGTGCCGGCCCCTGGGGCCGGCGGCCGGCTGTCCGGGCTGCTGGCGCGCCGCTTGCCGATCGGGTCAGACGCGCCGGCCACGGGGCACCTGGGCGTCCTGGTCGGCAACCGCCCTCAGCTACCGCCCGGGGTGGCCGGCCCACGCCTCATCCGCGCCAGTGCATGTCGATGGACTCGCGGGCTAGCTCCACCCAACGGCGCATGCGTTCCGGGTGGCCGCGCAGGGTGTGCACATCCTTCAGACTGAGCTCTACCTGGCAGCCTTGGGCCACCTGCAGCGTCTGGCGCAGATCGGCGCGGATGGCTTCCTCGTCGAATACATCGCAGCTGACCAGGGCCGGGTGCGGTTTGCGGCAGAACACGTAGCGGTCTTCCAGGGCCGCGGCCATCCGGGCCTGGTCGCACCAGGGGGACACCGAGACCCGGCGCAGGTTCGGGATCGCCGCGAGGGCCGGCCAGCGCTCGTGCAGCGGCTCGCAGCAGCCGTAGTACGTCAGCCCGAAGCGCGCTAGCAGCGGCAGCTGCCACGGCAGGATCAGCTCCGCGAACAGACGCGGGGACACGCCGACCGTCTCCTGTGACTCGGCAAACCCCCACAGATCGCCGGTGCGTACCGGCGCGGTTGCCGACCGTCCCGGACCCGGCAATTCGTCGGTGTACCCGAGCGTCCCCGAGGCCAGCGAGTCGTTCTCGTTGTTCAGGCTGAGCAGTTCCTCGCGTTCGAGCCAGTCGAGCAGGGCTCGCTGATCGTCGCCCAGGAAGGCCATCAGGCGGCGGACCCCGGCCGGGTTGTCCAGCAACGCATACATCAAGCCCTCGAGACCAATCAGGTCGATCGCCGACCAGGTCAGGCCCATGCTCCACCAGTAGACGCCGCGACGGCGCACGCTGAGGATGCCGCCGACCACCTCTTCCATCAGGCGGACATGCGCTTCGGTGGCGTCGCGGTCCACGGTGAACACGCGGGGCTTGAGCCGGTCGAAATCTCCCTCCAGGTTGCCCAGCGGCGCATCCCACGCCTCGGCCCCTCGACCATGGTCACTTGGGGCCCGGCGGCGAGTCGGCGCCACCCCATAGTCGCTGATGCTGATCTGCCAAGGGCAGGCGACAAAGGGTTCGAAGACGTAGTCGTCGTCGACGTTGTCGTGCACCAGCTCCAACCGCCACTGGCGTTCCACATCGCGAGCCCAGCCTTCGCGGCACCGCAATTCGGCCACCGGCACCAGGTCGTCCGGAGCCTCGCGCAGCTCTGTCAACACCAGCGGCCGCTCAGCTTTGAGCGACGCCACCCGACGCCACAGCTCGCGGCGCTCGGCCATCACCGGCAGCTGACTGAGCGCCCGCCGGCGCCAGGCGAGATCGCGCAGGACGCCGCGATCGTGCACCGTTAGCTGCGGCTGGGCGGTTCGTGATTCCATGGTATCGGGCTCCCTCACAGGCGCGGCTCAGTAGCGGGCCAGGGAACGGTCGATGCGCGCGGCCCAGGCATCGACGCCGCCGTCGAGCACCTGCAGCCGGTCAAAGCCCGCCTGGCGCAGAAGATGGTACGCCTGGACGCTGCGGGGGCCCCGGTGGCAGTAGAGGACATAGGGTTCGGTCGGGTCCAGTTGCCGCAGTCGCGTCGGCAGCTCGCTCAATGGCAGCGCCACTGCACCGGGGATCGGCGCGATGGCGTGTTCGTGCCGCTCGCGAACATCGAGCAGGTTTACGGGTCGGCCCGCCTGGCGCAGGCCGTGAAGCTCCTCGACGGTCAGGCTGCTGACCCGGGTACCGTCAGCCGCGACTCCGGTGGCGCACGGCTGGCGGTCCACACCCAGTTCCAGGGGCACCGTGATCGTCGGCGCCGCACCGCACACGGCGCAGTCAGCTCTCTTCGGCACGGCCAGTTCGCGGCAGGTGAAAGCAGA
>CAITNQ010000094.1 GCA_903893785.1 uncultured Gemmatimonadota bacterium
CGTGTATAAAATACTGGTAGAGTGTGAGAGCTGTCATTATGAACCCCTGCAGCTCCCGCATCTCGCCCAGCCGCCCCGGGCAGGGGGCGCTGGGGCGCCTTTCCTTTTGCCCTCCTTCGGCCGGCAATCCGCTCCACAACCGCTCTGGCCACCCACCCTTGTACAGTACTGGAACTATAAAGTACGACTTCCTAAGTAGTATCATATAGCATATTGCACCGTTCCTAGGGAGGGGGCATTTACAGAATCACAGCAAATGACCCGCGAAACCGCGAAACCTACCTTTGCCATATGTAACATCTTGTTTTTACACATGTTACGATCCGCTTGGTTTCACGGTTGGGGTACCGCGATGTACCGCGAAACTACCGCGAAACCCCAACCCTACCGTGGAGGGCGTCACTTCCCAGCCTCCGGGCTCTGGGCGCTTCCTTCGCCTGGCTGACCGAAGATGATCTGGTCGAGGGCGGCAGCGGCCCGCCTGGTAGTGCTGACGGCATCGATCCGCGCGTAGTGCAGCTGCGTGGTGTGCTGGTCCCGGTGCCTCAGGAGCACCTGGGCGTGGCTCAGCGGTTCGCCGTGCTCCGCCAGCAGCGTGGCGGAGGTGGTCCGAAGGGCGTGGAAGTCGAGCCGCCCAGCCCCGGTTACTCGGGGGATTCCCAGGCCCTCCAGGATCTGCGCCACCAGCCGCTCGGGGTGGGGGACGCAGAACACAAGCGGTCGGTCGGGAATCCCCTTGCTGCTCCTCAGCTGGGCGTACAGCCGGTCCACGCAGCCGGTGGAGGCGTTGACGGCAAGGGCCTCGAGCACACGTGGGGTGCACGGCACGAACGCGGCGCGCCTCCCCTTGGCGACCTCAGCTCGCAGGTTCACCCCGCCTCGCTCCAGGTCCAGGTCGCTGCGCCGAAGCTGCCGGATCTCGCCGTAGCGCAGCCCGTGGCCCAGCGCCAGGTCGATCATAGGTCGGTGCTCTTCGGGAACCGCGGCGAGGAACGCGCGTACCTGGTCCACAGTCATGGCGCGACGGGGGTTGGTGATGCCAGCGTGGACCCGCTCGAACGCGCGAGTCGGGTCGCGTGGAATCCATTCGTGCCGCTCCAGCCAGGCGCAGAGCGTGAGGAATGACCCGGTGCGGTTGCGCATGGTCTTCGGGGTCCGCCCGGCCTTCAGACCCGCGTCCACGAATCGGTCGAGCCCCCGGCACACCGCCGGGGTCAAGTCCCCGACTCGTTCGAGTCCGAGGTAGGCGACAATCCGCTCCAGGTCCACCTGGGTGTTGTGGGCGTGTCTCGGAGCCCACGGCCGTCCGCCGTGGCCGCCGCGGGTTGCCCTGGCGGCCAGGTACTCGGCGACTGCCTCGGCGATTGGGCGCTTCTCGAACGGGTGGGTAGCGCTGTCGCCGCGGGCCTCGAGGGTCTGGGCCATGCGCCGCGTCTCGGTGCGCGACCGCGTGCCGACGAACTCGCGCTTGACTGACTTGACCCCGCGTCGGCGGTCGCCGCGGTGGACTACGAACCAACCTCGGTACCGGCCGTCGGCGGTCCTCCTGGTCAACACACCGGCCATGCTAGCCAGCCTTCCTGGAGGCTTCGCGCTCCAGCTCGCTGAAATGGTCCAAGAGCGTCCGCACGCGCCAGCCGCGCCGCCCGAGGATGGCAACTGGGGGCGGCAACTGCGCGCGCATCGTCGGGTGCGGGGGGCGGTAATAACGATAGACCGTCCGGGTGCAGCGGCCCACCATCTGCGCCAGGTCAGCGACCGTCACGAAGTCGTTGGGGTCCTTCGCCGCCAGCGAAAGCAGGGGCCGCAGTTCGTCGGTGTTGTTTTGGCTGCCCATGGGTGTCTCCTTGCGTTGGGTGAGTGGGGTAGTGGGCGTCTGCCCTGCGTGCTCGTTCCGAGATATGCTGGCTCATGCGACGCGCCGGCGGCCATCGTGACCGGCGACGATATCGGGATGGACCTCCCACCGGGTAGTGGGACGCCCACCGCGGGCCGATTTTGGGTTGGGTGCCGCTCGCACCCATCGGCGCTGCTCCAGGTAGGCCACGGCGCCCTCGACGGCCGTAAGCTCGCTCAACCCGCCCCATCCCTTCCGCACCACCTCCGGGAGGGTGAACGACGCCCCGAGGGCGCCTTCCTGTACGCGGCGGGCCAAAACCAGGGCTGACTCGTGCCGGGAAGCGGTGCCGCACATCACATACAGCTTCCGGCTGTGCGCCGCCATCGTCGCCGCGATGCGGATGGCACGGTCGAGGTGCTCGTGGCACACCACCCCGCCGGGGCACGAAACCACGTGGTCCAGGAGGCACAGGGCGGGCACCAGCGCGCGGTGCTTCGCCAGCAGGTCCCCCAGCTGCTCGGGCAGGCCAGGCGTGCGCAGTTTGATTTCCAGCTTGATCAACCAGTCGTTGAACGACTCCTGGGCCAGCGGGTGGAAGTGGACGTATGGCGTGTCCGCGTCTTTGGTGAGAGCGCCGAACACATCGGTTTTCAGGTCGCGACACCGCTTGAACGCTTCCTCCGCGCGCTGGAAGGCGAAGTCATTTGGCGGCCTGTCGATGAGCTCGAAGGTGGGCTTCATCGGGGCATAGGCAACCAGGCCGAACCTCGGCAACAACCCGTCGCGCCCTGCGCTGCGGTGGCTGGTGGTGTCGACCAGCAGCCGGCGCAGCGTATCGGGTTGCGCTGAGCCCAGGACCGATAGGCACAGGCCTCGAACCACCTCGCTGTCGCGGGTCATTCGATCGACGCGCGCCTCGCCTCGGCCGGAGGCGCCCTCGAGCAGCAGCTGCCGCAGGTTGGCGTACCGCGGCTGCCCCAGCTGCAGCAGCAACCCGGCCAACTCGTCACGGACGATGGCCATGCCGCGGGGATTCTCGCGGGCCAGCCCAAGCAGGCGCTCGGGCGTGGTGTCGGACGTCATGATGCGGGGGCAGATCGGGGCCTTCGGTTCGGCGATGGCCACTTGCTGGGCCTCCACCGCACCGCCTCCCTTTCTGACAGCATCCGCCAGCTTCTGTTCGCTCCGCTTGTGGCGAGCCTGGTGCAGGACCAGCGCCGCCCGGTGGTTCGTGTTGAGTATCGACCAGTCGCGTTCCCATTTCTCCTCGAACGTGCGCAAGAACCTCGTCCCGGCCGCCAAGCAGCCGCTCTTCTTTGCACCTGGCGGGGCCACGACCACCCCCCACACATTGGAGTAGACCAGATGCGACGAATCGTTGAAGAGAGGAGCTATGGCCAGGCCGCGGCCAAGGGTGATGCCCAAGCAGCACAACAACGGCACCGCGACAAAACACACCGGGACCTGCAGGCGCTCCGCTGTGTCAGCAGCATACCCGCGGATGGGGTCCGGCAGCCACTCGACGCGCAGATCCTCCACCTCTTCAACCTGCGCCTCCAGCAGATCGGGAGGGTCGGCGAAAGGGTCTTCCTGGGCCGGCAACACCTCGGTCGTGGGTCGGTCGGTGGGTGGGCACGCCGGTGACGCCGGATCAGCCGCCGGCTCGGTGCGCCGGAAGATGCCCAGTGGCTTGACCGGCTGGCGGGCGTCCCACCCGGCCTCCACGGCCTGCTTGAGCAGGCTGCGGATGGTGACCCTTTCCCCAGAGCCGGTAAAGGTGCGCCACTTCGACGCACAGGCGCCGGGGGTGTAGTTCGAGCGCGAGGTGCCCTGCGACCAGGCGTCCCACATCTGAAGGCCTTCGTGGTTGCCCTGCGACCAGTCGCTCAGCGCCATGCCCACTCGGACCCAAGGCCAGTAATCGTCCGGCATCAGGAAGGCCAGGGCCGCGCGCACACGGTCCGCGTCCGGGCGGTCCGGGTCGGCAGGCTGGACGTCGGCGTCCCCGTGGGCCGGGTGGTTCCCTTCGGTGCCGGCGCCGTGTGGGGGGGCGGTCGCTGCGCCGCGGCCGGGTCCGGCGACTGTGCCGTGGTCTTGGTTCTCCTGCACGAACTCCTCAAGGAGCTCCCGCGGGACGGTGAGCAGCTCAGGGAGCTCGATCCACCCGGAGGGCACCGAGTCGACGGTGGCCTGGGGGTCTGGCCTGTGCACCTGGGTGCCCATGAGCTTGCTGATTCGCGGTGTGTCAAACACGGCCTGGTCGACCGCGACCAGCTCTTCTGAGAACCTCGCCGAGACGGCCTGGAGGAACGCTTTGGCCAATTGGTCTGCCTGCGGGTCGTTGGGTAGGTCCACGCCCAGCAGGAGGTGCATTCCGTTCCCTGAGCATCCCACGGCTGGGGCGGGGAACCCGTAACCCGCCAGGTGCTCGCGGACGAACTGGGCGCGGCGCCAGCACTCGAGCAGCTGGGGGGCGGAGGCGTACGAGTCGGCCCGGCGCACCACGTCCAGGTCGAGCAGGAGGTGCGTGCGGCGGGCGAAGTCGGCGCGGCGGGCCCGACGCACCGCGGGGTCGTGCGTCATGCCCAACCCGGCCGCCGCCACGTAGGCAGGGGTCAACCGGTTGAGGGTTAGGTACACCGACCCCACCTCGGCCGGGGTGCGCTTGGTGTAACCCGCCAGCCAGTCAAGCGCTGGCGGCACCTGGTCGAACACGGCCACCGCCTTGGGCTCGCCTCTGCGGCGTCGAAACACGGCCACCTCGACCGGGCCGTTGCGCTCGAGGAACAGGCGGAGCGTGCGCTCGGCTGAGTGGGGCAGGAACGGCGGCAGTGCTTGGCTGTCGCGCTGCCCTGGCTGATCAGCGGCCATGGCCGACCGCCTTGCCGATTCGCCTCAAACTCGGTATCCTCATGTGGCCTCGGTTCAGTCGTGCGTCGTAAGTGTGATAGTGGGGTGCCGCCGCGTGCTGCGCGGCTCGGCGGCGGCGCTCTTCGGGTTGGGTCGCGACGGGCCCCCGAGCCGCTGCGCTCGGGCGTCCCACGGCTCAGTTCGGCGATACACAGACCGGCCTGCGTTCGCCCGGTTGGCACGGGCAGCGCAGGCCGGTTCCGCTTTGCAGGGACCAAGGGCCGCCCACGGGACCGAGGGCCAGACGGCGGCCGCAGTGCGCGCAGGTGAGCGCCAGCCGGGCCGCTTCGCTCCCTACCTCCGGCTCCACCTCGATCATCTGCAGACCAGCCGCGCGCCAGATCTCGGCGGCCGTCTCCAACGCCAGGAGCCCCCCCTCGGCAGCGTCGTCGAGGTCTGGCCCGGCTATCTGGACCCCCGGGTTTTCGGCCACGGTGAAGTCGCGGAGCGCCTGCATCACGCGGTCTGATCTCAGATTGGCCATGGCGGTTCCCCTCAGTTGAAGCTCAGGAGTGCGAGCGGCGGGGCGGGGGTACCGCAGCGGCATGGGTCGAAAATCGGCCCGTCGACCCACTCGCCGCCGACGATCGTCACGCGCCGGGACATCCGGCCGCAGCGTCCACATCGCGCCTCGACCCATGGCGGGCCCTCCACGCCGAGTTCCTCGGCAAGCTCCAAGCGGATCCCGGCGGCGGCGAACACGGCCGTTGCCGCCATGAGGCGCCGCAGCATGCGCGGGAGGCCGTCCCGGACTTGGTCTGGGGTCAGTCCCGGGGAAGCGGCGCGCATGAGGGCGGACGCGGCCTCCTCAAGGGGGTCCAAAGTGCGACCAGCGTTTGTCATTCCGATGCCCCTTCCCCCGCGTCGAGCGCGGGCGTGTCGGGTGATAGGTTGGCGCGACCCGCGGCAGCGTCCAGGTCGGCCTGGCGAACGAGCCAACGGCGGCCGAGGCGAATGGCCGGGAGTGTTCCCGCGCGGATGCGCCGTCGAACCGTCAATGGGGCAACGCCGAGGCGTCGAGCGGACTCAACGACGTCGAACAGCACCTCGCCCTGCTCGGCCTCCAAGATGGATTGGCGGGCTTGGCGCAGGAGCTCGCGGTCGCGGGCCTGCCGTGCCCCGTCCAGGGGCGTGCTGGCGTCCCAGGTGGGGGGCGCTGCACCGCCCGTCGGTAAGCCGTGAGCGGCCGCCAGGCGGTCGAAAAAGCGGTTCACGCGCTCGACCAGCTGCCCGAGGTCCAGCACCACCGCGGCGGCGGCGTCCACGTGGACCAAGTCGCCTACGCAGGCAGCCCGTAAGCCGTGCAAGCCGCGTGCGAGCCCCAGGTAGGCTGGCTCCGGGGCGTCGGCGTAACACGTCAGGGACGCGGCGTCCCACTCCGCGCAGCGGATACGCGGCCGGCGGCCGGCCTCCCACTCGCTCTGGTGGCGGGGGTCCATCGCGTGCCCCAGGCAGACCAGCCGCACGGGGGCGTCTGGGGCCGGAGTCGTTTGAGCACCGCGCAGGCGCGCCGCCTCGAGCTCGTGCAGGCGGTCGGCCACCAAGCTGCATCGGTATGGGTCCCAACTGTTTCCCGTGAACACCGCCACCACCCAGCCCGCCCGCCCGGTGGGCAGTGTCCCTGGCAGTGCGTCGGCCAGGTCGGTCTCGAGGGCCCGCATGACCAGCCGCACCACGGGCAGGGGTAGTGCCTGGCGCAGGCGCTCGGCCGCCATCAACCGCAGCGCATCCGCGCGGGAGTAGAGGCGCCTCGCGGTCACCCCGGCGACGGTCCCGTCGTCCAGCTTGCACACCCCAGCCCCGATCAAATTCAGCACCGCCCGCGGGGGCAGCCCAAGAAGGCGGGCCAGCTCGCCCATGGGGGCCCCGAATGAGTGCCTTTCGCGTGCCATAGATGCCCGCTCTCGTTATGCGCCCATCCAACCCGTCCGACATCCGTAACCTTAGCCCGTTGAAGTATATTTGTCAATACCTGACAGATCAATCACCGGGACTCCGCACCTCCGTCCGGTTGCGTGCACAACCCGCAACTAATTGACATACAGTTGGATAGAGCGCCGTACCGAGTTCACTCAGCACGGGCCGCGTGGTTTAGGTCGCATCGCCCGGTGGTGCCACACCAGGTGCTCGTGCGGCTGCGGCGCGCTGGCGGTGGCAGGCGTTCGGCTTCGAGCAGATCGCCGACATACGCCGCGGCCCCCAGTGCGCTGACAGCGACGGCCGTGGTGGTCGGGCTCCACCCGCACTTGGCGCCGAAGAGGACCAAGCCGTGCCGCGACTCCCCGGGTTCGTCATAGCAGTCGAGCAGGATCCCTCCCAGGTCCGCGGGGTAGGCCAGGCACCCGCGGAGCCAGTCACCGAGGTCCACGCAGAGCGGCAGATCCCAGCGCAGCCCCATGCCGGCCACCAGCGCCGCCAGCTCGCGCTCGTCCAAGACGATGGGCGAAGCGTCGGCCGGGACGCGCACCTTGGGGCGGCACGGGGGCGGGCGGGTGGTGCGGGCCGAACGCGGGGGCGTCAGCCGGGCGCGAAGCCATGGCGCCCTGGCCCTGCAGTCGGGTCTGCCACCGGATCAGCATCCTCACCCA
>CAITNQ010000095.1 GCA_903893785.1 uncultured Gemmatimonadota bacterium
CGACATTGGGCAGGAGCTGGATGACCTGGGGCGGTTGACCGGGACAGAAGCCCGGGCGGCCGAATTGCGGGCCCTGGTGCAGCAGCGGTTGGCCGCTGTCCGACAGCGCTTGGCCGCCAACGACGCCGGCGGGCGGCCGCGCGCCTACTTCATGTGGGCCCAGGGGCCGCTGGAAACCGCGGGCCGCGCCAGCACTGTACAGGAGTTGCTTGAGCTGGCTGGTGCCACCAATGTGACCGGCGACAGTCCGCTGGAGCACCTGGTCGTCAACCTCGAGCAGCTCCTGGGGTGGAACCCCGAAGTGATCATCATGTGGTGCAACGACCGCCTGGACCCGGCCGACGTGGCCGCTATGGCCGGTTGGCGGGTGTTGGCCGCGACCCGGGCCAGCCGCGTTTACGAGCTGCCCGATCCCTTCTGCTGTGATTTCTGGACCCTCAAGTATCTCTTTGCCGTGGAGCTGGTGGCGCGTTGGTGTCATCCGGGGCCATCGGCGGCCGACGCCAACCTGGAACCGCTGCGCGCCGAGTTGTTCGCCCAGCTGTACGGTAGCCGCCTGCAGACCGCCAACCTGCCGCCGCTGTCGGTCGGCGGCGCCAGACCATGAGCCAACGCGGGGCGTCACCGGCGTCTTCGCCGTTGCCCGCCGCGGCCGAGGCGGGTCGCCGACCTGCCCAGCCGCCGTCCTGGCGCCGCTGGCTGCTCTACTTGCTGCCGGTACCGGTCGTGGGCGTCTCGCTGCTGATGGGTCCCTCGGACACGGCCGGCGCCGGTCAGGTGCTCGCATGGCTGGCCCGCCAGGCGCAGGGCACCGCCAGCGGCGCTGACGACGAGCTCGTGCGCACCATCGTCTGCGACGTGCGCCTGCCACGCATCCTGCTGACCTTGCTCGTGGGCAGCGCCCTGGCCGCCTCGGGCAACGCGCTGCAGGCCGTGTTCCGCAATCCCCTGGTTGAGCCGTACATCCTGGGCCTGTCTTCCGGGGCAGCGTTCGGCGCCGCCCTGGCTGTGGCCCTGCCCTGGCTGCCGGTGCAGCCGGCGGCCTTTGTCTTCGGCCTGTTAGCCGTCGGCCTGAGCTACTTCCTGGCCCGCACCGGCCGCACCGTGTCGGTGGTTTCGCTGATCCTTTCCGGCGTCATCGTCACCGGGATCTTCACCGCGCTGCTGACCGTGGTTCAGTTCCTGACTGACCCGTTCAAACTGCAGACCATTGTCCACTGGACCATGGGCAATCTGCACAACGCCAGCTGGGAGAAACTGGCCTCCGCCGGTTGGGGCATTGGTCTGGGCCTGGGCTGGCTGTTTGTCCGGCGCTGGCGGTTGAATGTGCTAGCCATGGGTGACGACGAGACCCGAGCCGTGGGGCTCAACCCGGTGCGCGAACGAATCCTGGTGTTGCTGCCGGCTACCCTGGCGGCCTCGGCGGCCATCGCCGTGGCTGGCGTCATCGGCCTGATCGGCCTGGCCGTACCGCACATGGTCCGGATGATGCTGGGCCCCGACAACCGCCACGCCTTCCCGGCGACGTGCACCTTCGGCGGTGCCTTCCTGCTGCTGGTGGACTCCTGTTCGCGCACCGTGGCTTCGTTCGAGATCCCCGTGGGCGTGTTCACCACGCTGCTGGGCGGACCGTTCTTCATTTTCCTGCTCAAGCGCGCCAAGATCGGGTGGGAGGCATGAGCGAAGGCACCCCAGCTGCCGCCATCGAGGTGGCCGATCTCTCCTTCGAGTACGGTTCGCACCGCATCCTGCGCCAGGTGAACTGCCGGATTCCCGTCGGTTGTTTCTCCGTGCTGCTGGGCCGCAACGGCAGCGGCAAGTCGACGCTGTTGCGCCTGCTGGCCGGGCTGGTTCCGGTCCGGCATGGCCAGGTGCGCGTGCTGGGGCGCGATCTGGCGCAGCTTTCGGGGGCCGAACGAGCGCGGTTGGTGGGATTCATGCCGCAGCAACACCGAGCCGTCTTCCCCTTTGCCGTCGAAGACGTCGTGTTGACGGGGCGTGCCAGCTATGTGCGCCTGATGCCCCGGCGCGAGGACGAGGAGAAGGCGCTATCGGCGCTGGAACAGGTTGGGATCAGCCACCTGCGCGGTCGGCGCTTCACCGAGCTGTCGGGCGGTGAGCAGCAGATGGTCATGATCGCCCGGGTGTTGGCGCAGGAGCCGGCCGTCATCATGCTTGATGAGCCGACGTCGCACCTGGACTTCCTCAACCAGGCGCGCCTGTTGGGTCTGGTGCGTCGGCTGGCCGGCGCGGACCGCACGGTGCTGGCGGTGCTGCACGACCCCAACAGCGCCTTTGTGTATGGTGACCACTTCGTGTTCCTGCGCGACGGTCAGGTGCAGGCCCTGGCGGCGGACGAGCAGCCCTGGGACGCGGCCGTGCTAGAGCGCATGTACGGCGCCCCCATCGATACGGTACCCTATGGCGACCGTGCCGTGGTGGTGCCGCGGCGCTGAGCCGTGTGCCAGGCGCGCGGCGGGGCGGTGCTAGCCGCCCACCTGTGGCGCGCGGCTGTTCCCGCCGTCGACCCGGGCCCGCGCGTCCGGGCGGGCCTCCGCCCCGACGCCACGGCGCATACAGGGGAAGGCAAGCGGGCCTACCCCGCCAGTTGACCCGACTCGCGCAGGTACTCGATCGCCTCCACATAGATCTCTTCGGTGGTGTACCGCGGTTGGTACCCCAGCAGACGCTGTCCCTTGGTGATGCTGGCGCAGGGAGAGTGACGAACGTGATCGTAGATGATCGAGGCAGAGGTGTCGCCAACGAACTGAGCCAGACGCTCCAGGGGAACGAACTCAAGCTCGGGTTGGCGGCCGAACAGATGGGCGACGCAGGTACAGCAGCCCACCAGCGACAGGGCATAGGGCGCCACGGCGCTGAAGCTCTCACCCAAGGCCGCCTGTCGGTGCTGCAGGGCCCGCTCGAAGAGCTGGGCGACATCATCGGCGTGCACGTGGTGCAGAGTGGCCAGGCCCGTGTCCGGCAGGTGAACCGGGGCACCAGCCGCCAGTCGCTCGTAGACCCCCACCCCGTCACGGCTGCCTTGCGGGTCGATGGGTAGCCAGCGACGCCCACTGATATGCCCGGGGTGAATGACTGTGGACGGGAAGCCCTGACGCGTCCAGGCGGCATACAGGTCGGCTTCGATATGGGCCTTGTTAATGCCGTAGTCGGTCACCGGGCGGCGTGCGAAGCGCTCCTCATAGGGGGCCTGCTGGGTGGGACCATAGGCCCAGATGGTGCCGCAGTGAAGGAAGTGGTCGATGCGTCCGGCAAAGGCCTGAACCATGGCGTGGTTCTGCTGCGGTGTGTAGCAGATCAGGTCAATGACCACCTCGGCTTCGAGCGCGGCCAGACGCGCTGTCCAGGTACCTGCGCTTTCCTCCGCGGCGCGATCCGCGGTGACCCAGGTCACCTGGGGCCAGCCCAGTCTCGGGTCGGAATACTGGGGCTGTGGCCGCCGCGCGACCACGGTGACCGCATGCCCGGCCCGCACCAGCCGTGGGACCAGGTAGCTGCCGATGTGACCGGTGCCGCCGATAACCAGAACGCGCATGGTCTTTACCTCCGTCGCTTAGGTGCGCTGGAACTCAGGGGCGCTCCATGGCCCGGCGGCAGCGCGCCAGTGTCTCGAGCACGGCAAAGGGGGGCTCGATCAGGTTGAAGGTCGGCACGCCCCGGGGCTCAAGGAAGGCTTTGGCCGCCTCGATCGGCTGCCGCTGGCCGGTGAAGGCCACAAAGTGGGGCTTGTCGCTGTACTGCCGCGCCAAATCGAGGTAGAAATCCAGCGCCGGCAGGCCCATGCTGTCGACCAGCATCAGCACCGAGACCACCGCGTCCACCTGGGGGTCGCGCAGCAGGGCTTCGGCCGCCTGATGGTAGGCGGCCTCGACGCCCATGGTGGCCGCGGCCGGCCAGATGTCGACCGGGTTGCGCATGCGGATGTAGTCCGGGCTCATGGCCTGCAGGCGCGCCACCGTGGCCGGTTCCAGGTCCGGCACCCGCAGCTGCAGTTGGCGGCAGCAGACATCGGTCAGGCTAACGAGCATAGCCCCGCTCGGGGCCATGAAGGCGACGCGATTGCCGCGCGGCAGCACCGAGGTCGACAGCCCCTTGGCCACCATGATCAGGTCGGAATAACGCTGCACCCGGACCACGCCGGCCTGGCGCAGGGCCCCATCGACAATGCGGTCATCGCTGGCCAGGGCTGCCGTGTGGGCGACGGCCGCGGCGGCACCCTCGGCCGTGGCGCCCCCTTTGAACAGCACCACGGGTTTGCGGCGGCTGACGCGTGAGGCCACCTCCAGGAAACGCCGCGGGTGCCGAAAGCTCTCCAGGTACAGCAGGATGGCGTCGGTCTCCGGGTCATCGCCCAGGTAATCGAGGACTTCGCTTTCCTCGATGTCCAGTTTGTTGCCCACGCCGATGGCCCGCGCCACGCCCAGGTTCTCCAACTCCATCATGTAACGCAGCGTGTGGGTGACGAAGTTGCCGGTCTGGGCGATGACCGAGATGCGGCCGCTGCGCACCGGCCCGAGAGGGAAGAAGCTCGAGGTGAAGCGAGCCGGCGTCGACACATGGCCCGCGGTGTTGGGGCCCAGGGCGCGCACGCCCGTCTGTCGCAGCGCCTGCTGCACCTCGGTCTGCAGGGCGGCGCCGGCGGCGTCCACCTCGGCGAACCCCCCGGCCGCCAGCACCAGGCAGCGCACGCCGCGGTCGGCACAGGCCCGGATGGTCTGGGGGGTGTGGGCGGCCGGCAGAACGACCACTGCCTGATCCACGCCAACGGGCAGCTCGGCTATAGAGCGGAGCACGGGCAGGCCGAGAATGTCGCCCCCTTTGGGGTTGACCAGGTACACCGGTCCGGCGAACCCGTTGGCCAGCAGGTTCCGCACCACCTCATTGCCCGGTTTGTGCGGGGTGGCCGAAGCGCCGATCACGGCCACGCTCCGCGGGGCAAAGAGCGGCGTCAACGTCGACCGCGGCGGCATAGCCGTCGACTCGATCGGCGCGGCGTCGGCCAGGGCCACGAGGGCATCCACGGCCACGGGTCGGCCGTCCGCCACCCGCATGGGGTTGATGTCCACCGCGGCGATCTCGGGGTGATCGGCGGCCAGGCGACCCAGCGCCGTCAGGGACGCGGCTAACGCGGTGCAGTCCAGTTCGGGCTGGCCCCGAAAGGGGCCGAAAAGCCGGGCGCTGCGCAGGTCAGCGAGCATGTCGGCGCCATCACCGGCAGCCAAGGGGGCGGGCCTGAAGGCAACGTCGGCCAGCGCCTCGGCCATCACCCCCCCTAAACCGAGCATGATGCACGGACCCAGACCCGGATCCCGTACCATGCCCAGTACCAGCTCGCGTGGCCCGGCAATCATCTCCTGCACCAGGAAGGCGCTCTCCGGGCTCGGGCGGCGGGCCGTCAACCTGACAAAGGCCGCCTCGAGGTCGGCGGTGCTGCCCAGACCCAAGGCCACCAGGCCGGCCTCGGTCTTGTGCGCGACCTCCGGGCCGCAGACCTTGAGCGCTACCGGGTACCCGATCTCCGCGGCGGCCGCCAGGCAACCGGCCAGGTCGGCGGCCAGGGCTTCGCGCGTCACCGGTATGCCATAGGCGGCCAGGAGGCGCTTGCTGTCGTACTCGGAAAGGTGGGATTGGCCGGCGGCGCGCGCGGCCGCGACGACGTGACGTGCCAGGTCCATCGGCGTGTCCATGGGTCATCCTGGGGTGATTACCTCAGTGCCTCGCCCGGCGCCGCGGCCCAGCCGCGGCACTGCGCCGTGCTGGCTGCACCGGCCGCTACGCTCCGGGAACGGGCGCCGTCTGCCGCCGGTTCAGAAGCGCGTCTGGCTGCGGCCCTTCAACCTGAGCAGCTGCCGGGCCTGCGCGGGAGTGGCGGCCTGCAGGCCCAGTTCGTTGAGAATGCGCTGCATCTTGGCCACTAGGTCGGCGTTGCTGCGCGCCAGTACGCCTTTGGAGAGGTACAGGTTGTCTTCCAGGCCCACGCGTACAGCGCCGCCCAGTACCGCGCCCACAGTGCCCAGCGACATCTCGTGCTTGCCGGCGGCCAGTACAGACCACACGTAGTCGCTGCCGAACAGGCGGTCCGCCGTCGTCTTGAAGTGCAGCAGGTTTTCGACTGACGGGCCGATGCCGCCCAGGACGCCCATGATGAACTGAAACCAGAACGGCGGCTCGAGCAGCCCCTGGTCGACAAAGTGGGCCGTGTTGTACAGGTGCCCGATGTCGTAGCACTCCAGTTCGGGCTTGGTGCCGACATCGCGCAGCAGACGGAGCATGCGGTCGCAGTCGCGGAAGGTGTTGCGGAAGACGAAGTCGCGCGTCATCTCCAGGTACTCGGCCTCCCACTCGTGCTGGTAGGACGCGATGCGGTCTTTCATCGGGAACAGCCCGAAGTTGATCGAGCCCATGTTCAGCGAGGCCAGTTCTGGCTGCAGTCGCTGGACGGCCGCCAAACGCTGTTCGGGCGTCATGCCCAGGCCGCCGCCGGTGGTGATGCCAATCACCACCTCGCTCTGAGCGGCGATGCGGCCGCAGAAGTCCGCGAAGAGCTCCGGGTCGGAACTGGGTTGGCCGGTGTCCGGATGGCGGGCGTGCAGGTGCACCGTGGCAGCCCCAGCGTCCGCGGCGGCGATCGCGTCAGCGGCGATCTGCGCCGGCGTGATCGGCAGGTACGGGGTTTGGCTGGGAACGTGAATGGCGCCGGTAACCGCACAGTTGATGATGCGCTCAGGGGGCATCCGACATCCCCCACTCGGAACGGCACAGGTCAAGCCGCGCGTAGAGGCGCCGGTCGCGCTCGCGCCGCATGGCGTCGGCGGCCCCCGGCCCGTAGTCGTAGAAACCGGCCGACGATTTCAGGCCCGTGCGTCCGGCGGCGACCTGGCGCTCGAGCAGCGCGGCCGGGCTGAAGGCTTCGCGGGGCATCTTTGCGTACAGGTACTCGTACACCCGGCGGTACGTGTCGGCGCCCGCTTGGTCGATGATCTCGAACGGGCCGAAGGCGCTCAGGCGGAACCCGAATGAGGTCTTGACGATCCGATCTACTTCGGCTGGTGTGGCCAGGCCTTCTTCGACCAGGGCCAGGGCTTCGCGCGCCATGGCCAGCTGGATGCGATTGGCGACAAAACCCGCGGCACTCCGACACACCGTCGGCACCTTGCCGATGGCGGTGAGGAAACCCAGCGTCCAGTCGACGCAGGCCGGCAGGGTCCGGTCGGCGGGAATGACTTCGACGCACGGCGTGATCTGCGGCGGGTGGAACCAGTGCGTGCCCAGAATGCGTCCGGGTCCGGTGATGCCTGCGGCCAATTCGTTGATGTCATAGGACGAGGTGTTCGACGCCAGGACCGCGTCAGCCGGCGCGTGCTGCCCGAGCTGCTGCCAGACCTGACGCTTGACATCCATGTTCTCGGTCACCGCCTCGAGCACATAGCCGACCCCGGGCAGTGCGGGCTCCAGGTCCGTGACATAGTCGATGCGCGCGCGTATGGCCGGCGGACCCCCGGCTGGCAGCCGGCCGAGCTCCACCATGTAGTCCAAGTTGTCGCTGATCCACTGCCTGGCCCGGTCCAGCAGCTGTGCGCTCTGGTCCACCAGGCGTACGCGAACCCCGTTCTCGGCCAGGCACTGGGCCACGCCGTGGCCCATGATCCCGGCGCCGATCACCGCTGCGATGTCCGGCTTCTCCATCATCTTCCCCCACGGTGCTGACGGGCAGGGACCGCGGCTTGCGGCCGCCGCGGCACGGCGCCGACAAACTTAAGCATTGGCCGGCAACAGCGCGCCCGCCCGGCCTGCAGGCCGGACGGGCGCTGGTGGCAGAGCGCTGGTGGTCGCTGGTGCTACTGGCAGGAGTGGGAACACATGAGACAGCCGTCGGCAGGCGTCTCCGCCCCAGCACAGGTGGCCATGCCTGCGGTCAACTCCTCTGCCAGCGCAAGGCACTTCTGCGGTTGGCCCGTGGCCCGGTCCTGGGCGTCCTGGGCCTGGAAGCGAGTCGTCAGGGCCTGATAATCGGCGGCCGACATGGCCCGGACGGCCATGGGGTACAGCACCTGGTCTTCTTTCTGAATATGGCCGCGCAGCAGGTCGGCGTATGCGTGGGCGGCGGCCGCGAACTGCTCGACCGCTGTGGCGTCACCCTGGCTGGCTGCCTCAAGGTTGGCCAGCATGGCTTGCACGCAGGCGCGCCCCTGCTCGTGCTCGAACAGCATGACGGCCAGGGGGCCCTGCTCCCGGGGGAAACCCATATCACCCATCATGGCGAACAGGTGCCCCTCCTCCTTCGCGTGGTGGCAGCCATCGGCGAAATGGCGGATGAACTCCAGCGCGTCGGCCGCCGGCTGTCGTTCGAGGGTGCCGCGCCCTGTTGCTGCCTCTACTAGATCCACGAGGCGGTCGATGACGCGCTCGATGGTCCGGTGTTCCTGCATGAGGGTCTCGATGGGATCCATGGTCATGGTTCCTCCCGGGTTGAATGCGTATCAGTGTTTATCAGGTCTATTAGCAATAATGGGGTCCGTTTATCTGTTTGTCAAGTTGACAACTCCGTGTCGGTGCCATGGGCGCCGACAGCAGCCGGCGCCCATGGGCGGCACGATCCTGTCCGCTGCGTCCCGTGTCGCGGCCGGCAGGGACCTGGCGGAGGTGCGGCACTTCAGAGGCGGGTCAGGTTGCGGGTCAGTCGGTGGCCGCGCCATGTGCGCGACCAGAGGCCGATCCACCTCTGGGCCCGGCGGGCCCGCAGCGGCTCGGTGCTGCCTGGCTGATCAGAGCCTCACCGGCCGCGGGGTGCTGCCTCGGGTCAGCGCCGGTTCGGTTCGGTGAAGGCATTGCCGCGTGGCACGAATCCGTATGGGTTCACCGGGTCCAGCAGGGATTTCCCGCTTCTGGCCTCGCGGTTGTCAGAGACCCCGTACACGCAACTGTAGTTGGGGGCATCGGCAGGGCATTCCACGAAGGCGCTGAACAGCCCCGCCAGGTCCACATGGCTGTCCCACAGCCGCAACTCGGCATGGTGAGGTCGGCCGTCGCGGGACACGTCGCCCAGACGAACCACCAGGATCTTCTGCCCCGGCGCCAAGCGTTTGGCGTACAGCTGGCCGGCGATCTCCATCCACCGCTTGCTCACCCCGTACAGGCTTGTGGGCGGCCAGCCGAACGGGTCCAGGCTCACCTCGGGCCAGGGGCCGACGGGTGTCTGGTCAGGGTCGCGGTCGCGGTAGAAGTCATAGGCATGGACCGAACTGGCCAGGTACAGTCGCGGTACAGCCGTGGCCAGGGCGGCCTGGTACACGCAGTCGGTGACCAAGACATTGAGTGGGTCGAGGCCGCGGCTGCAGTTCTCGTCGCGGGTGTTCCAGCCCAGATGGGCCACGGCGTCCTGGCCGGCGAATGCCGCGCACAGCTGCTCCATCACCAAGGCGCGGTACGCCGCCAGCTGCTCGGCCCACGTGGTGAAACCGCCCTGCGCGAGTACCTGATCCATGCGCGCGATACTGACGCCGCTGATTGCATACACATCGGCCAGCTGCCGGACCAGGGCCTGGGCTACTTTGCCGGTGATCCCGGTCAAGACGACGCGCTTCATCCGTTGCTCCCTTCTGATGGCCGTGTTCGTCACCGGGAGTATCCGGGACCGTTCGCCCCGCGAGGCGAGCCTGACCGTTACCCACGGAGGCCCGGGCGCCCGGGCGGCCGCAGGTCCATGGGCGGCAGCCATGCCGCGGGGGGGGGGAGCCGTCGTTCACACCGGTACCGCGCCAACGCGCGGCCGCGAACGACGGCTCCGGGTCCGATCACACCCAGGGAAAAGCAAACGTGGGCGCGTTGACGTACCGCTGCAATCGGAGCGTCAGCCTGGCTCCGGCCCCGGGGGCCAGGCGCACGGTCAGCTGCGCCTGATCGACCGGCATGGCCTCGGGCGTGGGGGGGCCATCGCTGGCCCGGTCTCCGGTCACCGGTGCCTGGCTGACGCTGAGGATCTGGTGCTCGGCATAGGCACCGCTCTGGAGGACCAGGGTCCTGGGGGCAACCGGGTCCAGATTGACCAATTGCAGGACCACGCCGTCGTCCGTGATGCGCTCCACCAGCGCCCCCACCTGGTCAGGCAGACCGGCGCGGCGGCGCACTGGGTCGAAGTAGCGCACCTGGGCGTGCAGCACGTGCACCTCGCGCCCCGTGGGCAGGCCGCCCAGCATGAGCTCGGTCAGCGCATTGATGGCGCAGGGGTTGAAGCCGTTCATGTCATCCGACATGGTCATGTCCGGGGACCTGCGGTCCGCCCGGAAGGCAGCCACCCGGCGGCGCACCGAATCAAGCTCGGCGCGCAGCGCCTGCTCCGGATAGGCCGGGTCCTGCCCGTCAAGGAAACGCACCCAGGCAGGAGGGTCACCGGTCAGGTCCAGGGCCGAGCGATCGCCGGTCCAGTACCAAAGGGCCTGGTTGCTCGGCGCGAACTTCTGGGGCGTGTACAGGTACCAGCCGGTCGGCCCAACGGCCGGCAGCGACTCGAGCGAGCCGCCGCGCTGCAGGGCCTCAAGGCGATCCAAGCGTCCGTACATGTGCGGGTACAGGGTCTGGCCGTCTTCGACGCGGGCGTTGGCGTTGACGGCATCAATGACGCCGCGCCACAGGTCGACCCATGCACGATCGCCCGTCAGCAGCATGGCGTTGGCAAAGGCGAAAGGTGTGCGGCTGTGTACGGCCCGGTGGCCCAGCTGGCCGCGCCACGGTATCTGCATGACGGAGAAGCCCCATCCGTACACCCCGCCGTACCACCCGTAACCGCTGGCGACAGTGCCATCCAGACCCACGCTGGAGGGGATAATGCCGCCGTTCTGCCGGGTGCGTTCGGCCCATGCACCGAGGTACTCGAGCACCCAGTCGCGGTAGGCCTCTTCGCCGGTCAGGGCATAGGCCACCAGCCCCAGGGTCGTGGCGCCCAGGTTCACGTGGTTGTCGCCGACGACGTCGTTGTAGTCGCGGAAATGGTCGAGCATCTCCTGGAAGCTGGTCTCGCCGTGGAGTGCGTCGAATCGCCCTTCGACATCAATCGGGTCACCGGCCCAGTCCAGGGCCGTGGCGGGCCGGAGCAGCGGACCGCGCGACCCGCTGAAGAAACTGCGGATGACCTTGTGCTCCTTGTCGTAGTTGGGCACATGCGGGTCATCGCCCATGTACCAGCTGGCCCAACGCCGCATGCGTGCGATCAGCCGTTCGTCACCGGGATCCGACAGGCCCTGCAAGAAGATGACCGACCAGGCCTCGCCGTGGTGGAACCAGTCGAAGCAGGCGTGGAACTCCTGGTAATACATGCCCTCGCGACCCATCTCCACGGCCGTGGTGCGGGCTTCGGTGTACTGACGGAAGTGCCCCTCCAGCGCCTTCTTGTATAGCTCCAGCACGCGGTCGTCACCGCCCAGGGCGTGCAGCACGGTCCAATTGAGCACGTTCTCGAGCGCATCGTCGGGACCATCGTCGCCGGACCAGCGGGGGATGCAAAGCAGGTAACCGCGCTCATCGAAGTACCGGGCATAGAACAGCTCGCAGGCCTGCGTCTGGGCCGCCAGCAGCTGGCGCTCGAGCAGGGCCCAGGTTGGCGGCGCCTGGGGCGTGGTGATCTCCAACACGGGCGGCCGATGACGCGTGGCGGTCTCCATGGTTTGCTCCTCGGGGCGCCGTTCTGGCCGGCGCGAGTGATGGACGGGCCCATCAAGGCCTGCTCTGCAGGGCAGGCCTCCGGGCGCTGGGGCCTCAGGCCCAGGGAAAGGCGAACGTGGGCAGTTGGGCGTACCGCCGCAACCGCAGCGTCAGTCGGGTTCCGGCTCCCGGTTCGAGTTGGATCGTCACGTGCGGCGCCCGGACCTGTTGACCGGCTTGGGCGGGTGCCGCCGCCGCCGCCCCGGGTGCGCCGTGCGCTTCGGCCACGGGTTCGCAGTGCACCAGGGTGATCTCGTGCTCGGCATAGGCACCGGCTTGCACCACCACCGATCGGCCTGCCACCGGGTCCAGGTTCACCAACTGCAGGACCACGCCTTCATCGGTGATTCGCTCCACCAGGGCCGCCACCTCGGGCGGCAGCCCGGCGCGACGGTTCGCCGGGTCGAAGTAGCGCACCTGCGCGTGCAGCACGTGTACCTCGCGTCCGGTGGGCAGACCACCCAGCATCAACTGGGTGAGGGCTTCGGTCAGGCACGGGTTCAGGCCGTTCATGTCGTCCGACATGGTCATGTCCGGAGCGCGTCCGTAGGCGCGGATGCCGGCGACCCGCTGGCGCACGGACTCCAGAGCAGCCCGCAGGGCCGTCTCCGGGTACGTGGGGTTGTCGCCGTCCAGGTACTGCACCCACGCTGGCCGGCCGTCGAGCAGATCCAGCGACGAACGATCCCGGGTCCAGTAGAACAGCGCGTCGGCACTGGGAGCGAATCGGTGCGGCCGGAACTCGTACCAGCCGGTGGGGCCTTCCGCCGGTAGGCCGTCCAGCGTCTGCCCCTGTTGGATGCGGGCCAGGCGATCGAGACGGCCGTACATATGTGGGTATTCGGTCCGGCCCTGCTCCTGCCGGGCGTGGCTGTTCACCACGTCGATGACACCGCGCCACAGGTCCACATAGGCGCGGTTGCCGGTCATCAGCAGTCCGTTGGCCAGCGCATAGGGCGTCCGCGTGTGGTAGGCACGGTGCGCCACCTGTCCCTTCCAGGGGATCTGCATGACGCTGAAACCCCACCCATACACCCCGCCGTACCACCCGTAGCCGCTCTCGGTCCGGCCATCGAGGCCCACGCTGGAGGGCAGCAGCCCGCCGTTGGCCTGCGTTCGCTCCACCCAGGCATCCAGGTAGTCCACCAGCCAGTCGCGATATCGGCTCTCGCCGGTCAGTGCAAAGGCCACCAGGCCCAGCGTGGTTGCCGCCATGTTCACGTGATTGTCGCCCACCACGTCGGTATAGTCGCGGAAGTGGTCCAGCATCTCCTGGAAGCTGGTCTCGCCGTGCAGGGCATCGAAGCGGCCGGACACATCGATGGGGTCGCCGGCCCATTCCAGGGCAGTGGCCGGACGCAGCAGTGGGCCCCTGGATCCGGTGAAAAAGCTCCGGATGACGCGATGCTCCTTGTCGTAGTTGGGCACGTGGGGGTCGTCGCCCATGTACCAGCTGGCCCAGCGGCGCAACCGTGCGACCAGTCGCTCGTCGTGGGGATCCGACAGCCCCTGCAGGAAGATCACCGACCAGGCCTCGCCGTGGTGGAACCAGTCAAAGCAGGCGTGGAACTCCTGGTAGTACATGCCCTCGCGGCCCAGCTCCACGGCGGTGGTCCGCGCCGCCGTGTATTGCTGGAAATGGCCCTCCAGGGCCTGCTTATACAGCTGCAGCACCCGGTCATCGGCGCCCAGAGCGTGCAGCAGGGTCCAGTTGAGCACATTCTCCAGGGCGTCGTCCGGTCCATCGTCGCCGGACCAGCGGGGCACGCAGCGCAGGAAGCCCCGCTCGTCGAAGAACCGCTCGTAGAACACCTCGCAGGCCGCTGCCTGCGCGGCCAGCAACTGCCGCTCAAGCAGGGCCCAGGCCGGCGCTTCCAGGGGCGTGTTCACTTGCACTACAACGTCGCGACAGGTAGTTCGCCTCACGGGGGCATGTCTCCGGTCAGGTAGGTCAGGGGCCTTGGCTCACACCTCGCCGCGCAGTTGCAGCGCTGCCTCGAACAGCGCGGCCACGTTGGCCCAGGGGAATCCGGGGTCGATTTCCAGGTACAACCATGAGCCGCCGTTCTGGGGCGCAAACGCGTCCAACAGCGACCGCATATAGTCGCGCACCTGCGACGGCGTGCCCCGCTGCATCAGTTCGCCCCGATCCGGGTGCAACTGCACGGCGAGGCCCAGGTCACGACAGCGCCGGGCCAGCTCGCGGAGATCGAACAGGGGCAGCTGTGGCCAGATGGCGCTGGCACCGACCTCGCGCAGGTCATCGAGCAGCGGGCCGATGCAGCCGCAGGAATGGAACAGCACGTGCTTGCCGGCCTTGACCAGGGGGGCCAGCAGCTGTTGGTAGCGCGGCTTGAAGAAGCGCCGCCAAATGGCCGGCGACAGGATCAGGGCCTGCTGCGTACCGAAGTCGTCACCCACGCTGAACGCGTCGGCATCGATCGCCAGGGCATTGGCCACGGCTACGGCACTGTGTTCCACCAGCATGTCCGCCAGGCGGTTGACCTCCGGCGTGTCGTGCGCCAAGTCGATCAGCAAGTCTTCGTAGGGGCGCAGTGACTGCATGGTCTCGAACAGACTGGCGCCGCCGCCCACGTGGAACCACGTCTGACGGTGCGTGGCACCACCACGGCGGGCCTGCGCCAGGGCCTGGCCGGTCAGCCGCACGGCCGGCGGTGGGCGGTACGTGGCCAGGCGGGCCATGTCGGCCAGCGGGTAGCCAGTCCGATGGCCCCAGACACCGTAGAGGCGGAACTCCCAGTCCGTGCCCCAGGCGTCGGTCAGGCGACGGTGGTAGCGGCCATCGGCGTCGAAGTCCTCAGCGGGCGGTACTGGCACCTGGAGGTCGCCCAGGGGGCCGAAATCCGGGTAGCAGCGCTGCATCAGTTCGACCAGTAGGTGCCCGTGTTCATACAGGCCGCCCGGCGACGGGTGGACCTGCAGCGGTATCTTGTCTACCGGACGGTACGCCAGCGCCTCCAGCACGCGCTGGCGCGGCATCATGGGGGTTGTCACAGGGCGCCTCCAGGTACGCGGCGAGCAGGTGATGGCCAGGCGCCAGGCTCAGCGTGGCCACCCCGGGCGTTCGACCGGGTGCACGCGGCCGTCAGGGGCGAAATCCACGGCCACCAGGCCCGGCTTCTCCTGCCACGGGGCCGACGGGTCGCTGCCGAAATACGTGCACCACCAACTGCCGTCGGCGTCGGCGAAGAACATGGTGTGCCCGGCGTGGGGTATGGCTTCGTAGCGGTCGCCGTAGGGGCCCGTCAGGTGGTCGGCGCTGGCCACCGCACAGCTGTAACGGCCGTGGAAATGCTCGCCGCAGCACAGGTAATAACGACCGTCGGCGCGGAACAGGAACATCCCCTCGTAACCCACGTGGTCGTGCGAATCGGAGCCGAAGATCAGCGGACACAGGGAAGAGTGGTGGCGCGGGTCGGCATCCGGGCGGGCGGTCCGTAACCAGGTGCACGGCCCCGCCAGTCCGCCCATGTCCGGGCGCATGGGTGCCAGCTTGCCGCTGTGCCAAGCGAAGTAAACCGTGCCATTGCCGTCGACAAACAGCGACGCATCGATCTCATCGCCCAGTCGGCACTCGGGTTGGACATCCACATAGGGCCCTCTGGCCCTGCCGCTCAGACTGCGCAGCAGGCCAGATCCGGAGGTGGCCGCGGTGCCGTCCCAGCCGGGCATGGAATACGTCAGCCAGAAAGTGTCATGCAGGTAGAAGACCTCGGGGGCCCACAGGGGTTTGCCCGCTTCTTTGTACGGGCGGTGCCAGGGGCTCTGACCGTATTCCCAGACCGTCCCCAGCGCGGTCCAGGCCCGCATGTCCGGCGAACACCACAGGGCCACGCCCTGGTTCTGCCCCCAACCCGGCGGCGCGGTGCCGGTCAGGTACCAGGTGCCGTCCGGCCCGCGGCAGACAGATGGATCGCGCAACGGCATGTCGACCAGTAGCCGCAGGCCGAGAACAGGCAGCCCAGTGTCCCTGTCTTCCATTGAGTCTCCTGTGCCCCCAGCGCGACCTGCCTGCTACCGGCGACCAGGCGGGCGCGCGGCCACGCCCACAGACATAGGCGGCGTTATCTGGAGGCGTCAAGGGCGGCGGCACAGACCCCGGTTCCGTCTGCCTGGCTCAGGTCTGGAGTTCCATGGGGCCCGACGCCACCCAGCGACTGGCGATGGTCAAGGGGAATCGGCCCTCGAGCCGCTCCTGGTGCGTGGCCAGGGCTACTTCGGGCGTGTTGTTGTGCGCTGACAGGTGGGCCAGGCAAGCCCACTGCAGGCGATCGTCGGGCAGACCGGCCAGCAGTTCGGCGCTCTCGGCATTGGACAGGTGGCCGCCGTCACCCCGGATACGAGCCCTCAGGTGCGGCGGGTACGGGCCATTGTCGAGCATCACCGGGTCATAGTTGCTCTCCAACAGCACGCCGTCCAGCGAGGCGAGCACCTGGGCCAGGCCCGGGAACACATGGCCCAGATCCGTCAGCACGCCGAGGCGGACCCGACCATCGTCGATGACGAAGGCGGCACCGTCAACGCCATCATGGGGGGTGGGTACCGTTTCCACGCGGAGGGCCCCGAAGGACAGTACCTCGCCGGCGCGGAAGTGACGCACCTCGCGCAACTGCCCCAGGCCCACGGATCGCTGGGCGGCGCGATGGGTCGCCTCGGTCATGTACAGGGGCAGGCCGAACTGCCGGTGGAAGACGCCAGCCGCGCGGACGTGATCACTGTGGTCATGGGAGATCAGCAGGGCGGTGGCCTGCCCGATATCCACGCCCAACGCGGCCAGTCGGGTGCGGGCCTGCACGCCGCTGATCCCGGCATCGATGATCAATGCCACGCCCTGGCTCTCGACGTAAATGGCGTTGCCATTGCTGCCCGACTGAGCGGTAATGAGAATCACCGCAGTTCCGCCGGGCCCAGGCTGCCCGTTGTCCGGCCATCCGTGGGGGGCTGCGCCATCCTAATCGCTCTGGTCCGGGGCGGTCGGCTGCCGGCGACGGGCGGCGCCACCGGCCGTCGCTGGGGCGTCCTTGTCCGGCCGACGCTGCCGGGCGGCTCGTGTCGACGCGGCTGGCGGCGACGCCGCCGGCGACGGTCGCATGGCGCGGCGGCGGGGTGGCGGGCCATCCAGGGTCAGGCTCACCGGACAGTGGTCGGAACCCAGGACATCGGGATGGATCTGCGCCGCCTGGATCCGTGCTAACAGGCCCGCCGAGGCCAGGAAATAATCGATGCGCCAGCCGATGTTCCGCTGGCGCACGCCGGGCTGATTGCTCCACCAGGTGTAGTGGCCGGGACCTGGTTCGAAGTGGCGGAAGGCATCGACAAAACCGGCGGCCAGCAGACGGCCGAAACCGGCGCGCTCCTGGTCGGTGAAGCCGGCATTGCCACGGTTGGCGCGGGCATTGGCTAGGTCGATTTCTTGGTGCGATACATTGAGATCGCCGCAGAAAACCACCGGCTTGTGCTGCTCGAGTTGACGGCAGTACGCCAGGAACGCCGGGTCCCACACCTCGGTGCGCAGGGGCAGGCGTTCCAGGGTGCGGCGAACATTGGGGGTGTACACATTGACCAGGTACAGATCCTCGAGTTCCACGGTCAGCAGTCGTCCCTCGGCATCCAGTTCGGGATGCCCCAGGCCGCGCCGCACGGAGACCGGCTTCTTCCGGGTGAACGTGGCGACGCCAGCATAGCCGAGTCGTTCACCCGTGTCCCAGTGGGCCCGATAACCAGGCAGCAGGTCGTTGCCGGCCTGGGCGGCGGTGCAGCGTACTTCCTGCAGGCAGATGGCGGTGGCACCGCAGCGACGCAGCCACTCCAGGCCGCCTTTGCGGCTGACCGCCCGCAGACCATTGACGTTCCACGAGACCAGATGGAGGCCCCGCCTGGCGGTGATGGCCGGCCCCGGGGGTTCAACTGGGGTTTGCTCCACTGCCTGCCTGGCTGTTTCTGGCGCCATTGCGTTCCTCGCCGGGTCCACTTGGTCCTGGCGCCGGCAACCCCTGTCGGCCAGGGCCGGCGCCTGCCCCCATGCCGGGGCGACTGAGTACCATCGCCTCCACCGCGGGTATGCGCAAGGCGCCTGGCGACCGGCCGAGGCTGGTTGGTACCGCCTGCTGGGCCGGCCAGCTGCGGCGGGACCGGGCCTGGATCCGACCGTGGCGCCGCGCTCCGGTTGCTCCAGCGCCCCGCACGCGATATAGTCTGAGGTTGAGGCAGTGGGGCCCGGGCGCCCTGCTGCTGCCTGGTACCGGTAACTCCTTGAGCCGTTGCCTGCCCTTTGCCGACTGACTACGAACAACTCGAAGCCCGCATCGGGCACGTGCACCTGGCGCTGAGGTTGGCCATCCAGGCCGACCACAGTGCGTACCGCCTGAGTTCAGGCAGGGCGCGCCTGCACCCGGAGAACTGGGAGTGGTTGCCCCGGGTCCTGGCCGCCGGTTTGACCTGCCTGGGCCTGCGCCAGCGGGGCCGTCGCAACGCCTCCCAGGTCGTCCTCCGCGAGCGGCCGTTGACCGTGCCACGCCTGCCTGCCGGCCTCGATGGCCTGGCCATCCTGCAGCTCAGCGACGTGCATGTGGACGGCAGCGAGGCAGTGTACCAGGGGATTCTTCGTTGCCTGGCCGGGGTGAGGTGTGACCTGGCCGTAGTTACCGGCGACTTCCGCTTCGATACCCGAGGTCCGTACGGGTTGTGCGTGGAGCGTATGGCCGAGGTCCGGCGCTGCGTCGACGCGCCGATGTACGGCATTCTGGGCAACCATGACTGTGTCGAGATGGTGCCGGAGTTGGAGCGCGTTGGCGTTCGCATGCTCATCAACGAATCCATCGCTGTCGATCGGCAGGGCTGCCGGTTCCACTTGGTGGGAGTCGATGATACCCACTTCTACTTGGCCGACAACCTGGAGAAGGCGCTGGCGCCATTGCCCCGCGACGAGGTAAAACTGCTGCTCTCGCACTCCCCCGAGCTGTACCGCCAGGCCAGGTATTGCGGCATCGACGCCATGCTGTCAGGGCATACGCATGCCGGGCAGATATGCCTGCCGGGCGGTCGCCCCGTGGTGACCCACGCCGATTGCCCGCGTTACCTGTGCGGTGGTCCCTGGCGCTTCGGCCCGCTGGTGGGCTACACCTCAGCGGGTACAGGTTCGTCGGGGTTGGACGCGCGGTTCAACTGCCCGCCCGAGGTGGTGCAGCATGTGTTGCGAACTGCAGCCGGGCCCGGGCTGGCAGCCGGGGGCGCGGCGTTGACCCGCTGATAGGCACCACCGAGTCGGGAGCAACCTATGTACGGCATGGTGAACAGAGCCCTGCAAGATATGGTTAGCCGCCAACACGGCGCTGCCACCTGGCAGCAGGTATGCCAGCGCGTTGGCGTGGAGGACGAATTCTTCCTCAGCAACCAGCCCTATCCCGACGAACTGACGTACGGATTGGTGACCACCACGGCCGAGGTTACCGGCTGGCCAGTGGAGGAGCTGCTGGTAGCCTTCGGCGAATGGTGGGTCCTCGATACAGCGGCCAAAGGGTATGGCCCGCTGATGGCGGTTACCGGCCGATCACTGGGTGAGTTCCTGCACAACCTGGATCAGCTGCATACCCGGGTGGCCATGATCTACCCGCAGCTGCGCCCCCCCCAACTGAGCTGCACCGATCTGACGTCACACAGCCTGGAACTCCACTACGTCAGTTCGCGGGCCGGGTTGACGAACTTCGTCGTGGGCCTGGTACGCGGCCTGGCCAAGCGCTTTGGGGTGGCGGTTCACGTCGAGCTGCGGGCCAGCCGCGCGCGGGGGGCTGATCACGATGTCTTCCTGGTGGACTGGTCGGCACCATGACCCCAATGCCGGAGGTGCCACCGGACCCGATCGGGCAGGTGCAGCTGGGGTCGGAGTTGTTCCAGGCCCTGTTCCCGTTCCACCTGGTCTTCGCCGGCGATGGCCGCCTGCGCCAGGCCGGTCGATCGCTGGCCCGCGTGTCTTCCAGCTTCGTCGTGGGCGCGTCCTTTGCCGAGCTCTTTGCCGTTCGTCGGCCCGAAGGGGCGGGTTGGGACTGGATTCGCTGTCACCCGGGTGTCCTTATCCTGCTGCACCACCGAGCCACCGGTCTGCCCATCCGTGGTCACTTTGCGGCGGTACCCGACGGGGGCGATGGCGTGCTGTTCCTCGGCTCGCCCTGGGTTACCAGCACGGGCGAACTGGAGTCTTACCGCCTGCTGTTAAGCGACTTCCCCCTGCACGACCCGACTGTGGACCTGATTCAGGTGATGCAGTCGCAGCAGCTGGCGCTGGATGACCTGCAGGCCTTGGCGGACCGATTGGGCGCCCAACGCGCCGAACTGCGCGAAACCAACCGCCGCATGAGCGAGCAGTTCCGCAGTCTCCAGCAGGCGCAACACCTGCTGCGCCTGCAGGATGCCGAGGCCCGCAAGCTGTCCATGGTAGCCAGCTGGACCAGCAGTTCGGTTATCATCTGCGATGCCGAACGGCGCATTGAGTGGGTCAACGAGGGCTTTACCCGCCTGACGGGCTACTCTCTGGCCGAAGTGGCAGGTAGGAAACCGCGGGAGATCCTTCAGGGACCGGCCACCGACATCGACGTGGTGCGCCGTATCGGTGCGCAGCTCCACCGCGCCGAACCCGTAAAAGCCGAGTTGCTCAATTACGACAGGAGCGGCACCGAATACTGGATCGCCCTGGAGATCCAGCCCGTTTTCGACGCCGACGGCCAGCTGACCAACTTCGTCGGCATTCAGACGGACATCACGGCCCGCACGCGTGCCGAGTAGGCGCTGCGGCGCAGTGTGGAGAATCTGGGGCTGGTGGCGCGGATGGCGGCTCATTTCATCAACATTGACCCCGGGGCCACCGATGGCGAGATCAACCGGTACCTGGGGGTGATCGGTCGCCATGCCGGTGTCGACCGAGCTCTCGTGGCCCTGGCCTCTGCCGACGGGGCTCGTTTCGATCAGTCGCACCTGTGGCAGGCTGAAGGTGTGACCCACGCGGGTCCCTGGCAGGCCGATGCCGCGACCACGCCGTGGCTCCACGATCGGCTGCAGGAACGCGAGGTTTTCACCCTGGCGGCGGTCGCCGACCTGCCCGAGGAGGCGGCCCCTGATCGGGCTTTTCTTGCCCGCCGCTGTACCGAGTCGGCGGTCCTGGTGCCCCTCTTCTCGGCCGGGCAGTTACTCGGTTGCGTCGGGCTGGAAACGGTGGGCCAAAGCCGCGCGTGGACCGGCGACGACCTGGCCGTCCTGCAGTTGTCGGCGGCCACCTTTGCCGCCGCGCTCAGGCGCCGCGAGGCCCTTGAAGCCCTGCGGGCGGCCAACGAAAGCTTGGAACGGCGGGTAGTCGAACGGACCCGCCAGCTCCAGGAGACCCAGGCCCAGCTCTACCTCCACGAGAAGCTGGCCTCCGTGGGGCAGTTGGCCGCCGGCGTGGCCCACGAGATCAACAACCCCCTGAGTTTTGTGTACACCAACTTCAACGCCCTCCGCGAGCGCTTCGCCGCCATCGATCAGGTGCTGGCGGCGCACCAGCGGGTACTGACCCTCCTGGAGGGCGACGGGGACTGGCAGACCGAGCTCCAGGCCGTGCGCGCCCAGGAGGCCGAAGCGGATCTGGAGTACCTGCGCGGCGACATGGATGAGCTCTTTACGGAGTCTGCGGACGGTTTCGCGCGGATCACCACCATCCTCACGAGCATGCGCGATCTGTCCCGGGCCGACCATGGCGATCAGTTGCGGCGGTCCGACCTGAACCGACTGCTGCACGATACGCTGGTCATCGCCCGCAAGACGCTCAGTCAGCACGCCGAGGTGGAGACCGAACTAGGTGCTGTGCCCGAGGTGCTTTGCATGCCTGGCCAGCTCAGTCAGGTGTTCCTCAACCTGCTGATGAACGCGGCCCAGGCCGTGGCCGAGTCCGCTGGGGGGCAGCGAGGGCGCATCCGCGTGCGCACCTGGCAGTCAGGGACCTGGGCGTGCTGCAGTGTCAGCGACAGCGGCCGCGGCGTGCCCGAGGCCGTGCGCACACGCATTTTCGAGCCCTTCTTCACCACCAAACCACCAGGGCATGGCACGGGGTTGGGGCTGAGCATTTCCTACGACATTGTCGTCAAGCGCCACCAAGGCCGGTTGACCCTGGAGAACCAACCAGGGCAAGGGGCGACCTTCGTAGTCGAGGTGCCCATTGATGGCCCCGATGCCTCACGGAGCGAGGCGGCCGGTCAGTCTTGATCGCGCGGCCCTGCCGGGTGGGCCCGGATCGGGCTGGCAGACGCGGCTGCGGTACCAGGCCCACTTGATCCGGGTGCGGCCGGCGATGGCCGACGGCCGCTGCCTCAGGCGTCGGCCGCTCCGGCCAGGGCGCTCACCTTTGCCACCAGTTGGGCGCTGTCGAACGGCTTCTGCAGGTAGTCATCGGCCCCCAGCGAAACGGCGGCTGCCAGGTCCTCCTGGGGCATGCCCGAGACGATAAGGATGCGCGTGGCGGCCAGGTTCGGGCGGCTGCGTACGAAGCGTACCACATCCGTGCCCGGCAGTCCCGGCATGCTCAGGTCCAGGGTCATCACGGCCGGGTTGAGTTCCTCCAGCAGGACGCCGGCGCGGAAACCGTCCTCGGCGATCTGGGTCTCAAAGCCGGCCTGGTGCAGGAGTCGCTGGATGGAGCGCGCCGAAGGGCCATCGTCGTCGACGATCAGGACTCGCTGCGGGCCGCCGCTGCTCAGTTCGGTGGGCACCGGCATGTGGTTGGCGGCCAGGAAGCGCAGGAACTCGGCGACCAGGACGCGGTTGTCACCCCGCCCGGGTAGTTGGTATGCCTTCAGGTGGCCCCGCTTTATCCAGCGAATGACGGTACGGAAATTGACCCCACAGTAACGGGCGATCTCACCGGTCGTCAGGGTCTGACGGGTCTCCGACAAGCCGTTCTCCTACGGTGGCAGGGTGGGTGCATGTTCTCAGCGGCGGCCGCACAGGGCCAACAGGTACCGGCCGCAGACGCGGGCGCTGTAGCCCGGGTTGCGGTGCGCCGCGGTGACCGCCTCGGCAAGGTATTGCAGTTCGCTACCCGGCTCGGGTGACTCGCCGCGGGCCTCTGCTTCGGTCAGCAGTCCGGCCCGGCTGCCTAAGTACAGCGACTGCCAGTCGTCCGGCAGGGCCGCGATCTCAGACGGTGTCCGCGGCGGCAGCCCGATCAGGTGCAGGCGACCGCACAGCACGTGCCAGAGCCCGGGCAGCACGCGCGTGCAGAGCCGCTGCCAGGGCCCGGCCGGCGATGACCATCCTGCCGCGCCCCCGAAGACCCTCAGCCGGTACGTGCGCCATGAACCCCGACCGGCCGGGGCCGGCAGCCGTACCACCTCCTCGGTGAGCAGGGAACCTCGCAGTCCGAACCAAAGGGCGGTCACAAGCACTACCGGCCAACTGAGTAGTAGGCCGGCCGCAGCCAGCGCGCGCGCGGCCAGGCGAGCCAGCCAGGGCCCGGGCCCCCCCACATCGAGGCTGCCCAGGATGAAGGCGTCGGTCAACGTGACGACGGCCCCTAGACGGGTGTTGATCAGGCGGCCACGGTCGACGATGGCGTCTTCCAGTTCCAGCAACTCGCCGACATAGCTGCCGGGCAGCACCAAGGACGCAGCCACTGTGCTCTGCGCATCCACAACCGACTCGCCACAAACCACGGCGTCGGGCCCGATCACCGCGGCTCGGCCTATGCGCACCCGGTCGCCAAGGTAGAGCGGCGCCACGAGACGCGCGTCCGGTGCCACGCTGACCTGCCGACCGAACCATACGCCCTCACGGTCCTGTCGGGCGCGGACAGTGAACGGCGGCAGCTCGCCGCGGAGCAGCCAGCGCTGCACCTGAAGCAGGGCGGCCGCGTCCTTCACCCGGCCGCAGCGCGGCACCATGGTCCGCTGGCCATCCACCGCGGTCTGGGCCAGCAGCCAGTCGCCCAACTCGGCCCGGGTCAGACGGGCCGGCAGCGCCGCGGCCATGGCAGGAGTCAGCCAGGCCCATCCGGACCAGGCCGCGCCTGACGCGTCACCATCAACGGCTTCGCACCAGACCGTCACCGCCGACCCCGCCGGCGGCTCGGCCCATCCTGGTACCGGCAAGGTGGGCAGGGTGTCGGCATGGACCAGCAGGACCGGATCGGCCTTGTCATCCCAGGCCAGCGCCGCCATCCTGGCGTACGGGCGCTCCGGATCCTGGGCCAGGTGCCAGCGGAAGGTGGCCCCCCATCG
Source organism: uncultured Gemmatimonadota bacterium (assembly GCA_903893785.1). Classification (GTDB taxonomy): domain Bacteria; phylum Latescibacterota; class UBA2968; order UBA8231; family UBA8231; genus CAITNQ01. The sequence continues at coordinate 23,979 of CAITNQ010000095.1, forward strand.
GCGCCCGTCACCCAGGAACGCTTCGAACTGCTCCGGCAGGTGGTGAAGGATGAAGTCGAACTCCGTGATGCCGTGCTCAACCAGCAACTCGAGCACGTGCTGCACCAGGGGCCGGTCGGCTACGGGCAGCATCTCTATGGCCCGCCCGCCGGCCAGGGGATCGGCCGCGACGCCCATCCCGGTTGCCACGACAATCGCTCTCATATCGCCTCCGGCGCCTGCGGCCGGTTGGGGGAACGCCACCGCTGCCGGAGCACCCGCAGCAGAAAGGCCGCGTTGCCCACCAGATAACGCCGCCACATTCTACCTGGCTCCTGGTAGAGCCGATAGGTCCACTCCAGTCCCAGTTCGCGCAGCCATTGGGGGGCCCGCGGCAGGCGCCCGGAGTAGAAGTCGAACAGCCCGCCGACGCCCATGCCGACGCGGGCTCCGGTCTCACCCAAGTGGGCGCTCAGCCACTTCTCCTGGCGCGGCACGCCGAAGGCCACCAGCACCAGGTGCGCCCCTGAGGCGGCCATCCGAGCCAGCAGCTGCGGTTCCTCCGCTGGAGTGAAATATCCGTGGTGCCAGCCGCAAACGCGAACCGCCGGGTGGTGGCTGGCCAACCAGTCTCGCACGCCCTCGGCAACGCCCGGGCGACCCCCTAGCAGGAACAGACCGTGACCGGTGGCCGCCATGGCCACGCAGAGCCGCGGGAACAGGTCGGTGCCATTGACGTTCTGGGCAATGTCCTGACCCAGGATGCGCCCGGCAATGCGCATGCC
>CAITNQ010000096.1 GCA_903893785.1 uncultured Gemmatimonadota bacterium
CGCACCCACCGCGCCTACTTCTCACCCAGCCAGCCTCCCACGCTCCCCCTCGGCCGACCCCCACCACCTCCTACTCCCCCTCCGAGCCCGCGCCCACACCCGCCGCACCCCATCTCCTCCTTGGTTCCACGTGAAACGGAGACCACGCCTCCATACGCCCCATCTTCCACCAACCCGCTTCCACCCCTTGAATCCCTTCATTCCTACCCCTTCCCACACCACATCGGTACACCCACCGCAGGCTGCCCACCCATGGAGCTCCCAGCGCGCCCAGCTCCCCCCCGCCCCGCCCGTCACGCCCCACTCGCGCTCGTCTCGGCCCCACATCTGCCTTAGCCGCTACCTCGCACCCGCCGGCCTGGTCACCCCCACCCGCCCCGCCACTGGATCAATCCGACGGAGCCCCCTCTTCCCGGCCCCTGCTCCGCGTACCCACCGCCCCTAGCCAACACCCTCCCCAACCCTCACACACACCCCCGGCCCTCCCGCGACGCCGCCCCGTCCACTCCTTCAGCCCCACTCCCCCCTTCCGCCACCAGCCACCATCTCCCCCTTCACCCCTCGTCACGTCTCCACCGCGATCGTCCTCTTCTCCCCACAACTGCGTTGACCCAGACCCTTCCTCGAACACTCCCCCGCCCATCCGGCCCACGATCACCCCACTGCTGCATTCCCCGCGGCTTCGCCACCCCGACCCCAACCAGGACCGCCTCCCTCCAACGGCTTAAGCGTACACGCCCCAACCCTCCCCCATCCCACCACCCCGCCCCTTCATGTCCATCAACCTGCCCACACATCACATAACTCCCTCTCTGACAACGCCTTACCATCTCCTCGGCAACGCCCCACCCATCTCGCCCCGCTCCGCCCGCTCTCGCCGACCCTTTCGCAGCGGCATCCCCCCATCCCTTTACCCCATCCTACGCGCCCAACACACCCCGCGCCACCCTTACCCCCCGCGACACCCAACCCACACTCTATCAGGCCGATCCCGACCGACCCGGCTCCCGCCTCCGGCCCTGCCACCCCAGCACAAAGCCCCCTGCCAGCAACTACCGCCGAGCAACTTCCCACCCCTCCCTCCCCAACCCGTTATCCCACCGCCCACTTTGCCCGCTCCCAACCCAATCCCATCCGGTCCCCAGGAACCCTTCCACCACCCACTCTCCACCCCGGGCACGGCACCGCACGCCGATCATCCAAAACACCCTACGCCTGACCACTTCCCCGCCAGCCCCATCCCCTCAACAAAAAGGGGCCCGCCGGCACCCGCCGGCGCACCCCGATCTCCTCGCCCTGCCTGCCTTGGAGGCCCACATCCCCGCCTCCTTACCCCCCCTTTTCCCCCGCAACCGCCCTCCCCTACCGCCCTTCTATCCCGCCCCCTACTCGCCAACCCTCCACACTCACTTGCCCACACAGAACTCCCGGAAGACCCGCTCCAACACATCCTCCTCCACATCCCGACCCACCAACCTATCCAAGTGCCGACGCGCCTCCCGCAGTTCCACCGCCGCCATTTCGACCCACTCCCCGCGTTCAATAACCTGCCGGGCCCTCCGTACGCACCCCAGCACCGCGCGCATCTCCTGCCGCTGACGCTCCCCCGTCACTACCAGCCCCGCCTGCCCGCCCCCGTTCCCAACCCGTTCGGCGATGGCCTCCCGTAGCGCCGGCACCCCCTGCCCCGTCAGCCCCGACACGCGCAGCGGCACCGCCCCCAACCCCTCCGGCACATCTCCTTCCCCGCTGCAGACATCGGCTTTGTTCACCACCACCAGCCCCCGTCCCCCAGTGACCCCCCATGCCTGATCTTCGGCCTCCCCCCACCCACGCGTCCCGTCCACCACCACCACCACCACCCCCGCCCGGGCTGCCGTCGCCAGCGAGCGGCGCACCCCTTCCCGCTCCACCCGATCCCCCGTCTCCCGCAGCCCCGCCGTATCCACCAGCTCTACCCGCCGCCCATCTACCCACCACTCGCCGCGCACCATATCCCGCGTTGTCCCCGGCCCCGCGTCCACGATCGCCAGCTCCTGCCCCAACAACCGGTTGAACAGGGTCGACTTCCCCACGTTCACGCCCCCCACCAGCGCCACCACCATCCGGCCCCCCAAGCCGCCCGCCCCCTGCTCCCCTGCCAACGCCCGCGCCGCCTCCTCCTCCAAACCCACCATGGCTCCCCCAACCCCTTCCAGCGCCCCGCTCACCCCCTCCTCGTCGGCGAAATCCAGCGCCGCCTCCAACCTCGCCCCGACCTCCACCAGCCCCCCCTGCAGTCGCACGGCCAGCGCCTTCACGCCCCCGTTCAACCCGCCCACCGCGGCCGCCGCTTCCGCTAGCGAACCGGCCCGCACGACCGACACCACGGATTCCGCCTGCGCCAGGTCCATCCGCCCGTTAAGAAACGCTCTTAGCGTGAACTCACCCCCCGCCGCCACCCGCGCTCCCAACCCCACCGCCGCATCCACGACGGCGCTCAGCACCACCGGGCTGCCATGGCAGCACACTTCCACCGTGTCCTCCCCGGTGTACGACCCCGGCCCCGGAAGGAACCACCCCAACGCCGAGTCAACCACCTCGCCCCCCACCCTAACTTCCCCCAGCCGCACCTGTCGCGGCCGCTTGCCAAGCTCCGGCCGGCAACGAAAAAGCCGCCTGCCAATACCGAGCGCCTCACAACCGCTGAGGCGCACGATACCTACGCCGCCCTCCCCGGGCGGGGTGCAGACGGCTACGATGGTGGCCGAAACCCCATCCACGCTTCTAGTACTGCCTCCCCTCTTCCCCCTTCCCTTCGCCGACCCCGCTTCGCCCCCCTTCACCCCTCCCACGGCGACGCCCACCGCCCTCGCACACCCTCCCAGCGGCACGACTCACGCGAACGCCGGCTTGCCGCGGTACAGGTTCACGGCCACCTGCTGCGCGATGGTCAACACGTTGAACACCGTCCAGTACAGCACCAGGCCCGAGCTCATGGACCAGAAAATCACCGTCATCACTGCGGGCATCAGGTACACCAGCATGGCCTGTTTCGGGTCCTTCATCGTCATCTTCTGTTGCAGCCACATGGACAGACCCATAAACACCGCCAACACGTGTATCGGCAGACCCGCCACCACCAGCTGGTCCGGAACCGACAGATCCGTGACCCAGCCCAACCAAGGCGACTGCCGCAGCTCTATGGTCCGCCCGAACAGGTTGTACAGGGCAAAGAACACCGGCATCTGCAGCAGCATGGGCAAACAGCCACCCAACGGGTTCACCCCCTCTTCTTTGTACAGCTTCATCGTTTCCTTACTCAACCGCTGGCTGTCATTCTTGTACCGCTCTCGCAGCGCCGCGATCTTCGGCTGTAACTGCTGCATCTTGGCCGTCGACTCGTTCGTCTTGTGCGTCAGAGGCGACACCACCAGCTTGATCGCGACCGCAAACAACACGATGATCCAACCGTAGTTGGGCACGTACGCATAGGCCGCCTTGAACACCACCAGCAGCAGCCGGCTCACCTGACGCACCACCGGCCACCCGAAGTCGATCGCCTGCTCCAGCTCGCGTCCCTCTGCCAGCAATTGATGGTACTCCAGCGGCCCAAGATAGACCCGGCTAGCCCACCGGCCCTCGCCCTCAGCGCGGAGGCCCACCTCGTAGCGGAAATCCCCTGGACGAGACCTGCTACCCCCCCGGCCGCTCAGCGCCACCCGGTGGATTCCTTCCTCGCCGGGCACCAAGGCGCTCAGGAAGTACTTGCTGCTCACCGCCGCCCAACTCACCGCCCCCTTATAGGGCCCGAACGTTTCTTCCTCGGCCCCCTCGTTGCGCTGGATCTTGGTGACCTCATCGTTCAACCGCACCAACGCCCGGCTCTCGGACAGATCCGGCCCCGGGTCCTTCTCGGTAAACGCCAACCCACCCTGCCACCGCACCGCCAACTCGGTCTCCGCCGGCAGTCCTTGGTACGCGATCTCCTGCGCGAACCCATACTCCGCCCCGCCGAACCGCAGGCGCTTCTCGACAATCCCGCCCCCCGGCACCTCGCCCCGGAATCGCACCTCGCCTTGCTCACCCGCGCCGACCTCGACGCTATCGCCCGTCACGTCGGTGCTGAACACCACCTCGCCCATGTCGTCTTCGCCGTTCAGACGGCGCACCAGGAGCCCCAGCTCGCCCTGGCCCTCCGGCACCAACTCGACTTCCTCCCCGCCCACGCGATGGTACTTCCGCAGCCGCACAGACCGGAGCACGGCCCCCCGCGTGTCGAACTCAAACCTCTGCAGCGCGGTCCTGACCACCACCCGGCGCGCCGTTGCCCCCGCCGACGGCGGTTCGGCGGCCAGGGCCCCCACATCCAGCCCCTCGCCGTTCCTCGGCGCGCCATTGCCCCCTTCCACTGCCGGAGCGCCAACCGCTTCCCTAGACGCGGCGCCCGCCGGCGCCGCGCTCCCTGCCTCCGCCGGCGCCGCCTTGGGCTCCAGACCCAACCACTCCTGGTAGTACGGCATCAGCAGGAGGATCACCCCGATGGCCACAAACGCAAGCAACGTCCGCTTATCCTCCATGCCGCCTCCTATGCCGCTGCCGTCTCCCTGCTCCCGCTTCGCTCCGCACCCTTATTCCACCGGGTCATAGCCAAACCCACCCCACGGATGACAGCGCAACAGCCGCTTCACCGCCATCCCGCTCCCCCGCCACAGACCATGTCTCGCCAGCGCTTCGGCCGCATACGCGGAGCAACTCGGCTCGAACCGACACGCCGACGGCAGCAGCGGCGAAACCCACTTCCGATAAACGCCGATGGCCGCGATACACGCGGCCACCATTGCCCTCAGGGCACCCTTACCCCATGTCATTGAGGTGCGCCAACTCGTGCCGTAACGCCGCAAACGACGCCAACGCCGCCCCCGGCCGCGCCACCACCACCGCGCCCTGCACCGCCAGTTCACGGCACAGATGGCGCAACCGCCTTTTCAGCCGGTTCCGCACCACTGCCCCGCCTAGCCGCCGACCCACCGCCAACACGGTGGGCCCTCCTTCGGCTCGCGGTCTGACCGCCAGCCACCGCCCTTCCCGCCAAGGCGCCGTGCCGCTGCCACGGCGACGGACCGGGCGCCGCCGACCCACCTATCGCGAGACCCCTGTCTATACCGTCAACCGCCGCCGCCCGTGGCGACGACGGCGGTTCAACACCTCTCGACCCCCGGGCGTGCTCATCCGCCGCCGGAACCCGTGCTTGCTTCGCCTTTTCCTATTACTCGGCTGGAATGTCCTCTTCACGGCTGAACCTGCTCTCCCTCGCTAGCGTGCGCCCCAGTAGTACAACATCCAAAACGTTCAAATATAGCCCGCCTGACGACCTCTGTCAAATTCGGCCCAACCCCGCGCACCGCAAGAACTTCCCTCCCTACCACCCGCCCACCTTGACGCTCGCCCCACGATCACCTAGGTTAGCCCGTCCAACCCCCCGAAACGCGTGCATCGGTCCCCCATGACACCTGACCCCGTTGAGCTCTGGGCTGAATGCCTCCTTTCGTTGGAGCGCCAAGTAACCCCCCAGACGTTCAACACTTGGTTCAGGCCTATCGCGGCCCTCTGTTTCGACACCGACCATCTGCTCTTGCAGGTCCCCAGTTCCTACTTCGGCGACTGGGTCCAATCCCGTTACCTTTCCCTTATCCGCGACGCCGTCACAGCGGTCACCGGCGCCGCGCCTCCGATTGCCTTCACGGTCGCGGACCAAGGCGGCGCCCCGGGCCCCGCCCCGCCTGTCACCCCAGTCGATCTACCGCCCCCTCCGCCCCGTCAACCGGCGCCACCGCCCACACCCCAGACCCCCTTCACCCCCCTCAATGCCCGCTACACCTTCTCCACCTTCGTCATTGGCGAGAGCAACCGCTTCGCCCACGCCGCCGCGCAGGCCGTGGCCCAGTCCCCCGGTCGCACCCAGTACAACCCCCTCGTCATCCACGGCGGTGTCGGCCTCGGCAAGACGCACCTCCTCCAGGCCATCGGCCACCACGCGCTCGCCAGCTCCAGCGGCCACCAAGTGGCCTTCGTCCCCTCCGAGCGCTTCATGAGCGACTTCATCGAAGCGATCAAAACCCAGAAGACGGCTCAGTTCCGCCAGCTCTACCGCAGTCCGGACATCCTCTTGGTCGACGACATCCAGTTCCTGCTCCGCGGTGAGCAGACCCAGAACGAGTTCTTCCACACCTTCAATGCCCTGCACCAGAACGGCAAGCAGATCGTCATGACCTGCGACAGCCCACCCGGCCAGTTGCAGGGGATGGAAGAGCGGCTCATTTCCCGTTTCCAGTGGGGCCTAGTCACCTCCATCGATCCCCCGGACCTGGAAACGCGCATCGCCATTCTCCAACAGAAAGCCGAGATCACCGGCCTTTCCCTACCCCCCGAAGTCGCCACCTTCCTCGGCACCCACATTAGCTCCAACATCCGTGAGCTGGAGGGTTCGCTCGTTCATCTCATGGCGTACTGCTCGGTCAACCGCACCGAACTCACCATCGAGGCGGCCCGCCAGATCGTCCACGAGCGCGGCCCCAAGCAACCCGGGAAACTTTCGGTCGACATCATCCAACAACTGGTCGCCAACCACTTCGGCTTCACCCCCGCCCTGCTGGCCGCCCCCACGCGACGACGCGAAGTCGTGCAGGCTCGCCAACTAGCCATGTACCTGACCAAGCACTTCCTCGCCCTTCCCCTCAAGACCATCGGCCTCAGTTTCGGCGGGCGTGACCACACCACCGTCCTCCACGCCATTAACGCCGTGGAGACCCGCCGTCGCGACGACGCCGAATACGCCCAGACTCTCTCCCAGCTCTGCGACACGGTCGAAGCAAGCCGCGCGCCCGCCTGACCACCTCGCCCACCGCCCGACCTGCTGCGCGCCCACCCGCCCGCTCGCGGGACCCGCCCTCCCCACCGAACCCAACTCGCTCCCTCCACCCCTCGCCCCTCGCTCTCCCTCGCCAACCCCCGTTTTTCCACCCACTTATCCCCACCCCGGTGCATAACCTTTCACCTTTCCCCACCCCCCGTGCTTCGAATGCTCCCTGGGCTGCGGCCGCCTCGCCCGTCCTTGCCCTTTCCACACCCGTCCCCCCCGCCTCGCCCTCGAACCGCCCACTCGCCCACCCTTCCCGCCCTTTCCCTTAGCCGCCCACCCACCGTTACCCCCACACTTATCCACTTATACACCGCCCCTATTACCTCTACTACAAGAACACTACACCCTCCTTCTTATAACCTCTTAACAGCACCCGCAGCCCCGCCCAGATCTTACTGCGCCTAATTCGCGCCCAATATAATAGTGTACTTGACCCCCCTACCCCCGCTCCATACCTTATTCAACTAGCCCACTCATCCCCCTTTCACTCGCTTTTCCGGGGTTCAGCCCTCTTCCCTTTGGCCGAGGACCGATGCAACTGACCCTCCAGCGCAACGACCTCTGGCGTGGCCTGGACAGCGTCCTGGACGCCGTTCCCGCCAAGCCTGCTCTCCCCGTTCTGAACACCCTCCTGCTAACCGCCAGTGGCAACACCCTAAGCCTGGCCGGCACCGACCTCGCCCTGTCGATCGAGACGCGCATTCCCGCCGTGGTCAGAGTTCCCGGCGCGGTGGCGATACCGGCGCGGTCCCTGGCAGACCTGATCCGCGAATGGCCCGCTGGTGAACTCTCCTTCGATGTCGTCGGTGAACGCCTTACCCTTTCGGGTCGCCTCAGCGACACCGCGCGTCGCGAGGCCTCCTATGCCATTTCCGGCGTCGCCGCCGCTGACTTTCCGGAATTGCAGATGCAACTGCACGGTGTCAGCGTCGACTTCGCCGCGGTGGACGGTCTGGACGCCGCCCAGCTTTCCCGCATGATCAGCCGTACTGTCTTCGCGGTGGCCAAGGACGACACCCGCCCGGTCCTCAACGGTGTCCTTTGGCGCCTGACGCCTGACGGCATGGACATGGTGGCCACCGACGGCCATCGCTTCGCTCACACGCGGCGGAGCCTGGACCTGGCGGCCGAGATCTCTGCCCCTGCCGAAGCGATCGTGCCACCCGCCATGCTGGCCCAACTGGCCAAATTGCTCAACGCCCACGCCGGCCGCGCTCGAGTCACCATTGGTGACAGCCAGTTGCTGGTGGCGGCCGGTGACACGACGGTGCTGTCCCGACTCATTGAGGGCCCGTACGTGGACTACGGCCCGGTGATTCCGCGCGACAACGACAAGCGCGTGCAACTGCCCACCGACCAGCTCATTCCGGCGGTGCGCCGGGTGTCCATCCTGGCCAGCAGTTACACCCACCAAGTCCGCTTCCGCCTCACCCCGGAGTTGCTGGAGTTGTCCGCCGTCAGTCCGGAGATCGGTGCCGAAGCGCACGAGACCGTGCCCACCGACTACAGCGGTGAGAGCCTTGAGGTGGGTTACAACGCCAATTACCTGGTAGAGATCCTCCGCAAGCTCGATACCCCAGAGGTCGTCATCGAGCTCAAGAACCACACGACTGCTGCCATTCTGCGTCCTGCTGAGCCAGTCGCAGGCGAGGATTACTACTGCCTGCTGATGCCGCTTCGACCCACCAGTTGAGGCGCCGACGCCCTGTGCGGATACGTCACCTGAGCCTCCGCCCTTTCCGGAACTTCGCTGCTCTCCAGATCCCCTTCACGGCCGACCACAGCCTCGTGACCGCCGGCAACGGAAGCGGCAAGACCAACCTGTTGGAGGCCATCTCCTACCTCTCGCTCGGCAAGTCGGTGCGCCGCGCCCGTGACGCGGAGGCGGTACCGCACGGCGGGGAGTACTTTGACATTTCCGGCGACTGCGAAGACGATCATGCCGGCCGTCAACTGCGGCTGTTCTGTTCGCGATCGGAGGGCAAGACGGCCTTTTGCGACGGCGCGCCACTGCCGCGTCTGGTGGACTTGGTCGGCCGTTTCCGCACGGTCCACTTCTCGCCCCAGGACGTGGGTGTGGTGCTCCGCTCCCCGGCCGAGCGCCGACGCCTCCTTGACGTTCTCCTGTCCCAGTCCAGCCCGGCTTATCTGCAGTCGCTGCTGGCGTACCAACACGCCCTGGCGCAGCGGAATCGCCTCCTGCGCGACCGTCGCGGCGCGGGTGTGCCGGCGGGCGGTTGGCCCGAGATCGACCCCTGGACCGAGCAACTAGGCCGCCACGGGGCTGCCCTCAGGTGCGCCCGCAACCAACTCGTGACGCGCATCGATCAGGACCTCGCAGCACTATACCGACACCTCAGTGGCGGCCGCGAAACGCTGGCCATCGCCTACCACCAGGGCGCCGCTGCCCTGCCCGGCGATCCGGTGGCGGCCCTGGTGGCCCATATCAGCTCCCGTCTGGCTCAGGATGTCCATCTCGGCTGGACCAGTACGGGCCCCCATCGCGACGACGTGCAGTTCACTCTCGACGGTCAACCCGCAGACACCTACGCCTCGGCCGGCCAGCTCAAGTCCGCCCTGGTGGCCTGGAAACTGGCCGAGATGCGCTATCTGGAGACGCCCCCCGGCAATCAGCCCGTACTCCTGCTGGACGACGCCTTGGCCGAACTGGACGAGCGGCGGGCCGCCGCGTTGCTCGAACTGATCGCCGGTTTCGCCCAAGTGATCCTTACCAGCCCCCTTCCCCTGGCTCTTGCCGCCCATGCCCATTTCGCGCCCGTTGCCCTCCCCCACTGAGCCGTCGGTGGCGCCGACGCCCCTGGCCGGCCTGCTGACGCAGGTGCTCGGCGAACTAGGGGTGGCGGAGAGACTCGCCCAGACGCAGGTGTTGCTCAACTGGAGCACGGTAGTGGGTCCGCTGCTGGCGGCCCAGACCCGCCCCCTGCGCGTCAGCCGTGGCGGTCGGCTCGAGGTCGCCGTGCCCTCGGCAAGTTGGCGCACCCAGTTGGCCTTCATGCGTGCCGACCTGATACGTCGCCTCAACGACGCGGTCGGCCACCCCGTGGTCCGCGACCTGATCCTGCTCAACCAGCCGGTCGCGGTGCCGCCGCCGCCGGGGGCCGCGGGCCGGGCCGGCCCCGCTTCTTTCCCGTCGTCGCAGCCCAAGGAGAGTCGGTAGATGTCCGACGCCGCACCTGAACCCCAGCTGCCGGCCAGCGCCGGTGCCGAGTACAACGCCGAGACCATCCAGGTCCTCAAGGGCCTCGAGGGCGTGCGCATGCGGCCGGCCATGTACATCGGCGACACCAGCGTCGGCGGCCTCCACGAACTGATCAAGGAAGTCGTCAACAACAGCGTTGACGAAGCCCTCGCCGGACGCTGCTCACTGATCGAGGTCACCATCACCGCCGCCGGTGCGGTCCGCGTGCGCGACAACGGCCGCGGCATTCCGGTGGACTTCCATGCCGGCGAACAGAAATCCGGTGTCGAAGTGGTGATGACCATGCTCCACGCCGGCGGCAAGTTTGACAAGAAAGCGTACCAGGTTTCCGGCGGCCTCCACGGCGTCGGCGCTTCGGTGGTCAACGCCCTGTCGGAGTGGTGCATCGCCGAGGTCTGCCAGAAGGGCCACCGCTACCGGCAGCGGTACAGCCGCGGCGAGCCAGTAACTCCGTTGGAGCCGGTCGGCGCCACCCCGGAGACGGGCACCACCATCGAGTTCTTCCCGGATCAGCAGGTCTTTGAGACCCTGGAGTTCGACTACGATCTGGTCGCCCACCGCCTGCGCGAGCTGGCGTTCCTTACCCGCGGCTTGGAGATCCGCGTCGCGGACGAGCGCACCGGCCGCCACGACACCTTCCACTACGACGGTGGTCTGGTCGAGTTCGTCCGCTACCTCAACGAAGGGCGCGGGGTGCTGCACGCCGATCCGATCTGCCTGTTGGGCGAGCGCGACGGGGTGTCCATCGAGGCCGCGCTGCAATACAACGACGGCTATCAGGAGACCATTTTCACCTACGCGAACAATATCAAGACCGCCGAAGGCGGCACCCACCTGATCGGCTTCCGCGCGGGCCTGACGCGCACCCTGAACGCCTATGCCACGCGCGCCAACCTGCTGCGCAACGTCAAGTTCGCCGTCGCCGGCGAAGACACCCGCGAGGGTCTGTCGGCGGTCATCAGCGTCAAGCTCCCCGACCCCCAGTTCGAGGGCCAGACCAAGAGCAAGCTGGGCAACAGCGCGGTCAAGGGCCTGGTGGAGTCCCTGACCAGCGAGACGCTCAACCAGTACCTCGAGGAGAATCCGGACACCGCCCGACGCATCATCGACAAGATCATCGAAGCCGGTCGGGCCCGCGAAGCGGCCCGCAAGGCCCGCGAACTGACCCGCCGCAAGGGGATCCTCGACGGCGCCTCCCTGCCCGGCAAGCTGGCGGACTGCTCCGAACGCGACCCCGAGAAAACCGAGATCTTCCTCGTGGAGGGCGACTCCGCCGGCGGCTCGGCGGCACAGGCCCGCGACCAGTCATTTCAGGCCGTGCTGCCGATGTTCGGCAAACCCCTCAACGTCGAGAAGGCCCGTATTGATCGCGTCCTCGGCAATGAGAAACTGCTGCCGTTGATCAGCGCCCTAGGCGCCGGGATCGGCGAGGAATACGACTTCACCCGCCTCCGGTATGGCAAAGTGATCATCATGGCCGATGCCGACGTCGACGGCAGCCATATCCGCATCCTGATGATGACCTTCTTCTTCCGCTACATGCGCGAACTGATTGACCGCGGAAGGCTGTTCCTTGCCCAGCCCCCCCTGTTCCTGGTCAAACGCGGCCGCCAGGAGCTGTACGCCTACAACGAGCAGGAGCGCGACGACCATCTGCGTACCTTGGGGGGCAACGGCGACGCCAAAGGCGTGATGGTGCAGCGCTACAAGGGTCTCGGCGAGATGAACCCCGAGCAGCTCTGGGTGACCACCATGGACCCGGCCAGCCGTACCCTGCTGCGGGTCAACCTTGACGATGCGGTCGAGGCCGAACACATGTTCAGTCTGCTGATGGGCGATCAGGTCGAACCCCGCCGGGCCTTCATCGAGACCCACGCCCTCGACGTCAAGAACCTGGATCTCCATGGTGCCTGAGTTGCTGCGGCGCTGCTAACCTGTACCCACCGGAAGCACGAGTCTATGTCGGAAACCCGCGACCACCGCGTTGTCCCTGTCCGCATTGAGGACGAGCTCAAGAGCTCGTTCCTCGACTACTCGATGAGTGTGATCATGGCGCGGGCGCTGCCCGACGTGCGCGATGGGCTCAAGCCGTCGCAACGCCGCATCCTGGTCGCCATGAATGACCTGAGCCTGGCCCCCAACCGGGGTTTCCGGAAGTGCGCCAAGATCGCCGGCGACACCTCGGGCAACTACCATCCACACGGCGAGGCCATCGTCTACCCGACGTTGGTCCACTTGGCGCAGGACTTCCGCATGCGCTACCCGCTGGTGGATGGCCAGGGCAACTTCGGCTCCATCGACGGGTACCCGCCGGCGGCCATGCGCTACACCGAGGCCCGCATGAGCTGGCCGGCGATGGAAATGCTGGCCGACCTGGAGAAGGAGACCGTCGCCTACCACAGCAATTACGACGAGACCCGCGAGGAACCCGAAGTCCTCCCGGCGAAGTTCCCCAACCTACTGTGCAATGGCTCGATGGGGATCGCCGTGGGCATGGCGACCAAGATCCCGCCCCATAACCTGCGCGAAGTGGCTGCCGCGCTGACCCATCTCATTGATGACCCCGAGATCACCATCGATGCCTTGATGGGCCACATCAAGGCCCCCGACTTCCCCACCGGCGGGGTGATCTACGGCATGAGCGGCGTGCGTCAAGCCTACCATACGGGCCGGGGCATGGTGTATGTCCGGGCCCGCACCCACGTGGAGGCCAACGCCGCCGGCCGCGAGAGCCTGATTGTCACCGAGATCCCGTTCCTGGTCAACAAATCGTCGCTACTGGAACATATCGCCGACCTGGTGCGGGATCGGACGGTCGACGGTATCGCCACCATCCGCGACGAGTCGGGCCGGGCCGGCATGCGCATCGTCTTCGAGCTGAAGCGCGATGCCCACCCCGAGGTGGTGCTCAACCAGCTGTTCGCCCACAGCATGCTGCAGAGCACCTTCGGGGTAATGATGCTGGCTATCGTGGCCGGTCGCCCCGAACTGCTCAACCTCAAGCAACTCCTCGAGCACTACGTCAGCCACCGGCACGAGGTCGTGCTGGCGCGAGCCCGTTTCGACCTCAACAAAGCCGAGGCCCGGGCCCATATTCTGGCCGGTCTGCGCCTAGCCCTCGACCATATCGACGCGGTGATCCAGACCATTCGCAGCTCGGCTGACCCGGAAGAAGCCCGGGGCCGCCTGATGGCCCAATTTGGCCTGAGCGAGCTGCAGAGCCAGGCCATTCTGGCCATGCCCCTGCAGCGCCTGACCGGTTTGGAGCGGGACAAGATCGAGACCGAGTTCCAGGAACTCCAGCGCCAGATCGCCGACCTGCGCGAACTGCTGGCCAGCCGCGACCGCCAGATGCAATTGATCAAGGACGAGATCCGTGAGCTGGAGGCCCGGTTCGGCGACGCGCGGCGCACGGAGATCGTCTATGCGGCCGACGAGTTCGACATTGAGGACCTGATCGCCGAAGAGGACATGGTGGTGACCGTATCCCGCGCGGGGTACATCAAGCGCATGCCTCCCCGCGCCTACCGGGTACAGAACCGGGGCGGGCGCGGCGTCACCGGCATGAAGACGCGCGACGAGGATCTGGTCGAGCACCTGTTCGTCGCCTCGACCCACTCCTATCTGCTGTTCCTCACCTCGCAGGGGCGCTGCTACTGGCTCAAGGTGTACCGCATCCCCGAGGGGGATCGGGCTGCCCGGGGCCGTCCGGTGGTCAACCTGCTGGCGCTGGACCCGGCCGAGCAGATCCGCGCGGTCGTGCCGGTAAGGGAGTTCCGCGACGACCAGTACCTGTTCACGGCTACCCGGGCCGGAGTCGTCAAGAAGACCGTGCTGGCGGCCTATCAGAACGTGCGCCGCGACGGTATCATTGCCCTGAAGCTGCCCGACGATGACGCGGTCGTCGGCGCGGCGATCACCGACGGCCAACAGGACATCGTGCTGGTGACCCGCCACGGCGTGGCCATGCGCTTCGCCGAGGACGAGGTGCGGCCCCTGGGCCGGGTGTCCACCGGCGTGCGGGGTATTGACCTGCGCCCGGGCGACGAGGTGGTCGCCATGCTGGTGCTCAACGATGCCGGTGAGGTGCTGACCATCTGCGAAAACGGCTACGGTAAGCGCACGGACCAGGCCGCGTACCCGCGCAAACACCGCGGCGGCCTAGGCGTGCGCGACATCCGCACCAGTGACCGCAACGGCGACGTGGTCGCCTCCATGCCAGTCAGCCCCGAGGACGAGGTGCTGGTGGTGACCCAGAACGGCATTGTCATCCGCGTCCCGGTGGCAACGATCTCCGCCGTGGGCCGCAACACCCAGGGCGTCAAGGTGATTAACCTGGACGCGGGCGACCGCGTGATCGACTTCTCGCGCGTCGATCGCAGCGCCGAGTCGCTGGCCGACGAGGCGGGCGGCGACGATGACAGTGTGCTGCCGCCCTCGGCAACGGCCGCCGCCGCGCCGGCCCGCGACGCGGCCGACGGCGATGCCGACGCGGCCGACGGGCCGGCCGCGACCGGTGATCCGGCCGCGGACGAGACCCAGCTGTGAACCACGCCCGTCGAGGCCGCGTCCTTGACGGGGGGAGCGCGTCCGTCTATATTACTGAGCCGTGCATGTGCGGAGGGTTAGACCTAATCGGTAAGGCAGCGGTCTTGAAAACCGCCGGGCTCACGCCCTTGAGGGTTCGAGTCCCTCACCCTCCGCCAGGACCGGAACAAGACCCCCTTAGTGCCCAGGAGAGGTGACCGAGTGGCCGAAGGTGGCAGCCTGCTAAGCTGTTGTAGGGGGTAAACCCTTACCGAGGGTTCGAATCCCTCCCTCTCCGCCAGAATGCGTTGCGCCCTCGTTCAATGGTAGGACACATGGCTCTGGACCATGGTATCGGGGTTCGAATCCCTGGGGCGCAGCCATCTATCGCCGCAACCCGCCGCTGACGCGGCGGGTTTTTTTATTACCCCCCTCTGCCGGTTCAGGTTGACACAGGTCCCCGGGTAGGTATAATCGCGCACCACGCGGTCGCCTGCCGACCGTGGCGCGCCTCTGCTACCCCATCCCGGCCTGAGGAGGGCCTGCCATCATGTTCCGTTTGTTGCCGCGCCCCGCGGTGGGCGCCATTGCCGCATTGCTGTTCGGTGCTGCCGCCGTGACGGCGGAGACCTACACCATCGACAAGACCCACTCGTCGGTGCAGTTCCGCATCCGTCACTTGGTCGGTCGCACCACCGGCGAGTTCGGCGAATTCGCCGGCACCATCGTGTACGACCCGGCCAAACCCGAGGCCAGCCGGGTCGAAGCCACCATCCAGACGGCTAGCATCAACACCGCTAACGCGCAGCGCGATACCCACCTGAAGAGCCCTGACTTTCTCAACGCGGCCCAGTTCCCGACCATCACCTTCGTCAGCACGAAAGTGACCCGTCAGGCGGAGGGGCTGGCCGTGGAGGGCAACCTCACCCTGCACGGCGTCACCCGCACCGTAGTGCTGCCGGTGCAGGTGCTCGGTTTGGGCACCCATCCCATGCCGCAGATGAAGGGCGCCGCGGTGGCTGGTTTCGCCGCCAGCACCACGGTGAAGCGCGCCGACTTCGGCGTCAACTCGTGGACCGACCCGGCCGGCGTTCTGGGTGACGAGGTGGAGGTCACGCTCAACATCGAAGCCCTCGGCCCGGTCCCCGGCAACTGACGCCCCGGCCGGCGGCGACCCGAGACCCCGGTTAGCCCTGACGGTGGTTGACAAAGCCCGGGTCCGCGTTTACCGTAGTCGCGCCCGCGGTTCCGCCCGGTACACCCGGTGCGGCCGCGGGCGGTTCATGCCCCGCCGGGGGCCAGGTCACGCGGTCCCGGCGACCCTCGCTACCGCCCGCACGTGACGGCCCATGGACAGACGCCGCAGCGAGCCGTGGATCGCCTGGGGCTTCTTGGCCCCGGCCCTGTCGGTGCTGGTGCTGTTCGGCCTGTTCCCGATCGCCTACGCGTTCTTCGTCAGTCTGCACGACTGGCGCATCCGCAATACCGGCTGGTTGGGCCTGGGGCACTATCGGCGGGCCGTGGGCGACCCACTGGGTCTGCTGTGGCTGGGGCTGGGCGGGGCGGCGCTGTACCTGGCGTGGCACTGGCGCCGCCGGCGGCCGTCGTGGCTGCGGTGGGTGCTGGCCGGTGGCGGCCTGTGGCTAGCGTTCGTGCCGGGCCTGACGCGGTTGCTGGCGACCGGCGACCCCAAGCTCTACAACGGCATCCGGATCACGGCCCTGTATGCCCTGGGCACGATCCCGGTGGAGCTGGGCGTATCCCTGCTGCTGGCCTGGCTGCTGCTGCGCGGCCTGCGGGGTAAGGGCGCCTTCCGGGTGCTGTTCTTCCTGCCCTATGTGACGCCCGTGATCGCCTCGGCGGTGGTGTTCCGGACCCTGTTCGGACCCCATCCGGCGTCGCTGGCGAATCGGGTCCTGGCCGCCTTCGGGTTGGCCCCCAGCCGCTGGCTGCACGAGAGCCGGTCCCTCCTGGCGCTGTTGTGTGACGGTCTCGGGGTCGCCTGCCCCACGTGGGCCGAACCCCTGTTTCCGAGCCTGGCCCTGACGGCGGTGATCCTCTACAACATCTGGGTGTACATCGGCTACGACACGGTGATCTTGCTCGCCGGTCTGGCCGCCATTCCGCCGCACTACTACGAAGCGGCGGCCATCGACGGTGCCAGTGGTTGGCAGGTGTTCCGCCACATCACCGTGCCGCTGCTGTCGCCGACGCTGTTTTTCCTCTCCACGGTGTCGCTGATCGGTACCTTCAAAGCGTTCAACCACCTGTACATCATGCGCACGCCGGCCGCCCGGGATACCGTTGACGTGCTGAGCGTAGCCATCTTCGACCTGCTGTTCCAGGCCCACAACGCCGGTTACGCGGCGGCCCTGGCGTTCCTGCTGTTCCTGCTTATCCTGGGCCTGACACTGGCCCAGAACCGGGTGTTAGGCCGGCGGGTGTTCTATGGCGACTGACCCGGCGCACTTGGGCCCGCTGCGACGCACGGCGGTGTACCTTGGCCTGGGACTGTGGGCCGCGGTCGCGGCGCTGCCCTTCGTGTGGATGCTGTTGTTCTCCTCCATGACCCAGGGCGAGACCCTGCGCCGGGTCCTGTGGCCCGAGCACATCCAGTGGGCCAACTACGTCACCGCCTGGCGCGAGGCCGACTTCGGGCTCTACTTCGGCAATTCGCTGATCATCGCCACCGTGCAGGTCGGCGGCACCCTGTTGTTCTCCCTGCTGGCTGCCTACCCGTTGGCCCGCATGCAGTTCCGCGGTCGCGACACGGTCTTCGCGGCGATTCTGACCACCCTGATGATCCCCGAAGCCGTGACCATGGTGCCGAATTTCCTCACCGTGTCGTGGCTGCACCAGCACTCCCCCGTGCCGTGGCTGAACAACTGGCCGTCGCTGACCGTACCGTTCATGGCGTCGGCGTTCAGCATTTTTCTGCTGCGGCAGTTCCTGCGCGGCATACCCGGCGAGTTGTGGGATGCGGCCCGCATCGACGGGGCGGGCCATATCCGCTTCCTGGTGCAGATCCTACTGCCGCTGTGCCGCGCGCCGCTGCTGACGGTGGGCCTGTTCACCTACATCGGCTCGTGGAACGCCCTCGCCTGGCCGCTGCTGGTGACCAATCAGCCGACCTGGCGCCCGATCGCGGTCGGCCTGCAGCAGTTCGTCAGTGAAGCGGGCACCGAGGTGCACCTGCAGATGGCCGGGGCCGTTATCGCCACGGCACCGGTGCTGCTGCTCTACTTCCTGCTCCAGAAGGAGTTCACCGAGGGCATCTCGATGTCCGGACTCAAAGGCTGAATCCATGAGCCCCAGGCTGTGGTGTCGCCGGCTGCGGCGGATGGCGGGCGCCGCCGCCGTGATCCTGACCAGTGGTTGTGGCTCGTCGTCGTCGCCGCCGGCGGACCGCGCGGTAGACGTGGAGACCGTGGACCCGACGGGCCAGAACGTGGTCTTCTGGTACCAACACAACCGCGAACGCGAAACCGAGTTGCAGGACCTGATCGCGCAGTTCAACCGGACTAATCCGTACCACATTACCGTGCACGGCGAGTATGCCGGCCGGTACGATGACATCTATAATAAGATGGTCGTCGGCCTGCAGGGCGGCGCCCTGCCCAACCTGGTCGTGGCGTACCAGAACCAGGCGCTGGCCTACCACCAGGCGCAGGGGATCATCGACCTGCTGCCGTACATGAACTCACCCAAATGGGGTCTGACGCCCGCCGAGACCGCCGACTTCGTCAGTTCGTTCCTGGCCCAGGACCGCATGGGCGGCAAGCAGCTGGCCTTGCCGCCCAACCGCTCCATGGAGGTGATGTACTACAACCGCGACTGGTTGACCGAGCTGGGCCATGCCGCGCCGCCGCAGACCTGGGACGAGTTCGCCGCTGTCTGCCGCCAGGCCGCTGGCCAGCCTTTCTCGCGAGCTACGGACCGTCGCCGTAGCCTGGGGTTCATGATCGACATCGACGCCAGTCGCATTGCTTCGTTGGTGTTCAGCCGCGGTGGCGATCTGGTCAGCGCCGACGGTTCGAGCTTCACGCTGAACACGCCCCAGATGCGCCAGTCGCTGACCTATATCCGCGACCTGATCCGCGCAGGGGCGGCGGAACAGGTCACCGAGGAGGGCGGCGACCAGCGCGATTTCAGCGTCGGCCAGGTGCTCTTCGTGCTGCGCTCGTCTTCGGGCCTGCCGTTCTTCGCTACGGCGGTCAAGTCGGGCGCCAATTTCGCCTGGGATGTCGCGGCGCCCCCGCACGACACGCCGCAGCCGGTGGTCAATGTGTACGGCGCCAGCATCTCCGTGTGCCGCGCCACGCCAGCGGCGCAACTGGCTTCGTGGCTGTTCCTGAAGTGGTTCACGCAACCGGAACCGCAGGCGCAGTGGGTGCGCCGCAGTTTCTACTTCCCGGTCCGCCGCAGTGCGGCCAATGGCCTCAGCGACATCCTGGCCG
Source organism: uncultured Gemmatimonadota bacterium (assembly GCA_903893785.1). Taxonomy (GTDB): domain Bacteria; phylum Latescibacterota; class UBA2968; order UBA8231; family UBA8231; genus CAITNQ01. The sequence continues at coordinate 19,106 of CAITNQ010000096.1, forward strand.
CCAACCGCGCCTATGCCTCTGCCTTCGCGCTGCTGGACTTCGGCAAGGCCGAGCCGTCGGTCGTGGGTTACCAGCAGGTCCGCAAGTCGATGGAGCAGGCCCTGGTGGAAGTGCTGGCCGGCGCTGACATTGGCCCGGTGCTGGAGAACCTGCAGCGCGGCGCCGAGCAGGCGCGCCGCGACAACTGACGCGCGCCGCACCGGCCGGCTCGTGAGGGAGGAAAGGCAATGGAAACGCGGCTCGAAGCCGACAGCATGGGCACCATCGAAGTCCCGGCCGAGCGCCTGTACGGGGCGCAGACGCAGCGCTCACTGGAGCACTTCCGGATTGGCGCCGACCGCTTCCCGCGCGGCCTGATTCGCGCCCTGGGCCTGGTCAAGAAGGCCTCGGCCCAGGTCAACCAGGAGCTAGGCCTGTTGGCGCCGGAACTCGCCGACGTGATCGTCGCCGCGGCAGACGAGGTAATTGCCGGCCAGTGGGACGCCGAGTTTCCGCTGGTGGTCTGGCAGACCGGCAGTGGCACGCAGACCAACATGAATGCCAACGAGGTCATCGCCAACCGCGCCAGCGAACTGGCCGGCGGGGAGCGCGGCCGCAAGAAACCCGTGCATCCCAATGACCATGTCAATCAGAGTCAGTCCTCCAACGATGCCTTCCCCACCGCCATGCACCTGGCCGCGGTGGAAGCGCTGACCGACCAGCTGCTGCCGGCGTTGACCGAGTTGACCGGTGCGTACGCGGCCAAAGTCGCCGCCTTCGGCGAGGTGGTCAAGATTGGTCGGACGCATCTGCAGGACGCCACGCCCATTACCCTGGGCCAGGAGCTGTCGGGGCACCTGACCCAACTGCAGGAGGGCCTCCGGCGGGTCAGCGCCGCGCTGCCGCCGCTCTACCGGCTGGCCCTGGGCGGCACCGCGGTGGGTACCGGACTGAACGCGCATCCCGAGTTCGCCGACCGCGTGGCCGCGCAGTTGGCGGTCCTGACCGGCCATCCGTTTGTCTCCGCGCCCAACAAGTTCGAGGCGCTTAGCGCCCACGACGCGCTGGTGGAGGCCCACGGCCACCTGCGTACCCTGGCCGTCAGCCTGATGAAGATTGCCAACGACGTGCGCTGGCTGGCCTCGGGGCCGCGGTGTGGCATCGGCGAGATCCGCATCCCCGAGAATGAACCCGGATCCTCGATCATGCCCGGCAAAGTCAATCCGACCCAGTGCGAGGCGCTGACCATGGTCTGCGTCCAGGTGATGGGTAACGACGTCGCCGTGGCGCTGGCTGGATCACAGGGCAATTTCCAGCTCAATGTGTATAAACCCGTACTTATCCACAACGTTCTCCACTCCACCCGGCTACTTGCCGATGCCTGCCGCAGTTTCGCCGCGCACTGTGTGATCGGTATCGAGCCGGTGCCAGCGCGCATTCGCGAACACCTTGAGCAGTCGCTCATGCTGGTAACGGCGCTGAGCCCCCGGATCGGTTACGACAACGCGGCCAAAGTGGCCAAACTCGCCTATGTCCGCAACCAGACTCTGCGCCAGGTCGCGGTGGAGCTCGGACTGCTCAGCGAGGCCGAATTCGACGCGGCAGTGCGGCCAGAAGACATGGTCAAGCCCGGGTTGTAACGCCCGCGGCCCCAGGAGGTGTGTCGATGGGAACGGTATACAGCCGCCAGCAACTGCGCGGCACCGGACCGCAGCGGGTATTCTCCGGCGACGCCCTGCAGCAGATCGCCATGCCGCTAGGCGGCCTGGGCGCCGGCTGCCTGCACTTGGGCGGCGCCGGTAACCTGCAGGACTTCTGCCTGTTCAACGCGCCCCAGTTCGGCCACAGCCCAATGACCTTTGCCGCCGTGCACTGCGCGCCCAAAGGCGGCGGCGCCGGGCAGCTGCGCGTTCTGGAAGGCCCGGTGCAGGTGCCGTTCATCTACGACCAGGCACGCTTCGGCAACGGGGGGTTGGCGGCCGGCCACGAAGGCCTGCCGCACATGGCCACCGCCCAGTTCCGCGGCGAGTTCCCCTTTGCCTGGGTGGCGCTGGCCGATCCGGCCTTTCCGCTGGCCGTCACGGTTGAGGGTTACTCGCCCCTGATCCCGGGCGACGACCGCGCCTCGGGTCTGCCGGCCGCGTTCCTGACCTATCAACTGACCAACCCCACGCGGCACGCGCTGCGCCTGCAGTTCTCGTTCAACGTGCAGTTCCCCCTGCCCGGCAACCTGCACGGCCACGATGGCCAGGCGCTGCGCGGCCACCGGGTTAGCCACCGCCGCGATGGGGGCGCCGCCGGGTTGTATTTCGACAGTGACCTGCCTTCCGATGATCCGGGGCGCATCTCCCTTGCCGTGGTCTCGCCCCGGTCCGGTCAGAAGGCGGACTGCGCGTGGTTCCGCGGCGGCTGGTTCGACGCCCTCACCATGCTGACCAACCGGCTGGTGGCCGGAAACCTGAAGCCGGCCACCACGTCGCGCCCGGCGCTGGCCTCGTCGCGGTCGCGCTTCGGGGCGACGCTGTTCTGGACCTTTGACCTGGGGCCCGGGGAGCGGGCCGACGTGCCGCTGGTCTACTGCTGGCATGTGCCCAACACCACGCTCACCGTGGGCCGGGCCGCCTCCGCTTGCGGTTGCGAGCCGGGCAGCGGCGGGTGCGGCGACGCTGCCGCAGCCGCGGCCCCCCCGGCGTACCGGCCGTATTACGCCACCCTGTTCGACAACGCCTGGTCGGTGGCCGTCGAGGCCAGTCGGCGCCACGCCGAGTTGCGCCAGCGCACGGGCGCCTTCCACCAGGCACTCTTCGGCAGCTCGCTGCCTGACTATGTCCTCGACGCGGTGTCGGCCAACCTGGCCATCCTCAAGTCACCGACGGTGCTGCGCCAGGCGGACGGCAGCCTGTGGAACTGGGAGGGGAGTTCGTACGCGGCCGGTTGCTGCCACGGATCGTGTACCCATGTGTGGAACTACGCACAGGCGATCGCGCACCTGTTCCCGGCGCTGGAGCGAACCCTGCGCGACCAGGAGCTGCGGTGGTCGATGGATGAGCAAGGCCATGTGACCTTCCGTGCCGCGCTGCCCACCGGGGCGACCGGTCACGAATTCCACGCCGCCGCCGACGGCCAACTCGGCGGCATCCTCAAACTCTACCGCGAGTTGCAGATCAGCGGCGACCCGGCGTGGCTGGAAGAGCATTATCCGCTGGCCCGCCGGAGTCTGGAGTACTGCATCCGCACCTGGGACCCCGACGAGGTCGGTGCGCTGATCGAACCGCACCACAACACCTATGACATCGAGTTCTGGGGCGCCGATGTCATGTGCACCAGTTTCTACCTGGGCGCGCTGCGGGCGGCGGCGGCCATGGCCGCGCAGGTAAACCGGCCGGCGGACGCGGAGCGCTACACCGCCCTGGCCGACCGCGGCCTGGCGTACTGCCGCCGGCACCTGTGGAATGGCGCGTATTTCCAGCAGCAGGTCCAGTGGCGGGGCCTGCGCGCCGCCTCCCGGCTGGAGTCCTGGACCGCCGGTTACTCCGAAGAGGCCCTGGCCCTGTGGCGCCAGGAGGGCCCGAAGTACCAGTACGGTACCGGCTGCCTGTCCGACGGGGTCATCGGCCAGTGGTACGCCACCCTGCTGGGCCTGCCGGCGGCGTTGGATCCGGCGCACACGCGGCAGCACCTGCAGGCCATCTTCGCGCATAACTTCCGCAACAGCCTGGCGGGCCACGCCAACCCCCAGCGCCCGGGTTTTGCCCTCAACGACGAACCTGGTCTGCTGTTGTGCACCTGGCCACGCGGCGGGAAGCTCTCGTTGCCCTTCCCGTATTCTGACGAGGTGTGGACCGGGATCGAATACCAAGTGGCCAGCCACATGATATATGAGGGTTTGGTCGACGAGGGGTTGACGTTGGTCCGCGCCGTGCGACAACGCTACGACGGCCGGGTCCGCAATCCATGGAACGAATATGAGTGCGGTAGTTACTACGCCCGGGCGCTGTCGTCTTGGGCCGTCCTGCTGGCCCTTACCGGCTTCCGCTACACCGCCGCTGAGGCCCGCTTGGAGGTAGCGCCGCGTCTAGCGGGGCGTCAGGGCCAGTTCCTGTTCACCGCGGCCAGCGGTTGGGGTATAGTGCACTACCAGGTCAGCGCCAAGCAGGCCCGGGTGCGGGTGGCCCCGGTGGAAGGCACGCTGGCGGTGCGCCAGGTGCAGTTCACCCCAGCCGGGTCTGACCAAACTCTTGGCTGCCAGTACCCGTCGCCGGCCCTGGCCACGGTCGACGCGCCTCTCAGCCTGACGGTTCGTTGAGCGTGGCCCCGGCGGCCGGTCGGCCCAATGTGGTTGTCTTCTTCACCGACCAGCAGCGCAGCGACACGCTGGGGGTCAATGGCAACCCCCTCGGCCTGACGCCGAACCTGGACCGCGTGGCCCGGGCGCACACCCACGCGCCCCACGCCTTCACCTGTCAGCCGGTGTGCGGCCCGGCCCGCGCCTGCTTGCAGACGGGTCAGTACGCCACCCAGGTGGGGTGCTTCCGCAACGGCCTTCCCCTGCCGCGGCAGGCGCGGACGCTGGCGCACGAGTTTGCCGCCGCAGGTTACCGCACCGGTTACATCGGCAAGTGGCACCTGCACGGCGGTGGCCCACCAGGGCCCGTGCCCGTGTCGCGTCGCGGCGGCTACGAGTATTGGCTGGCCAGCGACGTGCTGGAATTCACCTCCGATGCCTATGACACGGTCCTGTACGACCGCCGCAACCGCCCGGTCAAACTGCCGGGCTATCGCGTCGATGCGTTGACCGATGCGGCCATCCGCTTCATCGATGCGTCGGCGCGCGAGCCGTTTTTCCTGTTCATCTCGTACCTGGAGCCGCATTTTCAGAATCACCGCGATGACTATCCCGCGCCCGCCGGGTACGCCGAGCGCTACACCGGGGCCTGGATGCCTCCCGACCTGGCGGCCCTGGGCGGCACGGCCGCGCAGCACCTGCCAGGGTATTACGGCATGGTCCGGCGCCTTGACGAGGCATACGGCCGGCTGCAGGACGCGTTACTCAGCCTCGGCCTGGCCGACCGCACCGTGGTCGCCTACACCAGCGACCACGGCTGCCACTTCCGCACCCGTAACGACGAGTACAAACGGTCCGCCCATGACAGCTCGATCCGCATCCCCCTGGTGCTGTCTGGTCCGGGTTTCGACGGTGGCGGTCAACTGGGCGAGTTGATCAGTCTGCTGGACCTGCCGCCGACGCTGCTGGCGGCGGCCGGCCTGACGGTGCCGCCCACCCATCAGGGGCGTTCGCTGCTGCCGCTGCTGCGGCGTCAGCGGCAGGGGTGGCCCACCGAGGTGCTGGTGCAGATCAGCGAGTCCCAGGTCGGTCGGGCGGTGCGCACCCAACGGTGGAAATACGCCGTCGTGGCCCCGGGGGCGGATGGCACCCAACAGGCGGCATCGGCCCATTACCGCGAGGAGCACCTGTACGACCTGCAGGCCGATCCGTGGGAACTGACCAATCTGGTCGGACTGGAATCGCACCGCGAGGTGGCGGCGCGCCTGCGCCAGCGGCTGTGTGCGCGCCTGGTGGCGGCCGGCGAGGACTTGCCCACGATCGAGCCCGCTCCCGCCAGACCGGCGGGCCAGCGCCGGGTAACGGCGGCCGAAGCAGAGCAGTAAACCGGTCCGGTCGGGGTGGGCCAGGCTCTCCACCCCGACCGGGTGCGGCTCAGCTTCAGGCGGGCACGGCCTGCGGTTCCTGGCGGCGTTCCGCCAGTTCGGTCTGCAGGCTGGCCACAGCGTTCAGGCGCTTGAGCGCCGCGGCCAAGGCCAGGCTCACCCCGGTCAGGGCGGCGACGATGCCTTCGGTCCGGGCCACCGGGGCGCTAGGCAGGCCGATGAACACCGTGCCGTGGGCAAACGGCACGTCAATGACTACCGACGGCGTGAAGCACCCGGCTGCCGATCCCCGGGCCACGGCGGCCAGGTGATCCGCGTCGGCCTCGCGCTCCCACAACTTGCCGCGCCGCCAGTGGCTGACCAAGCCGCGGATGGAGGCGTGCTGCTCAACCATGGACTGCAGCGGGAACTGATCGTGGAACTGCCGGTAGCCACGCGTCTCCGGCAGGGCCAGGAAGCAGGTCAGCCGGTCACTGTCCTCGGCGATGACGTTCACCCCGAAACCTTCCAGCGGCACGCCCATCTCCTCGAACTCGTCGGCCACCACCCGCACCACTCGCCCCAGTTCCGCCAGCTGCTCCACCTCCAACGCCGCCTGCTGGGCGTGGGTGCAGGTCTGGTGCACGCGGCGTTCGGTGACGTTCCGGATAACCGCCAGACGCGCGTTGTCGTTGATCGTGCGGCCGGCGATCTCCACCGGGACGGCCGAGCCGTCGCGGCGGACCAGCAGGGCTTCGTAGGGCTCGGCGGACAGCGTACTGACCATCCGCTGCGCCAACGGTCGGCTCTGTGCCGCGAAGACCAACTCGATACCGTTCTTGCCCAGCAACTCCTCGCGGCGGTAACCGACCAGATCGGCGCAGGACTGATTGACGTAGAGGATGCGGCCCTGCTCGTGGATGACAAAGGCGTCCAGCCCATCGGCGATCTGGCGGAAGCGGTCTTCGCGCACCCCGGGAACGGCCGCCGCGCCCGGGTTGGGGCCGGCGGGCAGGGCCGCGAACACGTCGTGGTCGCCCATGAGGAAATCGACCGACACCCCCAGGGCGTCCGCCAGGTTCTTCAGCGCCGACGAGCGCAACTGCCGCACGCGACCCGTCTCGATGCGCGAGATAGTGGCCTGCGATACCCCGGAGAGGGCTGACAGGGCTTTCTGGTTCAGGGACTGTTTCTGACGCAGGGCTTTGAGCGTACGGCCGAGGGGCATGGGTCACGACCTTGATGGGGTGGGGTGGGTGTCCGCCAACGGCAGCCGCCACCAGGCAGGCGTCGACGAGGAGCTCGCCGTGGCCACCGGGCGCGGGGGGTGTACCGTCGCGGGTTGACGCAGAATATACCGTAGAGGGTTGACAATGACAAACCAATTCATCACCCTCGCCGCCGGTGTCTGTCCCTCCGGCGCTCGCCGGCGCCCCGGTGGCGCCCTCCGGCACCCGCCGCGGCGGCGGTTGACCCCCGCCCTCTGGCCGCGTACCCTTGCCCGGCGCTGCGCCCCCCGACCGGCGACGGGCCCTTGTCGCGGCCCGGCTGGCGGTGGCCATGGGCCCGGATGGGCCGGGCTCGCCGGGCGGGCGACCCCCTTGCCGAGCCGGTCCCATGCCGTTGGAACTGTTCGCCCCGGTGGCCAAAGGCCTGGCCGGTCCCCTGGCCGAGGAATTGCGCGGCCTGGGGGCCATCGCGCCCCGCACCGCAGCGGCCGGCGTGTCCTTCACCGGCGAGCTTGAACTGGCGTACCGCGCCTGCCTGTGGTCGCGCCTGGCCAGCCGTGTTCTGCTAGTCCTCGGCCGGGTCGAGGCGATGGACGCTGACGGCTTGTATGCCGGCGTCCGCAGCCTCCCGTGGGATGACCATCTGGGCCCCGATGACACCCTGGCCGTCGACTTCACCGGCACCTCGCCGGCGTTGAGCCACACGCACTTCAACGCCCTCAAAGTCAAAGACGCCATTGTCGACCATTTCCGCGACCGCTGCGGCCGACGCCCCAACATCGACACCGCCGACCCTGCTGTACGGGTGAACGTGCATCTGGAACTGGGCACCGCGGTGGTCTGCATCGACCTGTCCGGCGACCCCCTGCACCGACGCGGGTACCGTTCCGGCGCCGCCGAGGCGCCGCTGAAAGAGACCCTGGCCGCGGCCATGCTGCGGGTCGCCGGCTGGCCGGGCAGCGGGGCGCTGGTCGACCCGCTGTGCGGCAGTGGGACCCTGCTCATCGAAGCGGCGCTGATGGCGGCCGACGCCGCGCCGGCCCTGGACCGGGCCCGTTTCGGTTTCCGGCGCTGGCGCGGCCACCAGCCCGAGGTGTGGGCCAGGCTGCTGGACGAGGCCCGGCAGCGCCGGCGCGCCACGCCCCCGAACGGGCCGGTGGCTTGGGGCTTTGACGCCGATCCGCTGGCCGTCACCACGGCGCGGGCCAACGCCCGTCGGGCCGGCGTTGCCGAGTGGGTGCAGGTGCAAACGCGGCCCCTGGCCGACTGGCTGGCCCCGGGCGCGGCGCCGCCCGTGGCCGCGGCGTCTCTCGGCCGCGTGGTCACCAACCCACCCTATGGCCACCGGCTGACCGCGGGCGGCGATCCGGCGGCCGTGTACCGGCAACTGGCGGCGGTCCTGCGGGCCTGCTTCGCCGGCGTGCCAGCGGCGGTGCTGGCGCCCGAGACGCTGCCGGCGGCGGTGCTGGGGCTGCCCGTGCGGCGCCAGCGCCGGCTGTTCAACGGCCCCTTGGCCTGCTGCCTGTACGAACTGGACACGGCCGCCCCGCCGCCGGCGTCGGGGGCCGGCGGCAGCGGTTCGATGTTCGTGAACCGGCTGCTCAAGAACCTGCGCCACACCGGTCGCTGGGCGCGACGCGAGGGCATCAGCTGTTACCGCCTGTACGACGCCGACATGCCCGAATTCGCCGTCGCCGTGGATGTGTACACCGATCTTCGGGACCAGGTATGGGCCGTCGTACAGGAATACCAGGCGCCTCGCGGTGTGGACCCGGCCCGGGCTGCCGGCCGCCTGGAGGAGGCTCTGGCCGGCGTGCGCTCGGTGCTTGAACTGCCGTTGGAGCGCCTGGTGCTGAAGGTCCGTCAGCGGCAGCGCGGGGCCGCCCAGTACGGCCGCCAGGGCAGCGCCGGGCAGTTGCACGCCGTGCGCGAGGGCGGCCTGACCTTCTTGGTCAACTTCACCGACTACCTGGATACCGGCCTGTTCCTGGACCATCGGCAGACGCGGGCACTCATCCGCACCCTGGCGCCGGGTCGCGCCTTCCTGAACCTGTTCGGCTACACCGGGTCGGCGACGGTGTACGCGGCCGCCGGCGGGGCCACGCGCACGACTACCGTCGACCTGTCGCCCGTGTACCTGGATTGGGCGCACCGCAATCTGCAGGCGAACCACCTGGACCGTCCGGTCCACGAACGGGTGCGGGCCGATTGCCGGCCGTGGCTGGCCGAGCCGCGGCGCGAACGCTACGGCCTGATCCTGCTAGACCCGCCGACGTTCTCCAACTCCAAGCGCATGTCCGGTACCCTGGACATTCAGCGCGACCACGGCGAGTTGCTGGCCTCGGCCGCGCGCCTGTTGACGCCGGACGGGATCCTGTTATTCTCGACCAACAGCCGCGGTTTCGTGCTCGATAGCGCGCGCCTGAGCGGCTGGGCGTGCACCGAAATCACCCGCCAGACGCACTCGCTCGATTTCGCCGGCCGGTCGGCCGGTCACCGCAGCTGGCGCCTTACCCGGGCTTTGAGTTGACCGGCCGGCCCCAGGGCCGGCCCACGGCGGGCGGGTCCGAGACGGGCCCGGCCGCGGACGGAGATCTCACCTACGGGGAGTCTTGCATGGCCGATGGCGGATACCGGGTCCGGGCGGTGGCCTGCGACCCGCGCGCAGATGACGAGGAGGTATACCGAGCGCTGGGGCGCGCCACGGCGCCCTTGACGGCTACCTGGCAGCAGTTGGCGCGGGCGCGCCGGGTGGTAATCAAGTTCAACATGATCGAGACCACGGTGGAGTATTTTGGCGGCCGCCGGCGCGAATTGGTCGACGACGCCGTCGCCCGCGCCGTCCTGCGCCTGCTGCGTGAACGGACCGACGCCACGTTGACGGCGCTGGACACGTACCCCTATGGCAACGGCAACCGCGTGCCGGCGGCGTTCAACTACCGGTACCTGCTCGAGGCCTATGGCGTGGGCATGGTCGATGCCAGCCTGCCGCCGCTGGTTGGCTGCGAGGTCCCCGGGGGCGGGTGCATGTTCGCGCGCTACCGCCTGCCGGCGGCGCTGGTGGAAGCCGACGCCGTGGTGTCGGTGGCCAAAATGAAGAACCACCTGTTCACCGGCGTGACCTTGTGCACCAAGAACCTGTTCGGCCTGCCGCCGATGATCCCGCCGACCGGCCGGCCCCGAGCCTACTTCCACCATCTCGTGCGCCTGCCCTACGTGCTGGCCGATCTGGCCATGGTGGCGCGCCCGTGCCTGAACATCATTGACGGCCTGGTGGGCCAGTGGGGGCGTGAATGGCGCGGGCAGGGCCGCCTGGCCGGAACCTTAGTCGCCGGTGACCACCCCATTGCCACCGACACCTGCGCGACGATGTTGATGGGCGCGGACCCGGCCAGCGACTGGCCGACGCCCCCCTTCCGCCGGGACCGCAACCACCTGCGCCTGGCGGCCGAGCGCGGGTTCGGGCCGCGGCAGGTGACGGCGGTCGATTTCGCCAGTGAAGTGCAGGCGCCGGTGGCTGACTTTGATGCCGAACCGCTGGACCCGGAGCAGACCGTGGCCAGTTGGCGCTACACCGCCTGCGAACAGGGGCTGTACTACCGTGACCACCAGGCCGAGTTGGTGGACCGCTATGCCGGCCAGTACATCTACCTGCAGGACGACGAGGTCGTCTGGGCCGGGGACGACCCGAACCAGCTCGGCAGCCGCCGCCACCTGAGTGGCGATCGCCACGACCGGGCGCTCTGGCTCAAGTGGGTCGACCCGGAGGAATGGGAAGGCGAGCGGTTCTCGGTGTACGAAGAGTGTCTGCGCCAGCGCGACGCCGGCCCCTGAACAGGCGCCACCGATCCCGGGCCGGGGACCGCCCCGCCGGGGCCCGGTGGCGGCGCCCGCCGCGGTCTCCCTCACGCCTGAAAAGGAGCAGCTGATGACCGCCTTTGCCGTGCCGACCGTGCGCCAGCGACTGTGGTTGTGGGGTCACGAAGCCGGCAGTCACGACCAGGGGTACGATCTGCCCCGTACCTCCCGCATCACGCCCGCCGAAGGTGCTGGGTACCTGGGCCTGCGCAACCTGATCATGGTGCGCTACGAAGGTCGACCGGCGCCGCCCTTCGCCCAGTACGCGGTGCCCTTCCGGCCCCTGGACCAGTTGGTCTGGTCGGTCGTCGGCGCCGGCGGCGCCACCGGCGCCGAGGAACGCGACCAGGTGCTGTCGCTGGCCCGCACCATGCCGAACCTGACCGGCGTGATGATGGATGACTTCTTCCACGCGCCCACCGCCGGCGACGAAGTGGGCGTCCTGTCGCTGGCGGATCTGCGCCAGCTGCGCCAGCGCCTGGGCCGTCTGGCCCTGTGGGTGGTACTCTACGACTACCAGCTCGACCTGCCCGTGCGTGACCACCTGGCCCTGTGCGACCGGGTCACCTTCTGGACATGGGAGGCGCCCCGCCTGGAGCGGTTGGAGGCCCATCTCGACCGGGCCGAGGCCCTAGCGCCGGCCGGCAGCCTGGTATTGGGCTGCTATCTGTGGGACTATGGCCGGCGGGCGCCCATGCCCCTGGCCGCCCACCAGCGGCAATGCGAGCTCGGTCTACAGTGGCTGCAGCAGGGCCGCATCCAGGGCCTGATCTTCTTGGCCAGCTGCATCGCCGACCTGGATCTGGACACCGTCGAGTGGACCCGCGAGTGGATCGCGGCCGTGGGCGACCAGCCCCTGGCCATCGGGTAAGCCGCCGCGGGTGGTCTGCCGGGCGCGGCCGGCCCCGGGCGTTTCAGCCGGGGTCGGCCAGCGGCCGACAGGCAATCCCGGTGACTTCGACCCGGATGCCTTTGAAAAGATCACCGGCCCCGTACAGCCGGCGCGCCGGCATCCGACTCCGATCGCTGAAATAGCGCGCATAGGTGGCGTTGAAGCCATTGCGGTCGGCCAGGTCCTTGAGGAACACATCGACGCACACCAGGTCGCCGAAATCGGCCCCGGCGGTGGCCAGCGCCGCGCCCATGGCGTCCATGCAGGCCGCGGTCTGCTCCTCGATGCTAGTTCCCACCACCTCCATGCGTTCGTTGACCGGCCCGAAGGCGGATAGGAACACCAAGTCGCCGGCGCGACGCGCCAGGCTGTAAAAGGGCTCGGGGCTGGACATCGACATCGGCGCCTCTTCGGTTATCAGGGCGGTGCGGGCCACCGGCCACGGCGGCCCGCGGTCAGGTCAGTCGGCGCTCAGACCGCGGCGCGCGGGCCGAGCAGCAGGGAGCGCTCCGGATGGCGGCTCTCGCCCACGGCGGTGACACGGATCGCCGCCAGGTCGCGGACCGGGCACTCGTGTTCGCAGATGCCGCAGCCAATGCAGCGCTCCGGGTCCACATACGGCCGCCGCAGCAGCACCGGCTGGCCCTGCCGGTCGGCTACGGTCACCTCGCGGGTATAGATAGCCTTGGGTGAGGTCGGGCACACTTCCTCGCAGACCACGCAGGGCCGATCCATGGCCCACGGCAGGCAGCGGCCCTGGTCATAGAAGGCAGTGCCCAGGCGCACCGGGCCGGCGGCGGCGAACGCCCCCGCCCCCAGCTTCTGTTCCAGGGTGAGGGGCTGGATGGCCCCGCTCGGACAGACCTGACCGCACAGCGTGCAGTTCAACTCGCAGTAGCCGTAGCGCATCTTCAGGATCGGGGTCCACCAACCCTCGACGCCGGTCTCCAACAACGCCGGCTGCAGCACGTTTGTGGGGCAGACGCGCACGCACTGTTCGCACTTCAGGCAGCGCTCCAGGAAGGCCGGCTCCGGCAGCGTGCCGGGAGGGCGCAGCGCCGCCGGCGAAGAGGCGCGATCCAGGTCGCCGCTGCGGCGCGCAAAAGCCACCGCCAGCAGGCTGGCCGCACCGGCCGCCAGGAGTCGTCGACGGTCGACGTCCGGCGCGGCTCGAGCCGTGGACGGCGGCGGCATCCAGGCAAATGACAGGGCCTGATGCGGGCAGTCGTCGAGGCAGTTCAGGCAGACAAAGCACTCGCTGCGCCGCAGCTGCGCCTGCGGGTCAGCGGCGCCTTCACACCGGCCCAGGCACTGGTCGCAGTTAACGCAGCGGTCCGGGTGGCGATCGATGCGCCACCAGCCCAGGGCCGCCAGGCTGCCCAGCAGGGCGCCCAGGGGGCACAGCGCGCGGCAGAAAAACCGGGGCACCCACCGGTTGGCGGCGAACAGCAGCACGGCGAGCCCGCCGATGAGCCAGGCGTAGGCGTGGGCGGGCGGTTGCAGGTAGATCCAACCCGTGGCCAGATTCACCGTCGGCAGCGCCGCCACCGTGGTGGTGCGGAACAGCAGACACAAGGGATCGAGCAGGCCCACCTGCACCGACCCGAGCACGGCCGCGGCCAGCAGGGCCGCCAGCAGGTAATACTTGAGCGCGAACAGCGGTCGGTAGCGGTTGCTGTCCAGCCGGCGGCGCGCCTCGCGGCGGTTGCCCAACCAACCCGCCAACTGGTGCAGGGCGCCCAGCGGGCAGACCCAACCGCAGAACACCCGCCCCAGGAACAGGGTCGGCAGCAGGACCCACAGGGACGCGATCAGGCCCTGATACAGCCGCTGGCTGGCGAGCGTCGTCGCCAGGGCGACCAGCGGATCGACCTCGAGGAACAGCGACACCGGGTAGCCGCGCAGCCAGCTGAACTGGGTGACCACGGCAAGGAACAGGGCCAGGACGACGAAGAACGCCTGCGTGACGACCCGCATCCGCGCCATCGGCAGCCGCCGTCCGGCACCGGGTGGCCCGGCCAACTCAGCCAACCTGCACCTCCCGCCAGGCCAGCTGGCGCCATTGGGTCGTGCCCAGACCGCGCGCCTCGGCCTGGCGCAGGTACGCCACGCGGTCCAGCGACCGGCCGAGCAGTTCGCAGCCCACGGTGTCCACCGCCACCATGTCGGTGCCCGCCACCAGCGTCTCGCCGGCCGCCACATCGGCCAGACTGCCCCCGGTGGGGCCGTTGCGCTGCAGCACCCGGGTGGCATCGAGAATGACCAGCGTCGGCCGAATCATGGCGGCAAAGTCAGCGATGACGGTGTGGATCTGCTGGTGGAACTGGTTGCGGCGGCCGCCGAGCAGCCCGTACCAATTCTTCATGGTCAGCGACGCCCCGCACAGGTTGTGGTCCTTGCACGGCGCCACGCCGATCACCCGATTGGCGGCCGCTAGCGGCCCGTGGAGCAGGGGCCAGGTCTGCAGGGCCTGGCCGCCGATGCGTACCGGGACAAAGGCGCCGGCGGTCGGCAGCACCAACTCGGCCCCGGCGTCAGCGACGGCCTGCTGCAACCCGGATTTGGCGAAGCAACCGGCCGGGTGGTTGATCGGGTTGTCGGTCACCAGCACCCGCCGGGCGCCGGCCAGGCGGCACTGCCGCGCGAGCGCTCCCAGCACCTCGGGCCGCGTGGTCGCGCCGAGGGCCGCGGCCCGGTCGAACGCCGCGTTCGGCTTGAGCAGCACCACATCGCCAGGTCGGACAAACGCCTGCAGGCCCCCCAACGCACCCAGGGCGGCGGTCACCAGTTGCTCCGGGTCGCGGCCTCGCGCCAGGGCCAGGCAGACGCTGCCGCCCGGCCGTTCGACGGCATAACTCGGCAGGTCCAACGCGTCCGCCGCCGCCGCATCGCGGGTATACTCCGCCGCCGAGCGGCGATCGTGGCGCCACAGGGCGAGCGCCGTCAGCGTCGCGGCGGCCAGTCCGGTGCGGCCCAGGCGGCGCAGGAAGTCCCGTCTCTCCATACCCCTACATTCCCCCGCCGCTGTCGTGCTGGCGCAGCCGCCGCACCAGCGCCGTGGCGACCGACTCGGCCGCGGCCGTATCCGCGGCCAGGCTGACACCGCCGACAAAACGCCCCCAGCGCAGCACCAGATCGTACGAACCCGACATGGCGCCCAGGGTCGCGGGCAGGCCGTCGATCTCCTTCTGCCGCACCTGAGTGCCGTAGTCGCGCAGATACGCCTGGTACGCCTGCAGCACGGTGTCGGCGCCGGCGGCGCTGGCGGCGCGGACCACGAAGCCGGTCAGTTCGGCTCCCGACGCCAGCCGGTAGCGTGCCGTGAAGGCCTGGCGCAGGAAATCCAGGCCCAGGGCGTCGCGCCGCACATACTGCTCGCTGTGGGCTACCCGCCCGGCTGTGGGCAGCAGGTCCAGGCCCCACAGGGTGGCCGCCCCATGCCCAAGGCGGCCGGACAGCCGCGCTGCCCACTGGCGGCAGGCCAGGCCAGCGGCCGGTCCTTCCTGGGCGGTCAGCACCTGGACATACCAGCGGTCCTGCCAGAACAGGCAACTGCCGCCGGCGGTGTACCCGCTGCCGCCCAGGGGCATCGGGGTGGCGTCGGCCGGGCGTTCAGCGGCGAACACGCCAAAGGCCAGCAACGGCTCGCCCATGTCAAAGGCATACAGCTCCACGGCGGCGCTGTCCGGACCGGACCAGGCCTGGCAGAACATCGCCTGCACCTGGTACGCCAGGTACAGCTCCGCCCGCCCATCGATCTTCTCGTACAGGTGCTCGGCGTCGTAATACTCGACCGGGCCCATCGCCTGCCACGCCGGTTGGGCCAATCCGGCCAGCGGCCCGGCCGCCGGGTCCAGCGGCGGCGCGGCCGGCGCCGCCAGGCTCGCGGCGGTGGCGCCGGCCCGTGCTGCGGGCGTCGGGTCGGGCGGCGACATCGCGGCGTGGGCGGTCGCCGGCGGCGGTGGCGTCAGGGCCGCGACTGCGGGCGCTGTCGCCG
>CAITNQ010000097.1 GCA_903893785.1 uncultured Gemmatimonadota bacterium
CGGGGTCGTGGATCCGGCCAAGGTGTCGCGTTCGGCGCTGGAGAACGGCGCTTCCATTGCGGCCCTGCTGCTGACCACCGAAGCCCTGATCGCCGAGATCCCCGAGAAGCCGAAGCCGGCAGCCGGTGGCCCTCCGGGCGGTGACATGTACGGCGGCGGCGGTGGCAGGGGTGGTATGGGCGGCATGGGTGGCATGGGCATGTAAGAGATCGACGGCCGGCAGAACAAAGACAGCGGGCTCGACGCTCAGGCGTCGGGCCCGCTGTCTTGTGTTTGGGGAAGACCGCCCGACCGGCGGCCGGCACCAGGTTCAGGCCGGCACTCCGGGCGAGTACCGCTGATCGGCCTCCAGGGTGGCGCCATCGGCCACGAACAGGTGCGGCGTCAGCAGCCAGCCACGGAAATGCGCCCCCGCCTCAAGGTGCACATCCTCCCGTGCCGTCAGCAGACCCTCCACGCGGCCTGCGATGCGAGCCGCGCCCACCTCGATACGCGGCGCCACGACTCGCCCTTCAGAGCCCACGAACAGCAAGCCCCCAGCGATCACCTGCGAGCCCTCAACCACGCCGTGCACCCACAGGTCGTATTCAAGCCGGAACGACCCGGCGAGCACCGTGCCCTTGCCGATAATGGTGGTTCGTTCCGGGCTGGGGCCTTTCTTCATGCCAAGTTCCGAGCGGGTGGATACTCGACTGAGTGGGCGGCCGGCGCCTGTTTGTCTCTGGGGGAGCCCACCCCATTCAGGATGGGCAGCGCCGAACCTGGGGCCACCACCAAGATTCAGCTGCGCACGTGGTTCGGACGCAGCGTTTCGCTGTCGGGACTGGCACTGTCGTTCGCCTGCGGCTCGTCCGCCCCCGGCACTGCGGCCGGTTTGACGGGCTCGCCGAGGATGGCGCGCAGCTGACGGTTGCTGCGCTCGAGCCGGGCCAACAGCTGCTCGAGCTGCTCGATCTGGCCCACTTCGTCCTCGAGCTGCGCCTTCTGTTGCTGCAGCGCCGCTACCTCGTTGTTCAACGCCCGCGCCTCAACGAATGACTTGGCGCCCAGCGTCAACAGCAAAACAACAACACAACAACCAATCCCTGCTGCCATCAGTACCCGACGATGGAGTTTGACCTCGAACGTGGAACCTCCACTCTCGGGCACGAGCAGCAAGGTAATGCGCTCGCTTTTGCGCATGGTCACCGCCTTGTCACGGAACGTTGGCAGGGGAGGGCCATTGTTGCCCGGGCCCGGCTGGTTGACCAGAGACAAGCACCGAAGTTACGGTGGCCAGGGTACCGAGGTCAAGGGAAATCTGTACCGCGGATCACGGCGAACCTGCGCCACGGCGGTCCAGTTCGTTGTGCACGACGACCATGCAATGGGACGCCAGGAGCATCTCGGGACCCACGCTGAGGGCGCGTACCCCCAGTCTGGTGAGGTACCGGTCCTGCTTGCGGGGCATGGCAAGGTGGTCGGTGAACAGAAACGAGGCCGGCGGCTCCAGGGGGGTGGTGCGGATGTCGTCCCCCGCCGGGGCCATGGCGTACACCGGGCCTGCGGCGAGTCGCTCGCGGACCAGCTGCTCGAAACTCATTTTGGCCACCCAGATGCCTGGGCCCACCGGGCAGCTCTGTGCCAGGGCCAAGTTCTGGCCCCGCTCCAGGGCCTGGCGCAATACCTGCCAGATCGAGCGTTCGTCGAGGCCCGGGAGCGAACCCAACTCGGCCCCTGCCAGTCGCACTACCTTCGGCGGCGCCGCGGGACCGTCAAAGGCCAGATGGATCGTTGTGTCAGCCCGCGCGCGGCGCGAGGCGAACAGGGCACTGACGACACAGTGCGACACCACCTCCAGGAACCGGCCGTCACCGGGTTCGGGAGTAGCCAAGGCCGCAGTGGTCGGTGCCTTGCGTGCTCGCAACACGAAATCCCACACAGGTGGTCTGCCTTTCCGTGCCGGGGTCGCCATGGCGTTGACGGGCCCCACAAGATACGGCCGGCGGCGACGGCGGCCACCGCGCGACGCGGCGGCCGGCCCGCCATACCGGCTTCGATGCGGCACTGGGCGGCGCCGGATGCGGGCGGGTGGCTGGCTGTTGACAGGCCGTCGCCGCCGGGCCAATGTGTTGTCGACCGTTGGCGGCTATTCCGGGCTGCTGGCGGCCACCCGGCTGTTAGCTTAGCCCGAACCGCGTGCTGCGCCTGCCGATCCGGCCCTGTGGGCCCGCGTCGGCACTGCTCCTGCGAAAGGAACGCCCATGGCAGCCTTGGTTACCCGTGTCGAACGCTTCACCCTGGTGGTCCCCTTTGTGGCGCGCATCCGCCGGGAAATGGAGCGCGCCGGCATCCATACCTGGTCGGAACTGGAGATTACCAAGGTTTACACTGACGCCGGCGTGGTCGGCTACGGTGAGACCATTCAAAATTACACCTGGGGCCGGACGCGGGACGAGGAAAGGGTGGTGGGGCGGCCTCCCATGGCCACCATGTGGGATGACTCGCTCGGCGCCGGACTGCAGATGGCCCTGTTCGACGCGGCCGGCAAGCTGGCGGGCGTGCCGATCTACCAGCTGCTGGGCCGCAAGTGCCGTGACTGGTGCCCGTTGTCTTTCTGGGACCACGACATGGCCCCGGGCTTGTATGAGCAGGAAGCCCGGGTGGCGGTTTCCCTGGGCTACACCTGCATGAAGATCAAGACGCGGCCGTGGTTCGATGTCCGCGAGACGCTGCGGCGCATTACCGCAGCCACCCCGGACCATTTCACTATCGACGCCGACTGGAACGCGTTCCTCAACAACGCGTCGAATGCCGTCCCGGTGCTGCGCGAGCTTGAGGACAGCTTCACCAAAATCAAGATCTACGAGGACCCCATCCCGCGACACGATGCCAGCGGCAACCGAGCGCTGCGGCAGCAGATCAAGTCAGCCATTGCCCACCACTACGGCGCCATTGACCTGCGCTCCGGCATCGAGCTTGGGGGCGTGTGCGACGGGTTCGTCATCGGCGGGGGCGCGGCCGGCACCATGATGCAGGCCCAAGCCGCTGCGGCCCTCAACATGCCGTTCTTCCTGCAGATGGTCGGCGGCGGGCTTACCGCCACCATGGCGGTGCATCTGGGCGCGGTACTGACCCACAACCAGTGGCCGACAATCACCTGCCACGAGCTCTACGAGCACCCTCTGCTGCGCCAGCGGCTACCCGTGGTGGGCGGCTATGTGCGCGTCCCCGAGGCTCCGGGCCTCGGCGTAGAGGTGGATGACGACGCGCTGGAGCGCTACCGGGTCGAGCGGGCCGACCACTCCCTGCCGCGGCGCCTGATCAAGGTATCCCGCGCCTGCGGCCTGAATGTGTATTTCGCCAACACGGCCCAGAAATGGGTGTTCTTCGGGAATGGCAACCAGCCGGTGAACGAGTGGGGCAATCACACCGAGCTGGTCGACGACGATGGGTCAGCGTCGTTTGCCGACCTGCACCAGCGGGCCACGCAGTCGCCGGTGCTCAGCGCCGAGTAGGGACCCCGGGCGTGGTGCAGGGGTGCGGGCCTCAGGGCGACCGGGACCCTTGGCGGTCTCGGACGCGGGCCCGGCGCCCTGCACGCGCGTGCCCTGCGGGTGGCCGGTCCCCTGGGCGCGACGGACGAGGGCTCGGCACACGGCCTGGGTGCGCGCCCAAGGTGGGCCGGGTCCCTGTTGGGGGCGCCGAACGACCACCCGACGCCCCTTGCGCGCGCGCATCCAGCGGGCTGGCTGTTGGGGGCAACCCCCACCCGGGCTGCCGGCGCCGGGGTCGCCTGAACCCGCACCCGTCGTAAGCCGTGGCGACGGATGGCAGCGCGTTCGACCCTCCGGGGGGGAGACATGAGCGATAGTCCCTGCCTGCTGACGTGGAACCATGGACTCGACCCGACTTGGCTGGCCCAATGGGTACCGTGGGCGGAACCAGCCGCACCGCCGGCCGCGTTGTCTTGGGTCCGCCTGACGGACGACGCCTGGTCCGCCGACCTGGACCTGCCAGTCGCCTGCCTGCAGGGGGTGCAGGAGATTCTGCCGTCGTGTTCCCTGCTGAACCACGGCGCTTACGGGTTCCAGTTCCTGGTTGGGGGTGTGGCTGCTGACGAAGGCGCGCAGGCGTGGGTGCCGCTCGATCCGGTGGGCCCTGTGCCCGCCGGCCGGCCGCCCGCGCCCGCTCCCCTAGCCGCGCTGCCGGTCCAGGCGGAGATCGACGTTCTCCGGGTCACCGGCCCCCTCCCGCCGCTGCGCCTGCGGTTGCTCGTTTACGGGCTCGACGCGGCCCCACCGGTGGGCCTGGTGACCGTGTCGCTGCGCCGGAGCGCGGTCGCCGCCGCCTCAGAACCCGCCGCCGGCGCCGTCTCTCTGGCCGTGCCGACGGCGAGTCAGATGCAGCTTCCCGAAGAGGTGGCCCACCGCACCTGTTCGCCTACGTGCCTGGCCATGGTACTAGCCTACCACGGCCGCCCCCTCGAGGTGCTTGACGTGGTCCGGTTGGCCCATCACCAGCCCAGCGACCTGTACGGCGTCTGGCCGGCCAACATCTGGGCGGCGTCGCGGTTGGGGCGCCTGGGGTACCTCGTCCACCTGCCGGGGTGGCAGGCGGTCGCTCGGCTGCTGGATCGCGGCCTGCCGGTCATTGCCTCCATCCGATTTGAGGCCGGCGAGCTCGACGGCGCGCCGATCACGCGGACCAGCGGGCATCTTGTCGTGGTGCGGGGGTACTGCGGTTCGCGGGTCTTGGTTAATGACCCGGCAGCGCCGGACGAAACCACCGTGGCGCGCGAGTATGACCAGCGGCAGTTGCACCAGGTCTGGTTGGCACGGGCGGCGGTGGGTTACGTGCTGCTGCCGCCGCCGGGTGGCCACGGGGCGGCCGGGGCGCGGCGGCCGGCGTTCGCAACGACCGGGGGTGCGGTCGCGGCGCGGGCTGACTCGACCGGTGCCTGCGGGTAACGGCCTGGCGGCGCGCTCTCGGCCAGGTGCCAGGGCCTGGTTCGGGACAAGACCGGCGCTGGCGTCACCGGCCGGTATTCCCCGACTCAGCTCAGGAAGCTGCCCAGCACATTGCCGTTCATGCCGGTGAACAGGTCGATCACCAGCCATATTCCGGCGGCGCCGATCTCACCCAGAATCAGGCCAAGGAAGAACGGCAGCGTGCGGCGGTACAGGGTGGGCCCCCCGTATTTGAGCACCACGTTCTTGATGATGAAGGCCAGGAACACGCTGAACCACATGCCGCCGAAGGCGGCGGCGATGGGATAGCCCAGGGGGTGGAAGGGCCACCACAGGAAGCGGTAGTGAACCAGCTCCAGGCCGGCCATGGTCAGCGCGCCCACCGCGACCTGGAGCAGGCCATCCCAGTGGGGGCCCTGGGTGACACCGACAATGAGCTCCATGAATCGGAACGGGTACTGCGCGCAGGGGTCGGCGTAGAATGAGTTGAGGTTGATCGCGCCGTGCCGGTAACCCGCGTCCAGGCGGACCCACAGCGACACCCCGATGGTGACCACAATGGTGGCCATAATCGCCCAGAACAGGCGGCGCTGCCGCCGCAGGAACTGGTCGGCGAGTTTGAGGCCGTTGGCGCACGAAGTCATCAGCGACAGCAGGACATCGGTGCCCCACACATAGGTCATGGCGATACCAGCGCCGCCGCGCGCCCCCAAGAGCGTCGGGCCCACCGCGGCGGCAGTGAAGTCCGGACCCGTGATCGGCGGGAACATCACGGCGACGCCGCCCTCCACCACCACGCGGGTAACCGTGTAGAACACGACGAAGCACGACAGTAGCAGCACGGGGACTACCCACGCCGGTACGCCGGCCTGCCACAGCCAGACAGCCATCACCAGGGTCCCGCCCGTCAGCGCCAGAACCGCCTGACGGTATGACATCACCTCGCCCGAGTCGTCCACCGTCTCATCGCCGCGCCAGGCCTTGCGGAACACCGCGCGCAGGTGATCCCGCGCCTGCCACAGGCCCATGGCCACCAGAACGATCATGCCGCCCATGGCCTGGTAGATGATGATCGGCTGGGCGTAATAGCCGAAGGCGCCCACCGGCCCCGGATCGATACGGATGCCGACCATGCGGAACACGCCCTGCTCGACGACGTTGAGCAGGTGGAAGAACACCAACCCGGCGGCGACGTTGCGGCTGATCAGGTAGGAGAACCCCAGCAGCACCGGGCTCAATCCGAAACCGACGATCACCGAGTCGCGGAACAGCGGCACCGACCCGAAGCTGAGGTTGATGGCGGGGAAGTAGTTGAGGTAGTTGTGCAGCGCGTTGACGTTGTTGATGACGAAGGGCACCGCGAAACCCAACCACATGACCGGCTGGCGGAAAAAGGGCGCCACGGCGGCGACCCGGTGGTCCTCCTGCAGCATGTGGAGGGGAAGCTGCGTCATTGGGTACACCAGGCGCTCACGCTCCACCCATTGGCGGCGGAGGATCACCGTGATGGCCACCATGGCGGTGTACAGCGCCAGGGCGAACAGGAACCAATACGCCAAGGGACGGACCCAGGCGTCCCAGGGGATGGCGGATCCGGCCTGATCCACGCCCTCGTAATAGTCGCGCACGGCCTTCTCGTTCTGCACGGTGGCCCAACTTGGCAGATACGGCAAGACCCGGTCGACCCAGTTGTTCTCCGGCGTGGCGTAGTACAGAGCGCCGGTGGCCACCGGCATCACGAGGGCGGCGAAACCCCGCGCCGGCAGCGTATTGGCGACCAGCAGCATGATGTACACGACGGCCAGTTCGCCGCGGTCCAGCGCCGCGCGCGGATGCAGCAGCCCCAAGCCGGTATTGACCACGGCCGTCAAGATCAGGAACAGGAAGATGGCCCCCGGGTTGGTGTTCCAGATCCCCATCTGGGAGCCCTTGATGATCATGTCTCCCCAGGGGATGGCCAGACCCATGAACGCCGCCAGTGCCAGGCCGACAGCGACGGCGCGGCAGGTCACACCGCGGTACACGGGCTGGCTGGGTGGGGTGTATGTCTGCGGCGGATCGCCCATGGTTCCCTGTGCGTCGGAGTTACGCAGTAAGGACGACCGCCGTACCTGTCGGCGCAAGCCTCGGCGGCGTTTGGCGGAACTGCCGTGGCGCCCCATTTTAGGTGCAGGGCAGTCGCGGCAGGCGGACCTGGTACGCCACGCATCGGGTCTGGGGCTGAGGCCAGCGCCGGCCGCGCAGGGGGGGGTCGTGAAGGTCGTCAACCTTACCGAAGGCAGTCCCACGTACACCAGCAACGCCTACCTGGTGACCGGTTCGTGGAATCGACTGGTGGACGTCAACACGCTGGTCGATGTCGGTCGCGATCCCGGACTGCTGGAGCGCCTTGAGTGCGCCGATGTGGGGGTGGGGCAACGCCGCCTTGCCCAGGTGATCTTGACCCACGGTCACTATGACCACGCCTCGCTGCTGCCCGAGCTGACGGCCCGTTACCAGCCGACGGTCTGCGCCTTCATGCCGTTCGAGGGCGTGCACCGCGTGCTCAAAGTCGGCGAGGTGGTCAAGATGGGTGACAGCTGGTTCGAGGTCCTCCACATCCCCGGACACAGCCAGGACTCCATCTGCCTCGTCTCCGCGCACGACAAGGTGCTGTTTTCGGGGGATACGGCGCTGCTGATCCGAGGGGCCGATGCGACCCACGAAGCCCCGTACCTGGATGGTCTAGCGGATCTGACCCGTTACGATATCCGCACCGTGTACCCGGGCCATGGGCCGCCCTTGCAGGGCGACATCACCCGGCAGATCGCCGCTTCCTTGGCTGAATTTCGGCGCTGAACCGCTTCCCCAGGCCGTTGGCCACCTGACCCACGCCCTAGTTGCCGGCCCCGCCGCGGTCGATGTGCGTGGCTGCCGCGCCGAAGCCATCGCGGCCGCGCAGCGGCGCCCGGCGAGGCGGCCCGCTCTCCCGCCTGGCAGCCGCGGGGTGCGCTTCGTGGCGTCCTACAGACCGGTGGCCGCTGGGCTCGCAGCCGGCGACTCCGTTGGCCGAGGCCGGCCCGCGGCGGCCTCGGTGCTCTGCCGGCACGGGCCCCTCGACCCGGCCGCTGCGCGTCAACGAGCGCTCTGGCGCAGGAAGCGCCACTCGTCGAGCAGTTCCTGTCGCTCGAGCAGCACCAGCATGCCGGTGTAAAGCGCCGTATCCAGCGCGACGCGGCCAGCCACTGCCAGCGCGCCGCGGCTGGGGAGGTACGCGTCGGCCCAGAGCCCCACACCGAGAGCGACGCTGGCGCTGGCCAAGGGCGCGATCAGCGCCCGGCCCCAGGCCACATCCACGTGCCGACGCAGGCGACCTACGGCAATCAGCAGGCCGACCGCCGCGGTCAGGCCGGCGGCGACGGCGATGCCGCGGATGCCACCGGCGTAGGAAAGCAGCGCCACCAGAACCACCGACAGCACGGCCTGGACCAGATTGATGCGGGCCACGGCCTTGGGATCGCCCACGGCGAGGAACAGCGAATGGGCGTCGTCAAGGAACGGCCGCAGCAGGGCGAACGGCACCAGCAGGCGCAGGAGCGGCACCGAGGCACCGTAGTGCGCCCCGGCCAACCCCACCAGACGCTCGCTCTCCAGCAGGAAGATCAGGTTGAGCAGGCAGACCGCTCGGGCGACCAGGCGCAGCATCTTGTTGAAGGCCAGCGATAACCGCTCGCGGTCCTTCTGGTAACGGGCATAGACCGGGTTGGTCAGACTGACGAGGATGTGAGTGATCGCGCCAACCGACATCTGCGCCCATGTGTAGGCGACAAAGTAGTAACCCAGCTGGGCCCAACCGAGCAGGGCCCCGGCGACAATCTTCGGTACCTCGTTGAGCAGCGTGTAGAATATATCGCCAACCCATACCCACCGGCCGTAGTGCCACAGCTCGCGGGCGTGGCTGCGGTTAAGCCGAACGCGCCGCAGCTCCCAGGGTTGGAGGCGCCAGATGCAGAACACGGTGAACAGCACGTACACCGGGCTGTAGGTGACGTAACTGGCAGCGCCGCCGATGATCAGCGCCCACCCACCCAGCCCGCGATGCGCCAGCACCAGGGCAACCGTGAGGGAAAGCACCAGCGCCAGCATGTGGACGACGGCTACGGCCCGAAAAGCCAGGCGCGCCTTCAACCGCGTTTCCGCCGTGTACGACGCACTGCGGAACAGGTCGGCGGCGCAGAAGCAGACCACCGCCCACAGGGCCAGGCTGCCGCCTCCACCCTCCAGCGAAGCCGTAAGGCCGCGCAGCCAGCCGCTGTGGGGCGGGAAGTAGTGGCTCAGCAGCAGCACGCTGACGGCCACGCCAATCCACACCGCGGACACGAGCACATTGAGCAGGAAATGGGTGGGCGCCAACTCGTCGATCCGCTCCTGGTGATGCATCAGAGCGAATGAGAAGCCCAGATCCTTCATGCTCATCAGCAGCAGGAAGGTGGATGCGCCCAGTGCCACGCCGCCCATGGTGCCGGCGTCGATCAGCCGCGGCAGCAACACCGTGCTCGCCAGGAAGCCATAGGAACGGCCCAGGTACGTGCACACGAGCAGGTACGCCATGCCCGAGACGATCTTCTTCGGCGCGTTCAGCATGGCTTCTACGGTACGCATGCCCTGGGGCGGTGTCTACGCCACCGGCGCCGCGGATCCAGGCGCCCCGTCGGCGGGTGGGTCCTGCCACCCAGACGACGACTTGTTCTGGCGCGCAGACGCAGAAGCGGATCAGGGCGCCCCGTCGCCGGGTGGGCTCTGACCCCGAGCCGCCCGACCGTCCGGCGGGTGTCGCCCGGGAGCGCAGTCGGCTGCCGCCCGCCACGACCGATTGGCGGTTGCCGGCGCTCCGTCCGTATCTTCGCGGGTCGGTGTTGTCGGGTGGCCGACCGACACGGGTGTGCCGGGGGGCCGCGCGCCGCCATCGCTGCGGGCCGGCCCGGTAGCGGTGCACCCAGCCTGTACCGATCGTGGCAGCAGCGTGCCCGCGCCGTCCGGAGGTAACCGATGGAGTCGCGCCCAGGGGTCGCTGATCCTGTCCAGCACCACCGCGCGCGGGCGCTGATGGGGTTCGCTGCGGTGGCGCTGGCCTTGAGTCTGTCCGGGTGGGGGCTCTACCGCCAGCAGGCCGCCAGCATCCGGGCCGAGAGACTGCAGGCCCTGCAGGCCATTGCCGGCCTCAAGGTCGACCAACTCCGACTGTGGCGGGCCGAACGGCTTCGCGACGTGCAGTTGCTGGCCACCAACCCCGTGCTGGGACGCTTCCTGGCCCGACCCGATCGCGCCGACGAGGCCGCGGCGGCGCTCTCCCTGGCCTACCGGGCCCTGGTGCAGACCGATGTGGTGGCGGGCCAGGGCGGGTACCTGGCCGCCCTGCTGCTCGATGGCACGGGTCGGGTCCTGTTGGCCAGCGGCGCCGCACCTGAGACCCAGCTTCAGGAAGGCGAGGCCCACCAGGTGTTGGCCCAGGGCCGTCCCCTGCTGGGGGAGTTGTACCCGTGCCCGGTCTGTCAGGCGGTGCATCTGGACGCCCTGGCTCCGGTGTTCGGACCCCAGGGCCAGGTGTTGGGGGCGGTGGTGCTGCGCAGCGACCCGAATCGGGTCCTGTACCCCATGGTGCAGTCGTGGCCCACGCCCAGTCGGACGGCCGAGACGCTGCTGGTCCGGCGCGACGGCGACCAGGTGCTGTTCCTCAATCGTCTGCGCCACCAGGCAGCGGCGCCGTTGACCTTGCGGGTGCCCCTGACCCACGTCGAGGTGCCGGCGGTAAAGGCGGTCCTGGGCCAATACGGGCCCTTCGAGGGCTATGACTACCGCGGTGTGGCGGTGTTGGCGGACCTGCGCCCGGTAGAGAACTCGGCCTGGTCCATGGTGGCCAAGGTCGACCAGGAGGAGATCCTGGCCGAGGCCCGGTACCGCGCCTGGACCATCGGCCTGCTGGTCGGTCTGGGCCTTCTCCTGGCCGCCGCGGCGTCGGGCTTCCTCCATCGTGGCCGCCGCACGCGCGTGTACCAGGAGCTGTACGAAGTCACCCGCCGCCACGCCCAGACCCTGAACGAGTACCGAATGGCGTTGTACAGCATCGGCGATGGCGTGATCAGTACCGATGCCGAGGGACGCGTCCAGCGGCTGAACAAGGAAGCCGAACGGCTGACCGGGTGGACTGAGTCGGCGGCGCAGGGTCAACCTGTCGAAACCGTCTTCCAGCTGGTCAGCGAGGTCAACGGCGCCGTGGTCGACAGCCCGGTCCGGCGCGTCCTGCGCGAGGGGCAGGTCACGGCGCTGGCCAACCACACCTTGCTCATCGACCGCGGCGGTCAGTCGCGCCCCATTGCCGACAGCGGCGCGCCCATTCGCGACGCGGCCGGGGTTACCGTGGGAGTGGTGCTGGTCTTCCGCGACCAGACTCGTGAGCGTGAAACCGAGCAGGCCCTGGTTCAGGCGCAGCGCCTGCGGGCGATGGGCGAGATCTCCACCGGTATCAGCCACAACCTCAACAATCTGCTCACCGGAGTGCTGTTGCCGGCGCAGATGATGCGCAGCATGTCCCTGCCGCCCGAAGCCGGGGAGATGGTGGACGAGATCATCACTGCCGGGCAGCGCGCCAGTGACCTGGTGCGGCGGCTGCACCTGTCGGTCCGTGGCGACGTCGTCCGCGCTCCCGATGCGGTGCCCCTGGACCAGGCGGTAACGGACGCGGTCGCGGTGACGCAACCGCGGTGGCGCGACGAGGCCGAGGCTGGCGGCGTGCGGATCGAGGTAGTGACCCAACTGGCGGCCCCCACCCCGGTGCAAGCAGACCCTGCGGCCCTGGTCGAGGTGGTCGCTGGACTGATCCTGAACGCCGTGACGGCCATGCCGCAGGGCGGGCGACTCACACTGGCCACCCGCTGCAACGCCGACCATGCCTGGTTGGTCTGCGCTGACACCGGCATCGGCATGGACGAAGAGGTCCGACGCCGCGTCTTCGAGCCCTTCTTCACCACCAAAATGGATGTCGGCAGCGGCTTGGGCCTGTCCACGGCCCATGCGGCCGTTACCTCCTGGGGAGGCACGATCGAGGTGGCCAGTGCCCCGGGCGCGGGCGCTACCTTTACGATCCAGTTGCCGCTGTGGCGCCCGAATCCATCGGCCATAGCCGGCTTGCCTGCTGCCGCCTCGGTGCGGGGGCGGGTCCTGATCGTCGACGACGACGAGGCCGTGCGGCGCGTCCTCACGCGCCTTCTGGAACCGGTCTGCGAAGTCTCGGCAGTGCCTGGTGCTGCCGAAGCCATGGCCGTCCTCCAGCCGGGCCGCTGGGACGTCTGGGTGATCGACCTGGGCATGCCCGAGATGCCGGGCGATCGCTTGCGGCAGGAACTGGTGCGCCGGGACCCCGCCGTGGTGACTGTGCTGCTCTCCGGATGGGACCTGGATGCCGATGACCCGCGGCGGGCGGGCTTCGACCTGGTCCTGGCCAAACCCCTGACCGACCGCAGGCCGATTCTCGCCGCCGTCGACATGGCGGCACGTCGGCGCGGCGAGCACCGCTGACCCATGGCCCGCGCCGCGTTGCCGCGGCGGCCGTCCGGGCGAGGGTGTTCGGGGCCTGTCTAGCAGGCTGTTTTCACGGCGTATCGGACCAGGTTCACCAGCAGACGATCCGCCGCCGGATGCTCGCCCAGGTGTTCGAGGAGCCGAAAAGTGCTGAACACGAATGCCCCTCTTCCCATGGCATAGGACCCGGCCAGCAGTCCCGAGTCGTACCCGTTGTCACCCGGGTAACAAGTGGTGAAGCACGCCGCGATCACCTCGTCGGGCCGTCGCTGGCCCCGCAGGTGGTACCGTGGTATGACACTGCCGTAATACTCCCAGTCCAGCACGCCCGGGGCCTGCAAGCCAGCGAAAACCGGATGGCGGGCGGCCACGCACGATTTGTGGTACAGGCTGTCATAGGGCTCGCAGCGCTCCCCCCGAGGCTCCTCCGGCCAGCAGGCCATCGGCGCCTCACCGCGAGCCCAGGCCTCGGGGTTCAGGCACACCACCGTGGCTCCGGCACAGGCGGTCTCCCACAGGGCTGCCCAGCGCTCGGGCGTGGCCTCTGCCGGGGAGCCGACCAGGATCACCCCGCCCGCAGCCGCGCCCGGCCAGGACCCCACGCTCAGCCCACGGCTGCGCAGCCACTGCTGCTGGTCGGGCGTCAGGCCCCAGGTGGCGACCGTCCCTGTCATCGAGCCCAGATCGGCCGGCGCCGTGACGTGGAAAGACAGACGCCCGCCTTCCGGGTGGCCGCCGTGTTCCAGGGTGGCAGCTAACTCGTACTCGCCCGACGGCCCGTCGATCACTACCTCGGCGTCGGCCACCAGCACCGCCAACGGCGGTTCATCGCCGGCGCCGCCAGCGGGTATGACGAGCTGTGTGCGGCGCTCCCACACCACGCCTTCCGGACCGCGGATCCGAAGGCGCACGGGGTACTGGCCCGGCGCCAGCACGTCTTCGTTCGCCAGCACAGCCTCCACGTGCGTCGGCCGGCCGCCGTAGGTGTGGGCAGGGTCAACGAAGAGGCACCAGCGCAACGGCGACCAACCGTCAGCCAGGGCGTCCAGCACGCCGGGTTTGGGGCGGCGGAAGAAATCCCAGACACCCTCGCCACTGGTACCGTCGATCATGCTGGTGAGGCTGAAACCGCAGATGCGCGGGTTGGCCCGGATGAGGTCGAAACCGAGCAGGCGCTGCCGTCGATGCAGTCGCTGGGTAGCCAGCAGCATGTCCTGGGCAAAGGTGTAGACGCCGTCCATGCCGTAGTACTTCCAGTCGGCCTCGAAACGCTCCACCAGCGACCGGTAGCGGGCCACGTCGGGCAGCTCCGCCGGGGCTCCAGCCTGCTCGTACAACCGCAGCGAGGCGATGGCGTCCAACTGGCTGCCAATGCCGTACTCGGACAGGAAGACGGGCCGAGAATCCTGGCCCACAGTGCGCAGGAATCGATTAGTGGCCCGGTTCTGCGGGGCGGGCGGGTAGACGTGGAAATCACCCATTCCAGGGTAGTAGCCCAGCAGCCCCTGGCCGACGGCGTCTTTGAC
>CAITNQ010000098.1 GCA_903893785.1 uncultured Gemmatimonadota bacterium
GCGCAGGTCGAGCGGCTCGCCGCTGTGCGGGTGCTGCCGCTCGCCGTTCAGGCGCAGTTCGATTTCGCGCACGAACAGCCGCGCCGGTTCCGGGCGCAGGGTCCAGGCGCCCTGGCGCTGGACGAAATCGTCCGGGCCGATCTGCTGGTTCAGGCAGCGGTTGAGAATGACGGTGTCGACGACCATGGGGCGGAATTCTTCCATGACGTCCGAGGCCAGGGACATGTGACCGGACTTGAGCGCGTGCAGATGGCCGAGCCAGGGGTTGAGGCCGCGCGCCTGGATGAGGCCGGCCACGCTCTGGCGCAGCAGGGTGTAGCCAAGGTCGAGCAGGGCGTTGATCGGGTCGGTGCCGGCCTGGGGTTGGCGCGCGCCGAAGGTCCAGGCGGGGGCGAGCCAGGTGCGCCAGGCGCCGAAGTAAGCGGCGGCGCCGGCGCCTTCCAGGCCGCGCAGGCTGTCGAGGTCGGGGGCGCTGCGGGTTCGCCGCCCCAGGTCGCGCAGGCGGTTGACGGCGTCGTGGACCCCGGGGTCGCCGTCGCGGCGGCGGTGGCGGGCGTACCGGCTGAGCAGCAGGACGCTGTTGCCCAGTTTGCCGCGCACCATCTCGCGGGCGAGGGGCAGGTGGAGCCCGGCGGCGGCGTGGGCGCCGAACTGGGCGGCGAGCAGGCGCACAAGTTCGCCGCCGGGTGGTTCGGTGCGGCCGTAGTACTTGCCCATGCGCGAGAGGTGGGCGATGGGGATGCCGTGGCGCAGGCAGCAGTGCAGGGCGGCGGGGCTGATGGCGTTGCGGCCGAAGACCATGACCTGGTCGACGTTGACGGCGGGCAGGTCGAGCAGGATTTCTTCTTCGCGCCGGACGAGCAGGTGCTGGTTTTCGGTGGCGAGGCTGGCGGCGGGGTCGACGAGGTAGAGCGTGCGTTGCAGGCTGGGCGGGGGCAGGGCGGGAACTTCGTCGCCGTACAGTTCGTCTTCGTGCGGATCTTCGCGCGTGTCCGGGGACGATGCGGGCGGGCGGGGCCCGCCTGGGTCGTCGTCCGGTGGTGGCGCCGGGGCCGTGGTCTGGTTTTCCGCTTCGTCCCCTTCGAGGTCCAGGGGGTTGGCCGGTTCTGGGGTCCGTGGGCGGTCCTCCGGTTCCGTGCTCGCGGCGGCGGTGCGGGCGGCGGGATCTGCCGGCGGCGGGGCGGGACGGGGTTGCCAGCGGGGGTTTTCGGCCAGGGCCTGGGCGAAGGCGTCGGCTATTTCGGCGTTGTCGGGCGCCGGCTGCCAGGGGGACGCGCCCGGTGCCGGCGCGGGGCGGGGGGGCGGCTCGGTCTGCGCCGGGGCGGCGGGCACGGCGAGGCTGCGCACGAAGTTCCAGCCGAGGAACTTGAAGCCGGTGTCGAAGGTGACCACACGCGTCTTGAGGGGGTTGAGCTTGAGTTCCAGGTCTTGCAGCACCCGTGCGGTGAGTTCGACGGCGTCTTCGGCGCGGTCGCGGTCCTTGGCCAGGACGATGAAGTCGTCGGCGTAACGGACCAGGGCGTGGCCGCCTTCGAGCAGGGCTTCGTCCAGGTGGTCTAGGTAGAGGTTGGCGAGCAGCGGCGAGAGGGGCGAGCCCTGGGGCACACCAAGGCTGACGGGTATCTGGCGGTCACCTTCCCGTACCGGGGTGGCGAGCCAGAGCCGGACCAGGGCGATCAGTTCGTCGTCGCGGGCGAGGCGTGCGAGTTCTTCGAGCAGGCGGTCGTGGGGGATGCAATCGAAGAAGGCCTCGATGTCGGCCTCGACCACCCATTTGTAGCCCTGCCGCTGCAGCAGGCCGATGCGCTCGACGGCCATGCGCACCGAGCGGCCCTGGCGGTAGGCGTAGCTGCATTCCTCGAATTCGTCCTCAAGCAGGGGGGTGAGCACCTGGGCGACGGCGGTCTGCAGCACCCGGTCGCGCACGACCGGGACGGCGATGGGACGCGGCGTCTTGCCGGGGCGCGGTAACCAGAGGCGCTTGAGCGGGGTGGGCCGGTAGCCGCCGCCAAGCACGTCCAGGCGCAGGGCCTTGAGGTTTTCTTCGAGGCCGCGTCCGAAGTCTTCGACGCTGGCGCCGTCGACGCCGGGTTGGCCGTGGTTGTCGCGCACGCGCGCATAGGCGCGGCGAAGTTGCGCCAGGGTGAGGGATTGGCGCAGCAGGGCGCCCACGCCTCAGACCACCCAGGCGGCCGCTCGCGCCGGTTCGGCGGAGGCGGCCAGGTGGACGGCGGCGGCGCGGTCGGCCGGGCACCACGGGAGGTAGTGCACGGTGTCGGCCAGGGGGTCGATGAGGCGCGCCAGGCGCCGCTGCAGTCGGTGCAACTCAGCATCCGTCAGGTCGCACAGGAAGAGGCTGAAGTGCAACCGCTCGCCCAGCGCGGAGATCGCCCGCTCGACCCGGCGCAACCGCTTGGGGTCGGCGATGTCGTAGGCGACTAGCCAGGAGGTGGGCATGGGGGGCCGGCTATCCGTGGGCCAGAACGTAGTGACCGCAGCCCATGGTGGTTTTCTGGCCGACACCGAGCCACTGCCCCCAGTGGAGCAAGGCGGCGGCGTGGGGGATGTCGGGCACCGGGTAGCCCAGTTCACCGAGGAGGCCGCGGACGACGAGGCTGCGCCGCTCCCGGGCCGGGTCCGGGGGGGTGTCGAGCGCTTGCCGGGGCGTGGAACTGTAGAGCCATTCGATTTGTCGCGCGGGCCGCCCGGCGGGTGTGTAGGCGTGGAGGGCGTGCGCTACGGCCGGGGCCTGCCAGGTCTCGGGCAGGCCGATGGCGGCCGCGAGTTCGGGTTCGAGTTGCCGGCAGCGGGCGGCGATGGAGTCGAGTACGGAGCCGAGCGTGGGCCAGGGCAAGCCGTGGGCGATGCGTTCGCGTTCGCGCTGGGCCTTGCGGGAAGCCAGCAGGAGCGGGGTCCTGAAGTTGAGCCGGTAGAAGCCGCGGGCGGGGTGGTGGGGCTGTGCGAGGGCGGCGAGGCTTTCAAGACAACGGTGCACGGGCGGCCCTTCGGGGAATTCGATCAGTCGCCCTTGCCGGACGAGGTCGTGTCGCTCGCCGTCCACTGTAGAGCACCAGGCCCGCCGGAAGGCGAACAGGCGGCCGTTGAGTCGGCTGACTTGCTGCTCGATCAACGCCCGGACAATGATGGGCCAGGCCTTGGCCGCGTCCCGATAAAGCATGACGGCGAAGCGAAGCGCGCCTTCGACCGTTATGGTCATGGGGGGCGGCAGGATCATGAAATGCGCTATGCCGTCGGCTCCGCCGGGACGCAGCACGGGGAGGATGTGCGGGTCGTGGTTCTTGACAGCGCCTTCGACATAGCCGTGCAGGACGCCGCCGAGGTAATCGGGCAAAGGTTCACGGCCCGGCCCCAGGGCGAAGTCGAATTCGAGCTTTAGCATGGGAGCGGGTTCAGTCGATGCGGGTGAGCCGGGAAAGTTCGTAGGGTAGGCGCATCAGAGCATCAGCATCGAGTACGGCCCCTTCTTCCATTCGGGCAAGCAGGCGAAAGACGATGGCCTGCTCGCCGGGTTGCATGGCGATGGCGATGCGGTTGACCGGGACGTCGAGCCCCAGCAGGGCACCCAGCACTTGGGCGGTGCCGGGATGGCCGATGGCCGAGATGAACCCCTCCGCCAGACTTTGCCGGACTTGCTCCAGCGTCAACGGCCCCTCGAAACGCCAATGGCCGTAGGCGGTGAGGATGGGGGAGTTGAGGAGGTAGGGCATGCCGAGCCTGCAGGTTCAGCGTGCACCGTTGTCGTAGACGGCGCTGACGACGTTGAATGAGCGAACTCTCTTCTCTCCACCGGTTTCGACATACTGGAACTCGATTTCGGGATGCTCAAGGGTCACCATGGCAGCGGCGATGCTGACGACCTTGGTGCCGCCGGTCACGTCAATGACGAGATCGCGCCCAGGATGACGGCATGACGCGGTGATGCCTGTATAAACCTCGAGCAACTTGTCGATGGCCTCGAAATCGGCCTCTCTGCTCTGGTAGGCAGATTCTGGGAGCGCGGGGTAGAAAAGGCGCAGTAGGTCCCGACAGTCCTGGAACTGCGCGGCGGTGCCGGATTTGCCGGGTGAACCGATCAGGTAGACCTCGCGAAGCACCCCCGATTCGGCGTGACGTTGCATGGCGCGCAGCAGTTGTTCCCAGGTGAATTGGCGGGCGCGCTCCAAACCGGCGAGCCTTGCCAGGGCTTCGTCGACAGTGCCGGACAGGTCGAGCGTGATGCCCGGTTCCTTGTCCCACACAAGCCGCTTGCTGGGGATGTCCAGTTTCCAGCCTTGCTGACGCGAAACGGTCATGGCCAGGATCGAATGAGGTTCGATATCGCCCGGTTGACCAATGCGCTGGATCTGGACCGGAAGAAAGGTTTTGCGGCGCTGCCAGAGCAGCCATGCCACCCCGAAGCTGAGCGTCAGCATGGTGGCAAGCAGGATCGCGGTTCCGTCACCTGCTGGTGCCGTGAGCGAAAATCCGCCCCCCCACCACGGAAAAAGCGTGCTGCCCGCAATGCCGTCGGCGAACCAGCTTTGCAGCAGCAGCACTAAAAAAGTCAGCAAGATGTTGAGAAAGGCGTCGATGTTGAGAAAGGTACGCCGGGAGGATGAGTTGGTTTTCTTGCTCATAATCCTTCAGGTTGCCCAGGAAAAGTCAAGCACCGTCACGCGGGCCAGCTTGCGGGAGTCCTTGCCATTTCGCGTCAGGATCGGGGAACCCTGCCGCAGGGCGGTGGCGGCGATCTGAATGTCGTGGCCGCCGACCAGCCATTCCGATACGGTGACAGCGCTGATGAACGCGGTGCCGCGCTGAAGCCACGCCGAGAAATCCAGCGTGGCGCGTTGGCGCTCGGCGAGGATCAGCACGTCGGTGTCGATCAGGATGACGCCATTTACC
>CAITNQ010000099.1 GCA_903893785.1 uncultured Gemmatimonadota bacterium
GGCAGCCCAGACGTCGGCACCTGCCGTGGCTCGGGAGGAGACCAAGCCCCGGTGCTCGCCCCAGCCAGACCTCAGGCACAGGGCGCAGCGGTGCCAGGCCGGCAGCCCAGGCGTCGCCGACTGCTCTCGGGCGACGGGCTCGCCAGCGCAAACGGACCGGTGGCGGGACCTGGGCGAGGACGCCGGGGTGCCAAGCACGCGCGCCATTGGCGTCGGCGAAGTCTGTTGTCGAGAGGAGACCGCACGCCGGTGGTCGCGCCAGCGCGAGGCAAGCAGCCGTCGCGGCACGGGGCCGGCACGCCCCCTCGCGGCCGGTATCGGCGGTACCATGGCCGGACGCGGAGCGCAACGGGCCAACTGGGGCGGGCCGCATGGCGGCAGCCCCCAACCCAAGCCCGGCCGGCCAAGCGCGGGCTGGCGTGCTCCCAACCCGGCGCCGGCAACCGGGTGGGGTCTACAGCCAGCCCGTCAGCTGGGCCAGTTGGCGCACGTAGTCCTGGTAGTGGGGCCAGGGCACATCGGCCGGCACGCCGTGATCGCAGCTGGGGATGTAGCCGCCGTCGCGGATGACGGGCGCGAGACGCCGCAGCTCATCGTGCAGGACCTGGCCGCCGGCCGCCATGGCCCGCTTGTCCACCCCACCGCTGTAGGCCATCTGTCGACCAAAGCGGCGACGGAAGTCAACCAGGTCATTGCCGGCGGCCACCTCAATCGGGTCGCAGGCATTCATGCCAGCCTCGATCCAGAGCGGGATCAGGTCCCCGATGTACCCGTCCGAGTCCATGGCGTAGAGGGGCACGCCGGCCTCGCGCACGATGTCTCCCCACTGCCGCCAGCACGGCAGGAGGAACTGGCGAGCCATGGCCGGCGAGATCATCGGGAAGCGCTTGTACGCCATGTCCTCGCTCAGGTGCACCATATCGGGAGTCACGTACTGGAGCGCCCGCCGCAGTAACCGGCCCACATAGTCGGTCCAGAAGGCAATCATGTCGCGGATCAGGTCAGGGTCGTCGTGGAAGCGCAGGCACAGGCCCTCGAAACCGAGCCACTCGCGCATCTGCCAGAAGGGCCCCGAGAAATGGAGGACGACCGCATGCTCGCGCGCCACCAGCTGGTCCCCCAATGCCACCGGGTCGGCGGGCAGGCGTTCCGGCACCGCCGCGTCGTACCGTCGTTTCATCGCCTCCCAGTCGGCCCAGGACTCTACCGGACACTTGACCCACCGCCGGGTGACAAAATCGATGGCATTGCGCAGGTACTCGACACCGTACTCCTTGCCGATCTCGCAGACATTGCCCTTCCAGTCCTGCACGATGCGCGAGTCCTCGCGCTCCTCCAACACCTTCTCCTCGAACTGCGGGATCATGCGCTCGTTGACTGGGAACGCAGGCCCACCCGCGGGCCAAGGCAACTGCCCCCCGGCCTGCCGGTACGCGTGCTCGTTGATATTGGTCACGTCACGCGGCAGTCCGTCATCGTACCAACGGCGCCGGGTCGACTCACGCCCGTGTCCCGGCTCCAGCGGAATACGGTCAGGGGTACCGAAGAGCAAGGTCTGGAGAAATCGCTCGCGCGGGGTCATGGGCTGCAGTCCTCCGGGAGTGGGCCAGGGCAAGATCAACTCGACTGGCGGCCACGGCCGCCCAAGCGCCAACGGGCTGGTAATATAGCCCCAGCGATCGCGAGCGGGGCGGGGCCCGACACCGGCCACCGGGAGGGGCGGGACGGTCGCGGCGCACGCGGGGCTGCGAACGCGGGTGATCGGGCCGTCGTCGGGCGGCACCATGCCGCTGGCCATGGCGAGCCGGGGGCGGTCGCCCGCGCCGAAGCGCCCGGCGACCGCCAGCGACCGGGTTGATCTACAGCCGCGGGATGGACGCCTCGGGGAGCAACGCGGCCAGGGCAGCGT
Source organism: uncultured Gemmatimonadota bacterium (assembly GCA_903893785.1). GTDB lineage: Bacteria > Latescibacterota > UBA2968 > UBA8231 > UBA8231 > CAITNQ01. Next base: position 1,910 of record CAITNQ010000099.1, read on the forward strand.
GGACCTTGGCCAAAACCTCGGGTGTCTCGGGTGTCGCCCCGGCGGTCTGCCGCGTGATCCCGGTCTTGCCAGCCAGCTTGACCACGGTCGTCAACCCGCCATGTTCCTGGGCCAACTCGAAGTAGCGCAACAGCCGCCCGGATGCTCCGGGCGCCGCGGCGGGCTTGGGGCCTGCCGTGGCCGGTGCCTTGCCCGGCTGGCTGCGCAGCAGTTCCTCCAGCGCCGCCGTCGCCGCCTGCAGGTCACCGGGCGTATCCGGACGACCGGCGGCCTCGACACTGGTGTAATTGAGTTTCAGCGCCAGCTTGGCGCATGCCACCACGCCTCCCTCGGCCTGTGCTCGCGCGAACACCGCACTCAGTTTCTCGCCCATTGCGCGCCCACCTAGCGATCCTGGCCGTGGATACTCAGCACTTCGGAGACAGCACAGATCATGCCGTTGACTGACCGGCCAAGGGCCGAGATCTCGTCGTTGCCCGCGACCTCAACGCGCCGGGAGAAATCCAACGTCTCGGTGACCTCGCTCACCTGACGGCTGAGCAGCAGCACTCGGCGCAGGACCCACCGGGTGATGACCACGTACACCACCACGCCGAACAGGACGCCGATGATCAAGATCGAGGTCAACAGCAGTTGCAGCGTCTGCCGCGCCTGCCGATCGATCTCGCGAGGGATGTCGACCGTCAGTCGCAGGATGGGAACGCCGCGCAGGTCGCTGATGTCCGTCACGCCCTGGATCACGTTCTCGTCCCGCACCTGGACCACGATCGCGCCGATGCGCGCGGTCGACGGGGTCACCGCGCACTTCAGGTGCGTGGTCTCCGAGATCCTGCCGACCTCGGCGTCGTTGAGCCTGCGTACGAACACAATGTGACCGCGCGCCGGGGCCGTGCCGGCGGTGTTGGTCACCGGGGCCGCGACCATGAGCATGGGGTCGGACCCGACCATGGCAATGCCGCGGACCGCGCGCGTCGGGTCGGCGTTGGCCAGCATCTTGGCCGCGGGGTCAGCGATAGTACTCAGCAGCTCCGGCGGGACCGCCACCTCCCTGCCCATCAACGCGTCGTAACCGCCCGCGTAAGCCACCTTGCCCAGACCGTTGATGAAAACGCAGAAGTCGATCTTCATCCCAGTGTAGAGCGTGGACGACACATTCTCGGCCAGGAACTGGGCGTTGTGATCCTCCATGAAGCGGTACGCCGGATCCCACTGCGTCCAAGTGAAGACGGTGTTCTCCATCCCCCTCAGGTCAGCATCGATGGCATCGAGTACGCGGGTCACGTTCTTGCGGGTGTCATCCCCTTCCACGCGAGCGAAGCCGGCCGTCATGACCTGCCCGAGGACCCCCATGAGAACCCCGATGAGCACCACCAGCGTTACCGCTACCACTGCCACCAACTTGGCCCTGATGCTCACAGTGCGACTCCTTTCGGCGTGGCCAATGGCCATCAGAAGGGCCCGCCGCCCCACGCGGCAGGCTGTGGGTCGAAATGCGCCAGCCGCCGTACATACGGTGCGGCAAACCGGCGCGGTCAGGTGCAGCGGCACAGCGTTGGAGCCGCAGACGCCTTGGGGCCCACCCAGGCCCGCAACGCTGGCCCCGGGAAGCGCCCAGGAACGCTCCGCAGAGCATGCATTTGGTGCAGACCGCACCACATGCATCTGGTCCAGATAGAATGCAGAATAAGCGACAGCCCACGCCTCCACGCCAGCGATGCGGTGGCTCCCGCGCGGCGGCCGCGCGCACCGTCTGATGGGCGTCCGTAGGAGGGGTACGACGGCACGGCAACCGCGCGGCCGCAACGCGCGGCGCCCACCCGCGAGCGGTCGGGCCGAGGCACTGGGAGCGATTCACTTCGCACAACCGCGATGCAGCGCCGGCAACGCGCCGCGCTGTCCAGTCAGGGGTGGGGCGAGCCCGAGGCGCATGGCGTGGGTGGCGCCTGGCGTGACGCCGCGGCGCCTGCACGCCGGCAGACCAGGCGCAAGGGTCGATGGTCTCCCGCCAACGCCGGCCGGCGTGCCAGTGCATCGAGGCGTATGCATCGGGGACTTCGTGGATGCATTTCAGGTAGCACATGGGTCTACGAAGCCGTAGCGCGGTGCCCGCGTGACGGCGAGTGCGGGCAGGGTTGGGTGGAGACCTGCGGTCTCGGCCGGTCGGCAGACGCGACGTGGCGGCCCTGGCGCCACCCGCGCGGGTTGCGGCCAGATCACCGGGCCGCCCGTGGCTGCCCGTCGCCGCCTGACCCCAAACGAGATTGACGCCAACCGGCGCCCAGGCCATGTTGAGCGCCGCACCGGGTGTTGGCCCGTGGGTCGACAGGGTCCGCGCCCGGTGGCGGTCGCGCGCCCATCAGGCCCCACACGCCGGCGTTGGGCGTTGGGCGTTGGGCGTCCTCGCCGTGGCCACTTCCCTGGTTCGTCGGCGACCGGTCGGCCTGGTGTTGGGGGTGGCGGCCCGTTCAGCTTGCGTGACGGGCACGCCGAGACCTGGTCTGGGCGTGATCGGCGGCCGGCGGGCCTGAACGTGCTGAGGGGGTACCGCGGGCGCCCGCGCCGCGGTCTTGAGGGATCTGCCGCGGGCCAGCGCGACCACGGCAGCCAAGCGTGCAACCGGCCGCAGCCGCGGCACACCTGACCGGGAGGAGCGTGGCATGGACACCGCACCCAGGCCCTATGTGCGAGTCACCCTGCAGGGACCGCACGATGGCGGCGACTTCGGTCCACACACCCCCGGCACCCGCACCAGCGGTCTGCAGGAGGCTCTCAACTGGGCCCACAGGCACTGCCGCGACGTGTACGTGTTCGGCGGACGCGGCGGCATGCACGGCGGCGAGGGCGTGCCCGACAATGTGTACACCCTGGATGAGACGCTGCGCATCCCATGGAGCCAGGACTTCCGCATGGACGGCGGCAACTACGTGCTGCAGTACCGCGGCACTACCGGCCATGCGGTGACCATCGACAGCCAGATGAACTGCCGCTACAAACTGGGGTTGATCGTCTCGGGGTCGCCCGACGCCGCCGTGGCCGTGCGGCCAGTTACCCCAGGTCCCGACGACTTCGTGGTCATCACGGCCAGCGTCTTCGACTTCTCGGCCATCGTCTCGGCCCATCCCCAGGGCACGGGCCTGCTGCTGGATTCGACGCACGGCCCCATCATCCACAGCGTGCTTTTCGCCGAGGAAACCAACACCCAAGGCACGGCGGTGTACGTGACCGACGCGGGCGGCCGCGGCGGGGCCATCCGCAACAACCGCCTCCGCATGATGTTCGGCAATCAGCACCACTCCTTCGGCGGGTGCACCGGGCTGCGTCTGGGCGACCCGGGTTCACGCCACATTGCGCACAACGAATTGGACATGACCTTCCTGGCGCCGCAGGGGGTGCACTTCGACCCGGTGCAGAAGCGCTATGTCGCCACCGCGGGAGTTGAGCCCACCGACACCGTGGGAGCGCTCATCCATGCCCAAGAGAACCGCCTGACCCTGGATTTCAGTGGCCGCCGAGGCCCTGGCCAGGATGTGGTGTTCGAGGCCGACGCGCGCGACAACACGCTCTATGTGCACGCCATGCCTAACGGCGTCACCAACCGCGCCCGGGTACCCACCAACCGCATTGTCACGGCCGGTCGGCCGCAAATCGACACGCCGCCTGTGCCGGCCAGCGGGGCCGAGACAGTTAACGCCAGCCCGTACACGGTGCAGGTGCTCGTGGTATCGGCCGGCGCGGTGCAGCGCTGGTCGCTGACGCCCGGGCAAGGCGAGGCGCAGGTCATTGAGGGCGGGCTCTTCGCCGGCCAAGCCGTGTGGCTGGAACCGGGTGACCGCATGGGCCTGCACTACGCACAGGCGCCCACGTGGCGCTGGCTGCCTGTGCGCACCTGAGCGGCCCTGGCCCGTGGGCGGGGCCGGCCGGGCGTCCTGTGTCCGGCCACCGCAACCCATGCGCTGGTCCCACCTCGAGCGCGATTGGACGCTCACGCCCCGCTGGAGATCGCGCCCGGTCCCGCGGGCATGACGGCGGCGCGCAGCTTGCCGCAGGGCGACCACGCGGCGCTGGCTGCCCGTGCGCACCTGAGCGGCCCTGGCCCGTGGGCGGGGCCGGCCGGGCGTCCTGTGTCCGGCCACCGCAACCCATGCGCTGGTCCCACCTCGAGCGCGATTGGACGCTCACGCC
>CAITNQ010000100.1 GCA_903893785.1 uncultured Gemmatimonadota bacterium
CCACGTGTTCGATGGTGCTCAATGCGCTCAAATCCGTGCGCCGCGCCGCCCCCGGCCTGCGCACCATGGCCGACGTGCCCCTGACCCATTGGTACGTTCGCTGAAGGAGCCCTGCCGTGAGTCGCATGAGCCCCGTGCACCTCGAGGTGGAGGTGGTCCAGGACGCGGGTCTGGCCTGTGGCGAAGGCCCCATGTGGGACCCGGTCCGGAGCCGATTGTACTGGACCGACGCCGGCGGGCAGGCAGTGTATCAGCTCGATCGAACGACCGGGACGGTGAGCCTGCTGACCGACCTCATCCACACCGCTTCAGTGGTGCTCCACGCCGACGGAGGCCTGGTAATGGGGGGCGCCGGCGGTTTCCATGCTTGGCACCCGCAGACGGGCCTGCGACCGGTGGCCACGACCTGCGATGGACAGGCCATCAACCGCATCAATGACGTGATTGCCGATGAACGTGGCCGGGTATTCGGCGGCCAGGAGGCCTTCCGCGAGGACCAGGCCTACGAACCCGGCTATCTGTACCGCGTCGATCCGGACGGCCGGGTGGGCATCGTTGAGGAGGGACTGCACCTGAGCAATGGTATGGGGTTCAGCCCGGATGGCCGGTGCTTCTACCTGGTGGATTCGATCGCCCGCCGCCTGTACGTGTACGATTACTGCTCCGCGTCCGGAGCGATTGCCAACCGCCGCGTGCTGGTGCAGTTGGCCCGGGACGACGGACTGCCCGACGGCATGACCGTGGACGCCGAAGGCTTTGTGTGGGTGGCTCGTTGGTTTGGCGGCGGCCTGTCGCGATTCGATCCCGACGGCGGCCTGGAGCGCGTGGTGGCGCTGCCGGTGGCGCAGCCCAGTTCGGTGATGTTCGGCGGCGCTGACCTGGACGAGTTGTACGTGACCAGCGCGGCCACGCACTGGGTCAGCCCGGTGGCGCCCGAGGGCCACGACTACCACCAGCCGCGCGGCGGGCCGTTGTTCCGCCTGCGCCCCGGAGTCAAGGGCCGACCGGAGCACTTGGCTGCCGTCTGAATCGGGCCCCGCCGACTCTGGGGCTTGGTCGGGACCCGCTTCAGGGCGTGGCTTCCGGCTTTGGCTGCAGGGCCGGGTCCCTGACCCTGGGCGCAGGGCTCGGCCAAGGTACCGGCCTGGAGCCACGGCGTCAGGGATTGCCTACCCGGCTGGCCGCGCGGCCTGGCTTCAGGCGCTTGGTCCAGCGCCGGCCTGAGGCCCTGGCTTCCCGCTCTGGCTCCAGGGCCTGGCTCCAGGCCCTCGCTTCAGGCCCTGGCTTCAGGCCCTGGCCTCAGGCCCTGGCTTCAGGCCCTAGCTTCAGGCCCGGCCCCGGGCCCTGGGCGCAGGGTTCGGCCAGGATGCCGGCCTCGGGCCACGGCCTCAGGGCCGGGCCAGGGCGGCGACGGCCTGCTCCAGTTGCGCCGGGCGGGTCGCGCCCAGGATCAGGCTGGTCATGCCGTCCACGGCCAAACCCGCGCGTAGGGTCCAGGTGTACAGATCGAGGCCCGCGCAGGCCGCGGCGGCGGCGGCCCCGTCCCACCGCGATCGCATCGCCGGGTCGTCGAGGAACGGCACCCAGTCGGGTTGCGAGGCCCCGCGCGAGCCAGCCGGCGGCGCCTTGCCGGCCTGGTACTTGCCGCTGAGCAGGCCCCCTTCCAGAACGCGATAGGCAACCACGGCCAGCCCCTCGCGGCGGCACATGGGTATGAGTTCGGTTTCAGCTTCAGGACGCAGGGGGCTCCAGGCCGGTTGGCAGGCCACCGGACGAGGCCATCCGCCCTGGTAGCACGCCTCGAGAACCGCCCCGAGTTGCGCCGGGGTGTGGTTGGACACCCCCCAGTAGCGAACCCATCCGCGCGTGATCAGGTCGGCCATGGCCGCCACTGTCTCGGCCACCGGAGTGACCGGATCGGGCCGGTGGAGGTAGTACAGACCGATGGCGTCGGCACCCAGGCGCCGAAGGGAGCGCTCGCACTCCCGCCGCAGGTGGGCCGGGCCCAGCCCTTCGTCGTCAGCGTCGGGGCCGATCTTCATGCCCACCTTGGTGGCCACCAGGGCTCGCCCCCAACGCCCCCGCAGCGCCCGGCCAACGATGGCTTCGGCGACACCGCCGGGTGTACCCGGTCGCCGGGTGTACCCTTCGTAGCTGTTGGCCGTGTCGATGAAGCACAGCCCCAGGTCCAGGGCGCGGTCAATCAGGCCCACGGCTTCGGGTTCGGCCACGGGCGTGCCAAAGGTCATGGTGCCCAGGCAGTACACGGGCACCTGGATCCCGGTGGCGCCCAAGGGGCGTTGTTCCATGTTGCTCCTCCGGTCGCGACGGGGCCCGCCTCAGGGCACCCACGTAGTTCTGAGGGCGGCGTACTCGCGCGCCTGGCCAGCGATGTCGACGCCCACGGCGTCAGACCAGGCCGCCAGCAGCCGGCGGTACACGGGGCCCGGGCGGCCGTCGCCGACGGGCCGGAAGTTGAACCGCGTCACCGGGATCATGCAGACGGTGGTGCTGGTGCTCCACACTTCGTCGGCAGCCCGCACGTCGTAGGGTCCGATGTCGGCCTCGCGGACGGCATAGCCGAGTTGGGCGGCCAACTCCATGCACACGCCGCGCGACACGCCACGCAGGATGTCGTGGCCCCGAGGGGTAAGAATCTCGTTGCCCCGGGCCATGAAGAAGTTGTTGCCCGTGCCTTCGGTAATGTACCCGTGTTCGTCGGTTAGTAGCGCCATGGCACCCGCCTCCATCCGGGCGGCCTGCAACTCGGCCACCTTGTAGTAGATGCGGCTGCGGTTCTTGGCTTTGGGGTCCACGTACCGGGCGGGCACCGACTGCTGTGGCGTGACCACGTAGTGACCACCCGAAACATAGCGCTCAGCCATGCCGCCCGTGTGCCGAACCAGCGGGAAGACATTAATGCTGACCACTGGGCGGGTACCTTCGCGGATCAGGCTATCGTACAGCGGCAGCCCACCGCGGGTGACATCGTGCATGATCTGGAAGTCGAACCCCTCGAGAGCGGGCAGGTTGCGTTCTACGGTGGCGTAGGTGGCCGCTTCCATGTCGGCGCGCGACAGGCCGCAGTCGATTTCCACGTAGTCCATGGAGGCGTACAGCCGGTCGAGGTGTTCGGCCAGGCGGTACGGTTGCTGGCGGAACGAACGCGTCATCTCAAAGACCATGTCGCCATACATCAGAGCGCAGTCGAAAATCGAGATGCGCGCCTCGTTCTCGGCCACGAAGTCACCGTTCCAGTACACCACACGCGATGCCATGCTGTCTCGAGCCTCCCCGGAGTGACAGTCCGCCCAATGCCGCGCTGGGCCCCGGTGGCCAGCGCGCGCGGGTTCGCCCGGGTTGGCAGGGGTCTGACGCGGTCATAGTGATGGAAGCCTAAATTAGGCCCCGAGCCGGACCGGCGGCAGGGCCACGCTGCCTCGACGCGGGCCGCGGCCCCCCCGCCCGGGCGGACGCCGAACGGCGAAGACACCGACAAGGAGACATGTATGCCCCGTGCACGACTGCGCCTCGGCCTGATCGGCTGCGGCAATTTCGGCAAGCACCTGGGAAGGTACCTCCTGGAAGTGGCCGACATCGGCGCCCTGTGCGATCCGCAGCCGACGGGTATGGAGGACACTGCCCGCCACCTGGGCCTTGAGGTACCGCGCTTCACTGACTACCGCGACATGGTCGGGCAGGCGAACCTGGACGCAGTGGTGATCACGGCGGCGAACTTTGTCCACGCTGAGATCACCATCGCCGCCGCCCAGGCAGGGCTGCACGTGTTCTGCGAGAAAGCCATGGCCCGCACCGTGCCCGAGTGCTGGCAGATGGTGCGGGCCTGCCGCCGGCATGGCGTCAAACTGATGATCGGCCACAAACGGCGTCTGCGACCGCCATGGGCCCGCATGCTCGAACTCACCGACGACAGCTGCCTGGGACCGGTGTTGGCGGTAACCGTCTGCGAGTATTGCGACAACCGGCCATACGAGTTCTTCGACACCTGGTGGGCTCGGCCTGAGTTGGGGGGCGGCTTCTTCCACATGCACGGCGTCCATGTCATCGACTGGTTCCGGGCCCTGTGCGGCGATGCTCGGCGCGTGATCGCGTTGCACGGCCCTCAGCACGACGTCCGTTACCGGTTCCGCGACATCATCCACGCCAACATCGTTTTCGCCTCAGGGGCCCTGGCGGCCATCAACGGGGGACTGTCCTTCCCCATTCACAAGTTCCGGCAGTCCCAGGGGCCGTGGGCTGAGTGCCGGCACGGCGGCTTCAAGATGGTGCCCCACCTCGACCACATCGACCTGTACTGGCAACGCCTGGACGATGCCGAACCACGCCACGAACGTTTTGATGACCTTGGTTTCGACGCCGCCTACCGCCACGAGGTGGGCGACTTCGTCGCTTGGGTCCAGGACGACCGGCCACCGTGCCTGACGTGGGTCGAGGGGTTGCGGTGCGTCGAGTTGATGGAGGCCGCTCACCGGTCGGCTGAGGCGGGCGGGGCAGCAGTGGAACTGCCGTTGTACCCGGACCTGGAGGACTGAAACCCGGCTTGATGCCCCCGTGGCAGCCCTGGCCCGGGGGCTTATATTAAGCCTCACAGACCCTGGTCGAGGCGTACCCGCCTGGACTGTGTTCCGGGATCTGTCTGTAGGGGTGCTTTGCCGGGCTGCGGGCGCGTCCGCAGCCGGCAGGGCTGAGATCACACCCTTCGAACCTGATCTGGGTAATGCCAGCGCAGGGAACGAGACCGATCTTTGTCGTGGCCCCCCACGCCCATTGGGCGTGCGCCATGGCCCGACCCGATGAACACCCGTGGCTGGGTCGCCCGGCACCCCTCCGGAAGTTGCCCCACACCTCTCACCGGAGGGATTGCCTTGCCATTCCTGCTGCCACCTGCAGTCCGACACGCGGTTGTGGCGCTGCTCCTGGCCACCGCTGCCCATGCGGCGACCGCTTCCTGGTCGGGCACCTGCACCGACGCCCATACCGGCTTGCCGCTCGCCAGAGCGCGGATCCAGGTCGGGCATCTCCAGATCGCCAGCGACGAGTTTGGCGCCTTCGGCTTCACGCTCGACGACAGCGCGGGAGTACGGCTGCAGATAAGCCACGTCGGGTACCGCACTGTCGATCTGGCCCTGCCCCTGCCAACGCACGCGCTGTCGGTAAAGCTGGAGCCAACCGACATCGTGCTGCCGGGCCTGTACGTGACCGCCAGCCGCGCCGTTGAGGGCGAGACGCCTACCGCGTTCACCGAATGGTCGGCGACTCGGATTAGCGCTAACCCAGACCCGCAGGAAACCCCTTTGGTACTGGCTGCCCTGCCCAACACGTACGCGTACGCCGACGCAGGCAATGGCGTCGGCAATACGTACCTCAAGATCCGTGGCTTTGGCCAGGATCGCATTGGCGTGATGATCAACGGCGTGCCGTTGAACGATCCGGAAGACCACCAGGTTTACTGGGTCGACATGCCGGACCTGCTCGGGAGTGTCACTGAGCTCCAGGTTCAACGCGGCGTCACTCATTCCCTCTACGGTGTAGGCGCCTTTGCCGGCAGCGTCAACCTGGTAACCGGCAGCGGTTTCGACCAGCCCGGGCTGCAGGTGCGCGGCGGTCGGGGAAGCTATGGCACACGGCGCGGGTCCATTGCCATGAACAGCGTGTCTGCCGACAGCCAGTCGGCCGTCCATGCCCGTTTCTCGCGCCTGGTCAGCGACGGGTACCGGCGCGACTCAGGCGTTGATCAGTGGGCCTATTTCCTCGGCCTGTCACGCCGGGGTCGGGTAGGTCAGGTGCAGGCCAATGTGTACGGCGGACCCGAGATCACCCATGCAGCCTGGGACGGCTTGCGCGAGGACCAGCTGGTGCTCGATCGCCGGCACAATCCGACCAGTGCCGGGTACGCCAACACGGTGGACCACTTCAACCAGCCGCATTACGAATTGATCCACACCGCGTACCTGGCGTCCGGTTGGCAGATGAGCAACACGCTGTTCCTGGTTCAGGGTCGCGGGTACTACGAGGGCCTCAGGCGTCAGCGGGCGTTGGGAGACTTCGCGCTGCCGTCGGTGCGGACCACCGACCCGACTTGGTTCGGCGCGGATTCCCTGGCTTACTATACGCACGACGGCGACCAACTGCAGCGCGACAACCTGGGCCAACTGCAGCTGGCGCGCACCGACCTGGTGCGGCAGAAGTGGGTGGACAAACAGCAGGTGGGGTGGATGGGGCGCCTGGAGCGCGTCCACCCCCACGGGCGGCTGACGATCGGCAGCGAAATCAGCGGCTACCGGGGCCGGCACTGGGGCAAGGTGGTGTGGGCTGCGGCCATGCCTGCACAGGTGACGCCGAACCTGACCTATTATCGCTACCGCGGCCGCCAGGCCACTGCCGCGCTGTATCTGCACGAGCTGTACATCCCCAGGCCCGACCTGCGCCTGATGGCCGAGATGCAGCTGCAGCAGAAGGAGTACCGGTTCGCTCAGGACGCGGTCGGGGCGCTGGTGGGGGCCGAACGCAACGCGTACCGGGTGCGCCACCGGTTCGCCAATCCGCGCGCCGGGGTTACCTGGCAGGTGACCCCGAACCTGGGTCTGTTCGCTAGCGCCGCCCTGGCTCAACGTGAACCCGCCGACGCCGACTACTATGACACCTGGGAGGGCCCGGACGACCGCGGTGCGGATCCGCTCTTCGCCCGCAGTGACACGCTCAGAGCGGGCGGCCAGATCACGGGCGTGCGCTGGCACGAGCCGCTGGTCGACCCGGAACAGGTTATGGACTTCGAGCTGGGTACCGTCGCGCGCCGCGGCCCGCACCAACTGCACCTGAACGCGTACTGGCTCGATCTGCGCCACGAGATCGTTGCCTACGGGCAGTTGGACGACGAAGGCAACCCGGTCCGCGGCAACGCCCGCCGCACCGTCCGGCGCGGTCTGGAGGCGACGGTTCGCATGGCCCTGGCCACCGGCCTTGACCTGGAAGGCAGCGGCGCCGTGAGCCGCAACTACTTCGCCGACTACACGCACCTGACTTGGGCCGCCGACGGCAGCGTGGTGGGCCTGGACTACGCGGGCCACACCCTGCCGTTGTTCCCCCAGCGCCTGGCGACGCTGCGCCTGGTATACGCGCGGGGGATCTGGGCCAGCGACGGCCAACTCCAGTACGCCGGGCCGCAGCAACTTGACGACAGCAACAGCGCCCAGCGCCGCCTCCCCGGCCACACCACCGTAGATGTCGGCCTGCACTGCCGGCTGGACCCGGTGGGCCTGACGGGCGTGCGCCTTGAGGGCCTGGTGCGCAACGCGGCGGGAGCGCGGTACTCGGGCTCAGGGTACTACGACGAATGGGCCGGGGCCCGGTACCTCTTCCCGGCCGCGACCCGTTCGTATTACGTGGGTCTGTCCGGTTCCTGGTGAGGGTCGGGGCCGCTCGACGCAGCGACCGTGACGAGGATCTTGTCGACGCGCTGGCGGTCCATATCCAGGATCTCGAAGCGCCAATCACGCCAGGCGAGGGACTCGCCCTCGCGCGGCAGGTGGCCTAGCCGGGCCAGCACGAAACCGGCCAGCGTCGCGTAGCGCCCCACCGGATCACGCGGCAGGCGTATCTGCGTGTGCTGCTCGAATTCGTCCAGTTCCAGCAGACCGTCTACCAGCCACGATCCGTCGTCGCGGCGCCGGGCCGCCGGTCGCAGTCTCTCCTCGCGCGACGGCATGTCCCCGACGATGGCCTCCAAGACATCCACCAAGGTCACCAGCCCCACCATGGTCCCATACTCGTCGACCACCAGGGCCACGTGCTGACCCTGACGCCGGAAGACGTCCAGCAGCCGGTTGAGGGTCTGCGCCGCAGGCACCAGCACAGGCGGGGTGGCCAGGTCCGCCAAGTTCACCGGCAGACCCGCAGCCAGGTTGGCGTAGATGGCCTTCACCGACACCATGCCGATGACATTATCACGATTGCCTTCGTATACAGGGAAGGTCGCGTGCGCGCTGACCACGATGCGGTGCCAACTGGCTTGATGGGGTTCGCTGGCGTTGAGAAAGATCACCCGGGCCCGCGGCGTCATCACCTCATCGACGCGGACCTGGTCCAGGGCCAGTACACTGGAGACGAGTTCGGGTTCGCCGTGGTGGAACACGCCCGCCTCGACCCCCTGCTCGACGAGGGTGCGCACCTCATCGGCGGTGACCGGGGTCTCACGCTGGCGGCGCTGACCGAGCAGGCTCAGGACCAGATCCGTGGATACCCCCAGGAAGCTGACCAGTGGCCCGGCCGCCCTGGCCAGCATGATCATCGGCCGGGCGAGCACCCGCGCCACGGCTTCGGGGTTGCCCAACGCCAGTCTCTTGGGAACCAACTCACCCAAGACCACGGACATGTACGTCACGGCCACGACCACCAGGGCGACACCGATGGCCTGGGCGTACGGGGCCAACGACGGGAACTGGCCCAGGGCCGCGGCGATTTCGTCCGCCACAGTGGCGCCGCCCAACGCGCCGGCCAGGACGCCCACCAGGGTGATGCCAACCTGGGCCGTGGACAGGAAGCGGTTGGGCGCCTCGGCCAAGGCCAGGGCGGCGGCGGCGCCGGCATCGCCCTGATCGGCCAGGCGACGAAGCCAGGGCTTGCGTGCCGATACGATCGCCATCTCAGCCATGGCGAAGACGCCGTTGAGCATCAGCAGGAGCACGATGGCGGCCACCTGCTCGGTCAGGTCTGACATGGTCCTCCGGGTCGGCTGAACGCCACCGACAGCCGCGGCGGCCGCGACTACGGTCGGATTATCACCTTGTTCCGCTGCGACTGTCCCATGGTCTCCGCCGCGACCTGGATCTGGGACAGCGGAAAACGGTGCGAGACGATCTGCTCGGGATCCACCAGTCCGGCCTCAAGGAGCCGGATGGCGCGCTCCATGGCCCGGGGCGTGGTGCCGAAGCTAGCATCCATGCGGGCTTCCAGGAAATGCGTCAGCCCCCCCTCCAGCTCGAAGCGCTCCGGAGTAGTGATGCCGAACACGTTCCAGCGGGTCCCGCGCCGCAGCAGGCCCACCATGCTGCGCACGGCTTCGATGGGGCCGGCGGCTTCCAGCACTAGATCCGGGCCGGCGGGAACGATGGCGTAAACCTGATCGCGCAGATCGCCGGCGGTCGGGTCCACGGCGTGGGTGGCCCCCAGGCGCAGGCTGTTGGCGCGAGCCTGGGCACTGGGGTCTACGGCGATCAGGCGACCGGCACCCGCAGCGCGGGCCACCATGACGCACAGAAGGCCGATGCCGCCGGTGCCGAGGATGACGACATCGTCACCCACTTCCATGCCGCTGTACTGGATCAGGCCCTTCCAGGCCCCGGACAGGGGTTCGGTCAGCGCCGCCGCATCGAAACTGATACCGGCAGGTTTGTGAAACAGGCAGGTCTCGCGGGTGCGCATGAACTCGGCGAACGCCCCCGGCCAGACATGGGGCGGGCCGTCGCCACCGGTAGTGAAGGCTTCGGCGCAGTAGTGAGTGTTGCCCTGACGGCAGTGCCGACACGTGCCGCAATAACCCGAGGGCTGGCAGATCACTTCGTCGCCCGGACGGAAGCCCCGCACCGCGCGCCCCACGGCGGCGACCACTCCGGCCGGCTCGTGCCCGGGGGTGAACGGAAAGGCCACATTGCGCCGGATCCCCCGGATCGCTTTGTAGTCGGTGGCGCAGAAGCCACAGCTGACGATGCGCACCACGACTTCGTCCACGTCGGGATCGGGAACGGGTACCTGCTCCAGTCGCAGGTCGCCGAAATCGTGCAGTACAGCTGCCAGCATGTGGGCCACGGCAAGGACTCCCGGGAACGAGGTTGTGGCCGCGAGAAACCCGGCGGGACGACGGCACGGCCGGGCGGCGCGAGCCAGGGCGAACCGCGGCGGCAGACCTTGCCGGGGGCGGCGCGACCTACCTATATTGCGCTGCCGCCCTCCCCGTGTCGAGCCGCGGCGGGCGCCGCGCTCTTGTGTCTGACGCGGCCGCGGCGGTCGGCCCGGCTGCCGGTCTGGCGGCCCACGTCGGCGCCGACCCATCCCACACCGACGTCCGATGGGCGAGCACCTGCCCTTGAGGTCAGCCATGCCCTCCCCCACCGCCGGTTACGAACTTGAGCACATCATCCACATTCGCGGCGTGGACCACCCGGAGTCCATCTCCGTGGGCCCGGCGGGCGAGGCCTACACCACGGGCACTGGCCGGCAGGTGTACCGGCTCGACCTGCAGCGCAACGCCGCCGAAGCCTTCGCCGCCACGCCCCATCGTTGTCTGGGCCAGGCCGTGGACGCCCATGGCAGTCTGTACCTGGCCGACTGCGTCGCCGGTCAGGTGCTGCGCCTGCTGCCCGACGGCACGCTGACGGTGTACGGCACCGGCCCGGAAGGCGCGCCGTTCACCTGCACCAACTACCCCGCTTTCGACCGCCACGGCCGCCTGTATGTATCCGACAGCGGCGACTGGTCGCCGCGCGTCAACGGCCGCCTGTGCCGCATCCCGGCAGGCGGCGGCGCTGCCGAACTGTGGTACGGCGAGCCGGTCGACACGCCCAACGCCATCGCCCTGGATGCCGGTGAGGAGTTCCTGTATTTCGTCGAAACCTTCGGCGCGGCGATCGCCCGCATCGCCATCCGCCGCGATGGCTCGGCCGGTGGTTTTGAGCGGGTCGTGCACATGCCACAGCACGTCCCGGACGGCATTGCTTTCGACGCGCTGGGGCGCCTGTGGATCGCCTGCCATCGACCTGACGCCATCTACGTCTTCGACCTGGCAACGCGACGTCTGGAGCTGTTCGCCGCCGACTGGCGCGGCGAGGCCCTGCGCGGCCCCACGGATGTGGCTTTTGCCGGACCCGAGCGCGACGTTCTTCTGGCCGCGTCGCTGGACAACCTGGTGGTGCACCGTTTCGACCACGTCGGTGTGCGGGGCCTGCCGCTCAATCACCCGGTGCTGTGAGGCGCCGCAGTTCAAGGAGACAGGTATGCGCATCTTCCTGATGACCGACATGGAGGGCACGGCCGGAGTGATGAACTTCGCCGACTGGTGCTCGCCCGGTGACCGGTATTACGAACTGGGTCGTGAATTCGTCACCCGCGAGGCCAACGCCGCCATCGACGGCTTCTTCGCCGCCGGCGCCACGGCGGTTACCGTAGCCGACGGCCACGGAGCCGGGGCCATCGCGCCGCAGTGGCTCGATGCCCGCGCCGAGTTGATGCGCGGCTGGCCGGAAGGTTTCCCGTTCGGTCTGGAGCCAGATTACGACGGCATCGCCTGGGTCGGCCAGCACGCCAAGGCAGGGACCCCCCTTGCCCACCTGGCCCACACGCAGAGCTGCCGCTATATCGACCTGGCGGTCAACGGGATCTCCATCGGCGAGTTCGGGCAGATGGCGCTGTGCGCCGCCGAACTGGGGGTGCCGGTTTTCTTCGGGGCCGGTGATCTGGCTTTCACCCTGGAGGCTGCCGCCCTGGTACCCGGCATTGAGACGGCCTGGGTCAAGCGCGGCCGTGCTCCCGGCAACGGCGACGATTTGGACCTGGAGGGGTACACGCGCCGCAACATCAGCGCCGTGCATCTGGCGCCTGCCGCTGCCTGTGCGCGGATCCGGACTGCGGCGTACCGCGCCGCCCGCCGGTTGGCGCAGGGCCATCGCCCGCGGCCCACGCCGATCGCGGCACCCTATGTGCGCGTTGGCCAGTTCCGCGCCGCAGGCGACTTGCCGCGCCAGCAGTCACGTGAGACCCATGACACCAGCGTGATTGCCCTGATGAACCTGCCGTTCAGCATGCAGCCGGCCAGCTGAGCCGCCGACCGCGGCCGGGCAGGCGGATGCGCCCAACAGCCGACGGCAGCCTGGCGGTCGGGTGCGCTCAGCCGCTGACCGCGGCCTGACACCGGGGCGCGCTCGACAGTCCATGGCAGCCCCCAGGCCAGGCTGGCACCGGCCGCCACGCACCCGTGGCGGCCGGTGCGTCGGCGCCTACCAGCCGAATTTCACCTGCGCAAAATAGGCGTTGTCGCCCACGAAGTTGTCATAGGCATAGGCCGCGTCCAGCTGCAGCACCTTGATGCTGATGCCGGCACCCACGGCCACCTTCTTCTCGGCCAGACCGCCGCGGACCGCCACCAGGTTGTTCAACAGGCGGTACTCGGTCCCCACATGGATGCGGCTAGCGAGGCCGTCGTGGCCGTCGTCCTGCGCCAAGATGTCGACCCAGTCGGCCGAGACATCCCAGCGGCTGCTGACGGGATGGGAAATGCCCGCGTTCAGCAGCAAGGGTGCCTTGAGGCGGAACGGCGCCTGGACAGTGATCTGCTGGGTCTCTACCGTCAACAGCGTGTCGCCGGCTGCGTTGGGGATGAAGGTGCCGCTGCCATCCATGACCGGGTTGCCGTTGCGGTCGAAGAAGAAGCCGACCAGCGGTTCGTCGTTGGTATCGGTCAGGTAGTAGCTCTGGCTCGACACCATGGAGAAATCCGCCGAGGAGGTGATCTTCTGGAGCGGCAGCAGGTTCTGGGCCGACAGGCCCACCGTGGTGCCACGGTTGCCCCAGTGGTACAGGGCGCCACAGTCCACCGTAACGCCGGTAACCGACTCATTGAGGTCATTGCGCGCCTCGCTGAGGATGGCGTCGAGGTTGTCGGCGTCGATGTTTTTGGTGGAGAACCGGCGGTGGATGACCTTGAGATTGGCGCCCAGGTCCAGCCCGGGACGCACGGTACGAGCGTAGCCAACCGCCCCCACCACGTCACCGTAGGTCATGGCGAACACCTGCGGCAGCCCCTCGGGGTCCAGCGTGCCATCGGGCCGGAAGGCGGATTCCACAACCCCGCGGAGGCGGCGGATGATCTCCGGCGACAGCTGGCTGGCATTGTCTGGGATGCTGACCGAGAGCAGCGTGTCGATGCTGTTGCCGGGCGACACCTGGAAGCCGATCTGGCCACTGCCGTACAGCGACACACCAAAGTGGCCAAACTGCGCCTGGAAGTTCGGAATGACGCTGACGCCGTGGGTATTGGGGTCGGCTTGACTGCCCACCGTCTGGTCCAGCAGTTCGTTGGGGAACACCAGCCCGGCGCGGATCTGCCGGATGGCATCGACTCGCTCAGAAAGGCTGGTGGCGCTCTGGTACGCATCCAGGCCATCGCGGATCTGGCCCATGAAGGCGCCGTCGGCCGTGAACTGGTCTTGGTTGTCTTTGACGAACTTGGCAGCGTCCACGGTGGCCGTGGGAACGCTGGCCTGCAGGCCGATCAGGTCAATGGAGAAACGGCTGCGTGAAAGCAGGGCCGGGTTCTCGAGCATGGCGTTGTAACCGCGCCCGTTGGCGATGGCCGTCCGCCCCATGCCGATGGCCTTGACATTGACGCGGTTGGGGTTCTGCTGGAGATCCGTGGCGTCGGCAGTGACGTCGACCGGCTCCAGGGACGTCTCCTCAGCCACGACATAGCCACCGCCAACAGCGAACTGGGCTCCCGCTGGCAACACTGCCCCGGTCAGCATCAGGGCGAGCAGCGCAGCCCCTGCCAGAGCTCTATGTGCCCCCTTTTCCATGGGTACGTCCTCCTGTATGGGTGTCGAGCCGGCCCGTGCCGGACCGCGGTGAACGGATGGGATGGGATCAGTCGGTAACGGTTGCCAACTCGTCGAGGTGCCGGCGGATCTTGGCGATGGCGCTGACGATGCGCTCGACGTTGGCGCCGTCCATCATGAAGCGGTTGCCCATGGCTACCACCTCGGAGTGGTATACCCGTTCGGCTTCGGGACAGTGGACCTGCCGGTAATCCATGGGGTTACCATGCAGCAGCGAGCGCTTGATGTTCTGGAAAGCCGGGTACAGGTACACCGGATCATTGTGCGCCGTGCCGCACGGGACACCCTCTGCCTGGAGCGCCGCCATGAAACGGTCGCGGTGAATCCCACCCCACCGGGACGCATCGTAGCGGAAAAGGTAGAAGTAGTAGGCACGTCTGGTTATGCGGGGATCGCGACGCAGCGGGCTGAGGCCCTCCATGGCTGCCAGCGCGGCATCGAGCCGAGCCCCAGTCTCGTGGCGCGCCGCTGTCTGCGCCTCGAGACGTTCGAGTTGGGGCAGCAGGATGGCCCCGAGGAACTCGGACATGCGATGGTTGCCGGCCGGTTGGTGGTGCTCGTAACGGCCGCCGCCCGGACGCTGGCCGAACCGCGAGCAGGCATAGCAGCTCATGGCCAGGTCTTCGTCGCTATAGGTAACGGCCCCGCCTTCGCCGCAGGTGAGCGTCTTGCCCATCTGGAAGCTGAAGCACCCCATGTCGCCCAAGGAACCCACGCGCTGGCCGCGCCACTCGGTGCCGTGCGCTTCGGCGCAGTCCTCGACCACGAACAGATCGTGGCGCCGGGCGATCTCCAGCACCCGATCCATGTCAGCCGGGTAGCCGCTGTAATGCACCGGCTCAATGGCCACGGTCCGCGGCGTGATGGCCGCCTCGATGGCATCCGGGGCGAGCTGATAGGTCTCGGGGTCGATGTCAACGAAAACGGGTACGCCGCCGGCCAGGACGACGGCGGAGGCTGAAGCCAGGAAGGTGACGGCGGGCACGATCACCTCGTCTCCCGGGTCCAGGTCACAGGAGCGGAAAGCCAGCTCAAGAGCGTCGGTGCCGGTGTGGCAGGCCGTGGCATAGCGCGAGCCGATGTACGCGGCGAAACGCCGCTGGAACTCGGCCACCTTGCCCTCAGGCGGCAGACACCACTCCCCTCGCTCCAGGACTTCCAGCAGGCCCTGCCGTTCGGCGTCGCCAAACACGGGCCACGGCGGCAGGGAGAGCCCCTGCGGCAACTCGGGCGGGCCGCCCTTGATCGCCAGATGAGCCATCGCGCCTCTGCTCTGGTTATGCGTTCACAGGGTGCGCCAATTCACGATGATGCAACTTGGCATAAAGCCAAGGAAAAGCGGATCCTGGCGCAACCATCAACGCGCCAAGATCCGCCCGATGACCCGATCAGATGACACCGCCCTGCGCGACCCGTATCAGGCCGCCATGGTCGCGGCCGGGCGTGGCCTGCCCTCGCGCCCCGCGCCGCCTTACCAGTACCAGTCCGTGCCCATCCCGGCTTCGACCTTGATTGACTGGACGCCGGGGACCTCGCTGACCACCCGCGGTATCAGCTCCAGGGCCTGGGTTGACGGGACCGAACCCGAAATGACTACCTCGCCGGACTTGGCCTGCACCCTCAGGCTGGCGCTCCGGGTCCCGGGGTTCCTGGCCAGTGAGCCCCACACCCGACAGCTCAACCGGAGATCGTCATACTCACGCTGGCCCTCAGCGGTGGGCACGAACTCGGGCATCGCCGCCAGGCGCACGATGGTCTCGCACGCGCTGGCGGCGCTGACCAGACCCAGATTCACGGTGAGGTGGTACTGGGTGGGATCTTCCCAGTCGACGCCGTACAACAGGCGTGCCCACCGGCTGCGCTCCTCGTCGACCCGACGAATGTGGGCAATGGCAGCGTCGCGCGACAGGTTCACCTGGGCCATGGCAGCTCGGATACGGTACTCCATGTCAGCGACCACGCGGACGCGCAGTACGTGAGGCACGCCGCTCAGCAGCAGATGGCCCACGTTGCCGTGGTACACCAGGTTGCCCTGGCTGGCATGGTCGAGAAGGACGGCGGTGACGCACTTCACATAGGCGAGGCGCTTGCCCGATGCCTGTTGCCAGAAGGACGGTACTTCGTTCAGCGACTTTGAGAGCTCCGATTCGAGGATGCCGTATTCCTGCGCCGCCTGTGTGAGGACCTGCTCGCGGCTGAGCGATGGGTAACCCAGGGTCTGCTGCAACTTCTCGGCAATGGCCCTGCCTCCAGCGAACGAACCCCGACTGACGGTGATGATGCCCATCCCCAGCTCCTCGCGCGTGTCGTGGTGACCGGCACCGGACTGACCCAGCGGTGCACGGCGCGGCGACGCCCGTCTGCCGCGCCAGTACCCTATCTACCAGGCCGTCGCCGTCAACAGGCAGCTGCACCGATCACGCGCCGGCAGCGCGCTGCTGCGGCGGTTTGAGCAGGAAACTAGCCAGGGCCGCGGTCACCAGCAGGCACGCCGAGCAGTAATAGGCGAAGGTGAAGGTCTTCGTCTGGTCGTACACCTGGCCCGCCAGCAGCGACAGCATGAAGCCCCCCAGGCCCCAGGCGGTGAACACTAGACCGTAGTTGACGCCGAAGTTGCGGATGCCGTAGAAATCTTTGGTGATCGACGGGAACAGCGACAGATTGGCCCCGTAGTTGGCGCCGATCAGCGCCGACAGCAGGGAAAGCACTACCGTTGATCCTAGCAGCGTGCCGGTGGTAGCCTGCGACAGCAGGACGATCAGCACTGCCTGCATGACAAAGCAGCCGAACAGGGTGGCCCGCCGACCGATGCGGTCAGACACCAGGCCCGCAACGATGCGACCGCTACCATTGCCTACGGCCAGCACCGCCACCAGGATGAATCCCAGTTTCACCCCAGCCTGCACCTCAGCCATCTTGGCCAGCTTGGAGATGACCATCAACCCGGCGCCGGCACCACACACATACATGAACCACAGCAGGTAGAACTGCCAGGTTCGCAGTACCTCGCCCGGAGTGTAGTCGTCTTTTTTAGCGGCCGCACCGACAGCCGCAGGCGCCGATCCGGGTGGCACATAGCCCTTGGGCGGCGGCTGCAGGAACTGCGACAGACCGACGACCACCACCAGGAAACCGATACCAAACGACATCATGGTCGTCGGCACGCCGTACGTTGCGATCAGGCTGGTCGCCAAGGGCGCCACGTACACACTGGCCAGGCCGAACCCGGAGACGACCAGACCGGCGATCAAACCCGTGCGCGCCGCCGGGAACCACTTGACTGCCGGGGGCGTGGCCGAGGCGTAGCCAAAGCCGATACCGGTGCCGGCCAACAAGCCGAAGCCGACGATGAACCCGGCGCTGGTGGTTGTCTGGCTGGCGACCAGGAGACCGATGCCGACCAGTACGCCGCCAATAGTCGCCACCACCCGTGGGCCGATGCGGTCCTGCATGCGTCCGGCGGGCACCATCATGAGGGAGAACACCAGGCAGGCCACTGAATAGGGCATGGACCGGGCGGCTTCGGACCAGCCCCACTCCTGCGGAATACCCTTGCTGATCACACTCCAGGAATACAGGACGCCCAGGGCCAGGTTGATTCCCAGAGCGCATAGCGTGGTCACCCAACCGCGGCTCGTCAGGTCCACATTGGCCTGGCCGAGGGTGGGTCTGTCACCGGACATGGAGTCCTCCTTTGTCGAACCTGAGTCGGGCCCGCCGGCGGTACAGCGCGGCCGGCAGGCCCGTTGATCACGGCGGCCCCACACTCCCGGGCGATCGGACCGGCCCACGGCGGCCCGGCGCCCGGTGGTGATCGGCCTGCTACTTATAGGTGGCCTTGATGGCCGTGCCAGTCCGGGCGCTCTGACAAGCCAGATCCAGGATGTGGATCGGGCGCCGCGCCCACTCACCGGTGATAATGAGGGGTTCATCCTTGACCAGGTGGTCGGCGATGTTCTGGTACAAACGCCAGCCTTCGGCGTCAGGGTTGCGGTACTTAGTGGAGATTACCGTGGCGCCGTCGTGGGTAATGACCTCGTTGGCGCCCCAGTCGACCACGATGGAGCCCAGGGTCCCCGTCACCTCCAAGAAGGACTTCTTGGGATTGGAGTCCAGGCTCGACATGCTCAGCGTGAGCCACTTGCCGTTGGTGAAGCGCACCACGGCAAAGCCCTCGTCCTCGTTGGTGTCATCCTTCCAGCGCGTCTCGGGGGCCCAGAAACCGGTCCGCGAGGTACCCATGACTTCGGCGATCTCCGCATCGAGCAGCTGCAGGCTGTACTCGAGCAAGTGGACACCCCAGTCGTAGAGGATGCCGCCGGAGATGCTGCGGCTGGTGCGCCACCAGTCGCCCGGTTTGCCGTAACCGCCCATGTGGGCTTCGACGCGGAAGACATCGCCGATGAGGCCCTTCTTCACCTGCTCGACGGCGGCCAGAATACAGCCGTCCCAATGCCGGTTGTGGTACGTCGAGACCACGGCACCGCTGGCCGCGGCGGCCGCGATCATCGCGTCACACTCCGCCGTGGTGATGGCGAATGGCTTCTCGCAGACCACGTTGCGGCCGGCTTTGAGGGCCTCGACGGCGAGTTCGGCGTGGGTGTTGTGGGGAGTGATGATGGCGATCAGGTTCACGTCCGAACCCGCCAGCATCTGGCCGAGCGAGGCGAAGGTCTTGACGCCCGGGAAGTCGGTTTCCGCCACCTTCAGCCGCTCTGCATCCAACTCGGCAACGGCCACCGGGGTCATGCCGGCGCGCTTCATCTCATTGAGGTGGTGGCGCCCCATGTTGAACGCACCGCCGTAACCTACCACACCGACTTTGATCTGACTGGGGTCCGCGAACTTGCTCATGGGTCCTCCTTGCGGGTGACGTCGACATGCCGTGCAGCGGCTCCTGACCAGCCAAATCCAAGGCCAGCCGGGCGCCGGCGCGCGGCTCCGGCAGGCTGACAGGGGGCCATGCTTTGGTGCTGAAAGTAGGCCTGTCGGCGATCGCTGTCGAGTCCGTTCGCGGTTCGGGTCGTAACCGCCCGCGGCGGCCTCGGCCGGTCGTGCGGGCGCGGGCAGGGCAGCGCGTACGCCCCACCTCAGCCGGCGAAGTCGGCGATCACCGGGGCGTGATCAGAGGGCCGTCCCCAACCGCGCGGTTCGCGGTCAATGCGGCAGCCGGTGCAGGCTTGGCGCAGGGGCGGTCGAAAAGCGGGCGATGCCCGCCGCGGACCGATGCGGGGTACCCCTCCACCTCAGCCGGCGAAGTCGGCGATCACCGGGGCGTGATCAGAGGGCCGTTCCCAACCGCGCGGTTCGCGGTCAATGCGGCAGCCGGTGCAGGCTTGGCGCAGGGCCGCCGACACTAGCAGGTGGTCGATTCGCAGGCCCATGTTGCGGCGGTACGCGGCCATGCGGTAGTCCCACCAGGACCAGGTCGCTTCGGGCTGTTCAAAGGCGCGGAAGGCGTCGCTGAGCCCAAGGTCCAGCAGGCGTCGGAAAGCGAACCGTTCTGGCTCGCTGCAGAGAACCTGTCCGGCCCAGGCGGCCGGATCGTGAACATCGCGGTCTTCAGGAGCGATGTTGAAGTCACCGAGGACCACCAGGCAGGGGTGCTGCGCCAGCTGCGCGCTCAGGTACTCGCGGCACGCGTCCAGCCAGGCTAGCTTGTAGTGGTACTTGTCGGTGCCGACCTCCTGGCCATTCGGCACGTACACATTGACAACCCGAATGCCGCCGATCGTGGCGGCCAGCATGCGGCGCTGCGGGTCGCCTAGGCCAGGCAACTGGGTATCGATCTGCTCCGCTGACTCGCGACTGAGGATGGCCACCCCGTTGTACGTCTTCTGGCCACTGGCTACCGCGCGGTACCCGCCGGCCGCCAGGGCCGCGTGGGGGAAGGTGTCGTCGGTGAGTTTGGTCTCCTGAATGGCCAGGATGTCCGGCTGCTCACGGCTAACCCACGACAGCAGGTGCTCAAGCCGCACTCTGAGCGAATTGACGTTCCACGTGGCGATGCGCACCTGGCCCGGCTTTCGCGTGCGGTGTGGTCAGGGACGGGTGGCCTCGATCAGGCCGTTCATCCGCTGGTCCGGCTGCAGCAGCCGCACGCCGTGGAAACCGGCAGCCCGCAGGCCATCGGCCACCTCTTCCTCGGTGTAGGTCCCTCCGCCGGGGGTGGCGACGAGCATGTTGATCGCGAACATGGCGCCAGGCCTCGGCGCCGTGCGGTCGGGCGACATGATGTGGTCGCGGACGACAATGCGTCCGCCGGGTCGCAGGGCGCGCAAAACGCGGCCGTACAACTCGACGTTCTGCTCGAGGCTATTCTGATGGATGATAGCCGAAACCCAGGCCAGGTCGTGTCCGGAGGGCAGTTCGTCGGCGTAGAAATCGCCGGGGGCCAACGTGACACGGTCCAGCAGCCCGGCTTCAGTGAGGCGCTCGCGCGCCAGCTCCACCACGGGCGGCAGGTCAAAGAGCGTCGCGCGCAGGTCAGCGCGGCGTCGGAGGAAAGCCATGGTGTAGGTGCCCGAAGCCCCGCCCACATCGATGACTGACGCTACCCTGTCGAGCTCAATGCTGGCAATGACGCTGTCGGCCTGCGGGGCGCCGATGACATGCATGGCACCGATGAAAGCTCTCAGCGCGGCGTCGCTGCGCGGCGCCGGACCGGTCGCCGACGTCACGCCGTGCTGGACGATCTCGGTCAAGCGCGACCAGCGTTCCCACAGGTGGGCCACGTGCTGCGCCATGGGCAGGACCGAACCAGGCGCAGACGCTGCCAGCAGGGCGCCGCTGTCCGGCGTAGCCTGGTAACCGGCGGCTGACTTGCTGAGCAGCCCCATGGCTGCCAGCGCATCCAGGACCATGGTCGCCGCCCGCAAGTCCAGGCGTGCGCGCGCGCACACCTGGTCCGCCGTCAAGGGGCCGTCGGCCAGCAGGCTGAACAGATCCAGTTCCACGGCAGTAAGCAGCACCCGCGACTCCATGAAGCCACGGGCAATGCCCAGGAAGGTCTCAGGGCTGGACATGAGCAACTCGATTCATTGCAGGTGAAGGAGCGCCAACGAAAGGGTAGCCCAGGCGGCGCCGAGCCGCCAGGACGTAGCCCAGAATCAGGGAAGGGCCGCGCCGACGCTGCCCAGGGAGGTGGCCAGCATCTCGAACAGCGACGCCGGCACCACGCCCAAGATCACGATGCTGGACATCAGAACCACGCAGGCACCCCGGGTAGCCCACGACACCCGGATGGGCGGCAGGTCGCCCGGATCGCGGAAGCAGGCTTCGCGCACTACGCCCAAGTAGTAGTAGATGGCCAGCGCCGCATTGATAACGGCGATCACCACCAGAGCCAGGTGGCCCTTGGCCAGCGCGGCCGACAGGAGCGAAAACTTGCCCATGAAACCGAGGAAGGGCGGAATCCCGGCCAGGGCGAACATGCCCACGACCAGGGTAGCGGCCAGAATGGGCGAACGCCGGTGGAGCCCAGCCAGATCGGTCAGGCGCAGGTTGATGCCGTCGTTGGAGGCCGCGGCGATGACCACGAAGCAGGCCAAGATCATCAGCAGGTACCCGATGGTGTAGTAGAGCGCGGCGGCGTAACCGGCGCGATCCAGGGCCACCAGCCCCACAAGGGTGTAACCCGCATGGGCAATACCCGAGAAGCCCAGCAACCGTTTCAGGTCGGTCTGCCGCAGGGCGATCAGGTTCCCGTACAACATGGAGACCACCGCCAGGACGCTGAGGAGCAACGGCAGCAGCTGCGACGCCGGCGAGACCAGGGCCACGATGCGAACCAGGACAGCCGTAGCGCCCAGTTTGGGCAACGACGCGATCAGCCCTGCCGTCTCGTTGGCCGCCCCCTGATACACGTCGGGGGTCCAGAAATGGAACGGGAACACGGCCAGCTTGTAGAACAGCCCACAACAGGTCAGCACCACGCCGGCGATGACCAGGGGCGAGTCCATCAACGGCTGCAGACGCGCGGCGATCACCGGTATCGAGGTGGAACCGGCCAGACCGAACAGGTAACTCATGCCGAAAAACATGATCCCGTTGGCGGCGATACCGAACATGATGTACTTGATCGCCGACTCCATCTGCACGATCTGGCCGGCGCGCTCGCGCCGCATGGGCACCATGATGTAGAGCGGGAAAGCTGACAGCTCCAGCGCCACCACCACGGCCACCAGGTCGATGCAGCTGACCAGCAGGCACAGGCCGAGCACGCAGACCAGCAACAGCAGGTAATACTCAGCCCGAATGCCCTGGCGGATATCATCGACACGGCGGTGGAGTGCCAGGGTCAGGGCCAGGCCCGCACAGAGCACGAGCTTGAGCAGCTGCGAAAACAGGTCGACGCGGTACACCCCGCTGAACAGCACGTCGTTCTGCCCCAGACACAGGACTGCGGCGGCCACGGCAACGCCGGCCGTAATGCCCGCGGTGAGGCGAGCCGCGCCCTCGCGGTCGTCGCCAAGAGCCACAACGAACAGGGCCAGTGCGCCACACACCAGCACCAGCTCAGGGAGGAAAGGCAGGGCACTCGCAGCGGTCATGGTCGTCCGATTGGGTTGACGGGTCGACGGCAGAGCGGCGAACCGGCGCCGAGGGCCGGGGTCAGGGAACCGCCTGCAGGGCCACGGTGGTAGAAGCTGACACCTGCTGCACGAGGTGCTCAACACTGACCCGCATGACATCCGTCACCAGGGAGGGGCTCAAACCGATCCACAGGACGAGAATGGCCAGAGGCGCCAGGCAGAGGAACTCGCGCACGTTCAGGTCGGCGATGCCCTGATGCGATGGATTGTCAGTGCCGCCCCAGGCCATGCGCTGCAGGAGCCGCAGCATGTACGCGGCTGCCACAACGACCCCCGGGACAGCGGCGATGACCAGGGTCTTGCTGTAGCTGAAACCGCCCGCGAGCACCAGGAACTCGCCGACGAAACTGTTGGTGCCGGGAAACCCCATGGACGACAGGCAAAACAACCCGAGCAGGGTCAGGTATATGGGCATGTGCTTGCCCAGACCGGCCATGCGGTCCAGTTCGCGCGTGTGCAGCCGCTCGTAAATCAGCCCCACGCAGATGAACAGGGCGCCGGTGGTAACGCCGTGGTTGATCAGTTGGAGCGTCGCCCCCTCGATGCCCCGCGGATCCATACTGAAGATCCCCAGGGTGGCAAAACCCATGTGGCCGACACTGGAATAGGCGACCAGCTTCTTCAGGTCGCTCTGCGCCAGGGCCGTCAACCCCCCGTAGATGATGGCGATGACCGACAGCCAGAGGACGTAGGGCATGTACGCTTTGGCGGCCAGGGGCGTGATCGGCAGGGCGAAACGCAGGAAACCGTAGGCGCCCATCTTGAGCAGCACACTGGCCAAGATCACGCTGCCGGCCGTGGGCGCCTCCACGTGGGCCGCCGGCAACCAGGTATGGAACGGGAACATGGGGACTTTGATGGCAAAGGACAGGAAGAAGGCCAGGAAGACCCAGGACTGAAACGCCGCCGAATAGGGGCGTCCCATCAGCTCGGGGATACCGAAGGTGCCGCCTTCGAGGTAGAGCGCGATGATCGCCACCAGCAACAGCACCGACCCGGACAGGGTGTAGATGAAGAACTTGAGCGCCGCGTAGATGCGCCGCGGGCCGCCCCAGACGCCGATGAGCAGCGCCATGGGGATGAGCATGAACTCCCAGAAGACGAAGAAGAGGACGAAGTCAAGCGCGCAGAACACGCCAACCATGGCCGCTTCCATGATCAGCAGACTGACGAGGAACTCACGGACGCGGTTCTCGATGTAGCGCCACGAACACAGGACGCACAGCGGCATGATCAGTGTGGACAGCAGCACCAAGAGCACGCTGATACCGTCTACCCCAAGCCGGTACCGCGCGCCCAGGAACGGGATCCACGGCGCGTTCTCGGTGAACTGGTACTGGGCTGTGGTCGCGTCAAAACCGGTCCAAAGCTGCAGCGAAACCCCCGCCACCACGACCGTGACCAGCAGGGCCCACCAGCGCCCCAGACGTGGGTCGCGGATGCAGGCGGCGACAGCAGCCCCAACCAGCGGGGCGATAATCAGCAGGCTGAGGATCGGCACGTTCATGGCAAGGCCGCCGGCAAGAAGATCAGGAGTGCCAGGACCACCAGACCGGCCACCCCGAAGGCGATCAGAAGTGTCTGCTGCACGTCACCCCGCTGAGCGCCCCGAAGGCGCTGCGCCACCGCATCGACAGTGGTCGCCAGGCCGTCCACAGCGCCGTCGATGACGCGGCCGTCAAAACGGCCCGACAGCCGCGCCGAGAACATCAATCCGGTGAGGCCGGCAACGCGGTACAGCTCACCGAACCAGGAATCCACGGCCTGAATGGGACGCCGGGCCAGCCACAGGAAGGCCCGGCCGCCTTTGCGGTAGAACCAGTCCAGATCGAGGCTGATGGTGGCGTGGGGTTCGAGGTGCTTGACCATCAGGTAGAAGGCCAGGGCCGTGAACAGGAGGATCTGCAGACTCTCGGACAGGTGGTACGAGCTGTACGGGTGGTATTCCACCGGGTAGGGCAACATGTCGTACAGATAGGGCGTGTAGCAGCCGATGAAGATGCAGAGCGCCGAGGTGATGCCCATGGCCGTGAGCATGTTCCACGGTGGATCGGCGGCGCGTTCAGCGGTCTGGGCGGCGCACCGGTTGCGGCCGAACCAGACGAAGTAGGGGACCTTCAGGCCGTTGCAGTAGAAGGTGCCGATCGAGGCCAGGGTCAGCAGGAAGGCCGCCAGCAGCAAGTGCTCCTCAAAGCCAGCTTGGACGATCATTGATTTGCTGACAAAGCCGCTGAACAGCGGGAAGGCGGAGATCGAGAGGCCACCGATGAGGGTGAACAGGAAGGTCCAGGGCATGCGCCGGAACAGGCCGCCGAGGTGGCTCATGCGGCTCTCGCCGGTCATGTGCAGCACCGCGCCCCCCCCCATGAACAGCAACCCCTTGTAGAGGATGTGGGAAAAGGCGTGGGCGCACACACCGTTGATGGCGAGCTCTGTACCGACACCCACGCCAGCAACCATATAGCCGACCTGGCTGATGATGTGGTAGCCGAACAGGCGCCTGACGTCATTCTCGATGATGGCGTAGACAACACCGTACAGGGACATGATCACGCCCATGACCACCAGCAGCTCCATGCCGGCAAAACCCCGACACAGGGCGTACACCGCCGTCTTGGTGGTAAACGCGCTCAGGTACACCGAGCCATTGAAGCTGCCCTCGCTATAAGCATCGGGCAGCCAGGCGTGCAGCGGCGGCACGGCCGCGTTGAGCAGGAACCCCGCCAGCACCAGATACGCAGCGGTGGTGGGATGCGCTACGTCGAAGGCGACAAAAGCGAAGCCGGCTTCGTGGCCGTGCAGCAGCAGGCCGGCGAGCAGGCAGAGGCCCCCAGCCACGTGCACCAGCAGGTAGCGCAGACCGGCGGCCAGCGACCCGGCCCGACCACGGTACCAGACCAGGAACACCGAGGCAAAGGCCATCAACTCCCAGAAGACGAACAGCGTCAGCAGATCGCCGGCGTAAATGGCGCCGAGGGATCCGGCGACATAGGCCCAGGCGGCCATCTGCTGCCCGTCGTGCCGCACATGCAGGCCGTACAGGGTACCGATGGTGCACATCAGCGCCATGATGTAGCCGAACACCGAACTGAGGGCGTCGACGCGGCCGAAGACGAGGGTGAAGTCGAGTATGGGCACCTGACCATAGGTGCCGGTCGACATCAGTGCGACGCGGGCAAAGGTGGCCAACGGTACTGCCAGCAGGTACACCGAGCGGAGACGCGCCGGCACCGCTGGCAGCAGCAGTCCGCCGACGATCAGTATCAGCGACGGGTGCAGCCAGAACTCACTCATCGTAGTAGTCTTCCCGCGTCATGATGCCGCGGTGGCCGTAGAACTTGGAGACCACCACGAGGATGACACAACCTGCCAGCCCGAACACTGACCAGAACCCCGGCAGGTGCTCGGCCCAGGTGTGGGCATGCTCCTTGTCGACAACGACCGGAATGGCGTCGAGCGCCACCAGCAGAACCAGAACCCCCACGCAGAACCTGAAGACGCCTCGGCGGCGCTGTTCCAGCCAGTCGACCATGCGGACAAGGATCACGGCAACACCGCCTGTGCAAACTGCATGAACAGCTCGGGGTAAATACCGATGAAGACGGAGATGAGCGCGGTGATGGTCAACGGCACCACCATGGCGGGATGGGCTTCGCGCCAGACGTGGCCGGCGTCAGCCGCCGGCGCCGCGCCGAAGAAGGCGCTGTATACCACCGGGATGAAGTAGGCCGTGTTGAGCAGGGTACTGGCCAACAGGACGACGATGATGCCGATCGCGCCCGCGTCGGCGGCCCCGAGCAGCAGGTACCACTTGCTGATGAAACCGCCGACCGGCGGCGCCCCGATCATGCTCAACGACGCCAGGGCAAAAGCGCCGAAGGTGAACGGCATGGCGCGGCCGAGGCCGCTCATTTCGGAGATTTCCTTCTTGTGCGTGGCCACGTAGATGGCGCCGGCGCAGAAGAAGAGCGTGATCTTGGCGAAGGCATGGTTGGCGATATGGACCAACCCGCCGGCGATACCAGCAGGTTTGAGCAGCGCCACGCCGAGGATGATGTACGACAACTGGCTCACCGTGGAATAGGCCAGCCGGGCCTTGAGGTTGTCCTTGCTCAGGGCAATGATCGACGCGACCAGAATGGTGATGGACACGAAGTACGCCGTGGGCAGGCCCAGGTTACACGCGTCCATGGCATTGACGCCAAAGACGTAGAGCATCACCCGAACCGTGGAGAAGACGCCGACCTTCACCACCGCAACCGCATGCAGCAGGGCGCTGACCGGCGTGGGGGCAACCATGGCACTGGGCAGCCAGTGATGGAAGGGCATCACGCCGTTCTTGGCGAACCCCAGCAGGCAGCAGACATACAGCCCGGTGACTACCCAGTGATCCAAGCCGGCAGGCAGGATTCCAGGCCGGATGTCGTGAGCAAAATCCAGCGACCCGGTCAGGAAGTAGATCAGGGCCATGGCCGGCAATACCAAACCCTTGGCCGTGGTGGTCAGGTACACCAGGTACTTCCGTGCGCCAGCGTACCCCTCTTCGTCCTGGTGATGGGCTACCAGCGGATAGGTGCAGACGCTGACAATCTCGTAAAACAGGTAGAGCGTCAGCAGGTTGTCGGCGAAGGCGCAGCCGATGGCGCCGAAGAGCGCCAGGGCAAAGCAGGCGTTGAAACGCGTCTGCGCGTGCTCGTGGAGGCCCCGCATGTACCCGGCGGAGTAGAACACAGCCAGGATCCACAGGAACGAGGCCGACAGCGCGAAGACCATGGACAGCGCGTCGGCGCGCAGCGAGATGCTCAGGCCGGGCAGCAGACGGAAAACGGTGAACGACAGCGTCGTGCCGGCGCGGATGGCCGGCACCAGGGATGCCGTCAGAGCAAACAGCGTCACGGCAGCTACTAGCGAGCAGGCCTCGCGCACGTTCGGCCGACGGCCGGTAAGCATGACGAGACCCGTGCCCGCCAGCGGTGCAAGCACGGCCAGCAGGAGCCGGACGTCTTCGACAGGAGGCATGGGCATTACCCTCGGAGCTCGGCCAGTTCGTCGGCGGCGATCGAGCGATGGTTGCGGTACACGGCGATGATGACGCTCAGTGCCACCGTCACTTCAGCCGCAGCCAGTCCCATGATGAAGAGGACGAAGATCTGGCCTCCGGCGGGGTCGGGCGACGAGAAACGGGTGAACGCCATGAGATTGAGCGAAGCGGCCGAGAAGAGCAGTTCGCCGGCGATCAGCATGCCGATCAGGGTCCGGCGCCGCACCAAGCCATACAGCCCAGCGGCAAACAGAAACGCCGCCACCAGCAGGTAACCAGCCGGTTCGGCGTAGATTCCGTTACTCATCATACGGACCTCGTGCGGCCCGGCCGCGCCACTGCGAGCGCGCCGACGATGGCGACCAGCAGGACGACCGAGATCAGTTCGAAGGCGAAGCTGTGGGTAGTCAGCATGGAGACGCCGATGGCGTGAACCGATCCGTCGTTGATCGGGGGATGGCTCGGCGAACCGGGAGCCGCCAGCGACAGATGGACCAGGCCCCATAGCACCCCACCACTGACGATCAGGGCAAGGGCGGCCCACCAGCGGTTCGACGCTGCCCGGGCCCGGGCCGGCTCATCGGGTTCAGCCAGCATAACGGCGAAGACGACGTTGACGCAGACCGCGCCCAGGTAGATGAGCACCTCCATCAGGGCCAGGAACGGGCTGTTGAGGAAGTAATAGAGCCCTGCCAGGCCCACGCAGCACATGGCCAGGCCACTGACGCTGCGGATGATGCGCGTGCTGAGGGCGGCGACCAGCGCACCCGCCACCGCCGTCGCGGCACAGACGATCCAGATGACCGAAGCAATGAGCTCGGCGGCCGGGAATGCGTTCACTGGGCCTGCTCCTCCAGCCGTTTCAACAGATCGAGATGGAAGTCCTTGGCCGTGGCGCCGACCTTGTTGTACTCCCTGGAGAAGCGGATGGCTTCGGTCTTGCAGGCCTCGACGCAAGCGGCGCAAAGGCTGCACTTGGTGAAGTCGAGCATGAATTCGGTGGGGAACTTGCGCTTCTCGCCCTCGGGCTTGATGCCATCGACGCTGATGCAGTCCGAGGGACAGGCTTTCTGACAGGCTTTGCACACCATGCACAGCGGTTTGCCTGTTTCCTCGTCGCGAACCAGCTCGATGTGCCCCCGGAAGCGCGGGGCCATCTGCAGGGACTGGTGGGGGTACTGCACGGTGACCGTGGGCTTGAACACCTGGCCCAGAGTGATACGCAAGCCGGTAAGCAAGCTGGAGAAACCGACAATGATGGCGCGCAGTTGTGCTCTCATGATCAGCTGAGCTTCATGGTGATCGCGGTCAGGACCAGGGTGAACAGCGAGATGGGAATCAGGATCTTCCAGGACAGGTTGAGCAGGGCGTAGAACTGGGTCCGCGGGAAGGTCCATCGGACCACGATCACCGACAGCACCAGCATGTAGGCCTTGAGCAGGAACCACAGCGGGCTGGACCAGACCCCGATGGGGCTGTCCCAACCGCCCAGGAATACCGCCGTGGCCACACAGCAGCCGACGACGACGTTGGCGTACTCGGCCATGAAGAAAACGCCGAACCCCATGCCCGCGTACTCGGTGAACGCGCCGGCCACCAACTCGCTCTCGGCCTCTGCCATGTCGAACGGCGCTCGGTTGGTTTCGGCTAGCATGCAGATGTAGTACACGATGAACGTGACGGGCATCAGCGGATTGGCCGCCAGGCGGAACACGTTCCAGTGCCAGAAGCCACCCGCCTGCTGTTCGACTACCTCGTTCAGGTTCATGGTACCGGTGACCATGAGGACGGTCAGCAGCACCAGCAGCAGCGGCACCTCGTAGGCTACGTCCTGAGACACCACGCGGGCCGCCGACATAACCGCGTACTTGTTCCGTGAGGCCCAACCGCCCAGCATGATGGCCAGGACGCTCACCGACCCCACGGAGAACACCAGGACCAGACCGATGTTCAGACTGCGGGCCACCACACCCTCGCTGAACGGGATCACGGCCAGGCACATGAGCGACGGGGCGATCACCAGCAGCGGCGCCATGCGGAAGAGGAAGCGATCCGAACCCGGCGGGACGATGACCTGCTTGGAAATCAGCTTGATGGCATCGGCAATGGGCTGCAGCAACCCGGCCCACCCCACCTCGGTCGGGCCAGGGCGCCGCTGCACACGACCTGCGGCTTTGCGCTCGGCCCAGACCAGATAGGCGGCGTTCAGGCCGACGAAAGACAGGACCGCGACAAGGTACGCGATCAATCGTAAGGGTTCTGGCAGGCTCATGGGCTAGCGATCGATGTCGGGGATGACGAGGTCGAGGCTGCCCATCAGCGCAAGCGCGTCGGGGAGGATCATCCCCTGGCTGGACTCCTCGAACAGGCTGAGATTGGAGAACGATGGCGTCCGCAGTTTGATCCGGTAGGCGGTGTCGCTGCCGTCGCCTTGCAGGCGCACGGCAAAGCGACCGCGAGCCGCCTCGGTGGCAAAGACGCAGTCGCCGGCGGGTACCTTGACGACGCGAGGCACCTTCTCCGCCATCACCGGGCCATCGGGCAGGCGGTCGATGGCCTGCGCCACGATGCGCAGGCTCTGCCTGATCTCCTCCATGCGGACCAGGTAGCGCGCCATGCAGTCGCCTTCCGGGAACACCGGGATGTCGAAGTCGAGGTCGGGGTACACCGAGTAGGGTTCGCAGCGACGGACATCGTAGGCCACGCCAGCGCCCCGCAGCACCGGCCCCGTGGCGCCGTAACGCCGGCACATGTCGGCGTCGATGATCCCAATGTCGACCAGGCGCTTGCGCAGTATGACATTATCGGTCACCAGCTTGCGGTACATCTCCAGACGCGGCGGCATGGAAGCCACGAAGTCTTTCACCCCGGCGAGGAAGGCGTCGTCCACGTCGTTACACAGCCCGCCGAAGCGGTAGTAGCAGTACGTCAGGCGCGAACCGGTGACCGTCTCGAGCAGGTCAAGGATCTTCTCGCGGTCGTCGAAGGCGTAGAGCAGCGGCGTGAAACCGCCCAGATCCAACAGATACGCGCCGAACCAGACCAGATGGCTGGAGATGCGGTTCAGTTCGCTGGTGATCACCCGCAGGTATTCCGCCCGGGGCGGCACCGGGATGCCCGTGGCGCGCTCCACGGCACACACATAGGCGTGGGTGTAGGCCATGGCCGACAGGTAGTCGATCCGGCTGGTATTGGGCAGGAACTGGGCCCAGGTACGGTTCTCGCCCATCTTCTCGTGCATGCGGTGGATGTAGCCGATGACCGGCTCGGCACGCACGATGTATTCGCCGTCCATTTCAAGCTTGACGCGCAGCACCCCGTGCGTCGCCGGGTGCTGCGGGCCCAGATTCAGGACGAAGGTTTCCCTGGGAACGGCGCTCGGGCCGGTGGCGGCCATGGAGGTCGAGGTGGTCAACCGGCGTAGTCCTTGCGCAGGGGATGGAAGTCCGCGTCCTCGGGCAACAGCAGAGGGCTCATGTCCGGGTTGCCGGGGAAGACGATACCGAAGAAGTCGTGCGTCTCGCGTTCGTGCCAGGCTGCCCCCGGATAGACTGCCATGATCGAGGCCACGGCCGCCTGGTCCCGGGGCACCCGGGTGCGAACCGCCACGCGCAGGCCGTTGGCGGGATGGAAATAGTCGTACACGACCTCCATCTGGCCATCGGCCGGCCAGTCCAGCCCGGTGATGGTGTCGAGGGCGAAACCTCCCTGCGACAGGGACTCGGCCACGGCCACAACCAGCTCTGGCGGCGTGGCTACATCGAGATGGTAACCGCGCGCGGCGAAATCCACCGCGGTGGCAATGACGCCGGCTGGGGGCTCGGCGGCTGCCGGAATGAGACTCAGACGCGCGCTCAAGGCGACCACTTCAGCGCTCATCGGGACTCCACCCGCGGCCAGCGGCGCGTGCCCGTAAGCTTCTCCTCCAGCGCCAAGATGCCCTCAATAAGGGCCTCCGGCCGCGGTGGGCACCCCGGAATGACCACGTCCACCGGGAAGAGCTTCTCCACGCCCTCGACCACCGAATACTGCCCCGGGTAGACAAAGGGCCCCCCCGAGATGGCGCAGTTACCCATGGCGATGACCCACTTGGGCTCGAGCATCTGGTCGTACAGGGTCTTGACCATCGGCGCCATTTTGCGGTTCACCGTGCCGGCCACAATCATCAAGTCAGCCTGCCGCGGTGACGGCCGGAAGACTTCGGCGCCGAAACGCGCCAGATCGAACCGCGACGCCCCTGCGGCCATCATCTCGATGGCGCAGCACGCCAACCCAAAGGTCATGGGCCACAGTGAGTTGGCCCGACCCAGGTCAAGCAGTTCGGTCAGCTTGGCGAAACGGACGATCTGGGAGGTGTCTGCCTGCGACTCCACGCGAATACCTGCTTGTTCCAAGCGTAGACGATGACCAGGGAGAGGATCGCCACGAACAGGACCACCTCGACCAGGTCGCGGCTCTGGAAGACGCGATCGTAAACCAGGGCCACCGGGATGAGGAAGGGCACGTCCACGGCGAAGGCGATGAAAACGAGGGCGTACAGGTAATACACGGCGCTGTACCGCACCCATGCGTCGCCGATGGGATCAGCACCGCACTCGATATACTGCCCTGTCTTGTCGGCATAGTTGCGCGTGGTCCGGGCTGAGATCAGATAGACCAGCACAAAGGGCCCGAAGGCGAACAGCAGTCCGGCAAGGCAGAATGAAAACAGGTAGATCAGGTCGCCGACCAAGGGATCGGCCCCCGCGGTGCAGGCATTCATGCTGACTCCAGCGCACTCAGCGGCGTGGAAACGGGACCGGGTGGCCGCCCCGGTGGAGGGCCCTGGCAGAGAACCGGGACCTTCAAGGATATCGTGAACAATTTAGCGATCCCGGATGCGACCCGTCAACAGTCCGGCGGCCGTGGCCGGAAAAACCTGGGTTCCTGCCGCCGGAAAGGCAGGCGGCAGGAACCGGAACGGGTCAGGCCCAGGGGTCGTAGGCGGCTTTGACTATAGGCTCAGTGCCGTCGACGATGGCCCGCAGGGTGGCCTCGGCCCGCCCCAGGCCGAAGGTGTGCGTGATTAGGGCGTCGGCGTCCACTTGCCCCTGCCGCAGCAGGCGGTTGGCCATGGGGAAGTTGATGGCCGGTTCCGCAAACGTGGGGCGCAGGGTAATCTTGCGGAAGATCAGGTCGTTCACATCGACGGTGATCTGATTCCGACCGCCGAAGTGAAGCCCGAAGAAGGTGATCGTACCGCCGAAGCGGATGATCTTGAGGGCGTCGTACATGCTCTCCGGCGGTGAGCTGACGATGACCCGGTCGACGCCCGCCGGGAAGCGGCGCTTGATTTCCCCTTCCAGGTCGTCGCGCCCGGCCTGAACCACAAGGTCGCAACCGAGGCGGGCCGCCAGGTCGAGGCGAGCTCGTTCGCGCGGGCAATCGGCGGGCAGGCCGGTGATGCCGACGAAACCAGCGCCCTTCAGGCGCGCGACTCGCGCCGACATCAGTCCGAGGGGGCCTGGTCCCAGGACCACCACGCTGCCACCGAGCGGGATATCGGCATTCTCGACCGCCGTGACGCACACTGCCAGGGGTTCGGTGAGGCAGGCGGCCCGGTAATCGAGCCCCTCGAACTTCACCAGGCAGTTGTAGCGCACCGACATGTACTGCCCCATGCCGGGCTGGCCCTCGATGTTGTACATGCTGCGGCAGAATTGCGGCTGGCCGCTCTTGCAGGCATCGCAGATGCCGCACAGGGTGCAGTCCTCGACAATGACCCGGTCGCCGGGCGCCACCGAGACCACGTTGCGGCCGACCTCGATCACCTCGGCCGCGATCTCGTGGCCGAGGGGCATCAACTCACCCTCCCAGTCGCGCACGAAGTTGATGTCCGTGCCGCAGACGCCGCAGGCGTGAACCTTGACCAGCACGTGGTCCTCGTCGCCCAGCGCCACTTCGCTCTGGCGGGTTTCCAGCTCCAGACCCCGCCGGCCGTACAGCCCTTTGCTCAGCATGCCAGTCCCCCTGTTCCAGTCGATTCAAGCCGCGCCGTAGAGCTTGCCGTCGGCGCCCGGGTAGACGGCGTCGTCAGCATGCGCCAGGGCTTGGCCGAGATTGCCGAAGACCTTGTGGAACGCCGCCAAGATGCGGTCCATCAGGGCCACGCCGTTGGGTGCGTGAACACCGTGGACGATGGTGTACGTGTCGCACAGCATCTGGGCTACCGGGAACTGCTCCACGCGGTAGTCGTAGTGGATGCCCCGGGCTTCGTTGACGCGCCATGGGTAACTCGACCCGCCGTAGCCCAGCTTGCTCTGGAACAGGTCCTGAGCCGGTACCGGCATGGTCTGCCATTGGCCCACCAATACTCCCTCGCGGTACAGGGCTTTCTCGACGGCGATGCGGAAAAGGCGGGGCTCGGCCTCGACGCCGGCGGCGGCGGGGTCGAAGCGGACGTTGTACATGAAGTAGACGTGCCGACGGTCGGCGGGACAGTGCGGCGGGATGATCCCGGGGATGGCGCCCAGACCGCGGCTCAGATACTCGGCATTGGCGATCCGCACGGCGTTGTGCTCGTCCAGATGCAGCAACTGGGCCCGCGCCAACGCGGCCGGCAGTTCCTGGTTGCGGTACATGTATCCCAAGATCGAGGCATTGTACACGCGGCGCCGACTGACTTCGTCGACTTCGTCACCGAAGCATCGGATCAGCGCCCCTTTGTTCAGATAGTCCTCGTTGTCCGTAGTGAACAACCCGCCCTCGCCGCCGCAAAGGTTCTTGAAGTTGTTCAGACTGAAGGTGCCGATGTCCCCCAGGGAACCGACTTTGCGGCCTTGGTACAACGCACCGTGCGCCTGGCAGGCATCCTCGACCACGAAAACGCCGCGCCGACGGGCGATCGCCAAGATGGCTTCCATGTCAGCCGGGATGCCCTGGATATGGACCGGAATGATCACCTTGGTGCGCTCAGTGATGGCCGCCTCAAGCCCGGCCGGGTCCATGGTGTAGGTGCGCGGATCGATATCGACGAAAACCGGAATGGCGTTCTGGTGCAGGGCACAGGAAGCCGAGGCGAGGAAGGTGAAAGCGGAGGTGATTACCTCGTCGCCGGGCCCTACCCCCAGGGCGGCCAGAGCCATGTGCAGCGCCGCCGTGCCGCTGGTGGTGGTCAGGCAATACTGGCTGCCGACGTACGCCGCCCATTCGCGCTCGAGCGCGGTCACTTGGGGCGCGGTGCCGCCGGCCACTATGCCACTGTCGAGAACTTCGTTGACCAGTCGCCTGTCGTCCGGGCCGATGACCGGCCAGTTGCCGTAGTCACTGCGCTGCAGAACGGGGGTGCCGCCATCGATGGCGAGGCGTTCAGCCATGGTTTCTCCTCAGTCAGTTAGGGATGGCGCCGCGACTGCACGAGGCGTTCGCCAGCGACAACCCAGGGGATGCGCCGGCCGCCGCACAGCGTCGCTCCCGGATGCTGGGGGCAAGCGTCGGCAGGCCAGCGGCATGGACAACAGACAATGCCAGCGATCGCGGGGGCGGCGGCTCTCACCGCGCCGATCCGGCCTCTCAGCCCCGGTGATAGGCTACCTGGCCGGCGACCACGGTGCAGACCAGGTCCAACTCTGAGTCGCAGATGATCAGGTCGGCGTCGCGCCCGGGCGCCACCTCACCCTTGTTGAGGCCCAGCAGGCGGGCCGGGGTTGCGGCACAGACGCGGCTGGCCGTCGCCAGGTCTTTGCCGAAGAGCCGGACCGCGTGCCGCAGCGAGGCAATGGGCGACAGGGCGCTGCCGGCGAGAATCATGCCGCGGTCCGGCAGACGGACCCCGTCTGCCGGTTGCCCGATGAGCACGTCGCCCCAGTGCCCCGGCATGGTGTAGCGCCCCGGGGGCAAGCCGGAAGCCAGGTTGCTGTCGGTGACCAACGCCAGTCGCTCAGCCCCTTTGCAGCGGAACGCCTTCTCGACCAGCAGCGGATCCACGTGGGTGCCGTCGCCGATGATCTCGCAGACGACCCGGTCCTCCAACAGCAGGTAGTCGACCAGTCCGGGGGCGTAGATATCGGGGTCCGGGTCACGTCGTTCGGGGGTGTGGTAGAACACATCGAACAGGTGGGTCACCAACCGAGCCCCGGCGTCCACCGCCGCTCGCCCCTGGGCAATGCTGGCCTGCGTGTGGGCCAGGCTGCAGACGATGCCCGCGGCACTGAGCTGGGCGATGGCCGCGGCTGCCCCGTCCAATTCGGGCGACACGTCCCAGATGCCGATCAGCGACCCGTTCCCGTCGCGCCGGGCCCCGGCGGCCAGCAGACGCGCCGTGGTCGCGGCGCTGATCGGCTCCACGTCACGGTCGGTGCCGCCGCTGGGGATGGCCAGGTAGGGCGATTCCAACCGGAAACCGACCACCTGGGGCACGGCGCGCAGGTCCTCGGTCTCGCGCCGATGGCGCTCCAGGTGCGCCACGGCCCGGTCAGTGGGACAGAACAGGGTGGGATAGAAGGTGGTGGCCCCCAAAGTGGCCATGGTGCGGGCATAGGCCGTCAGATCGCCGGTCTCGGCGGCGTGGCCGCTCATGCCGTGGGTGTGCAGATCGATGATGCCTGGCAGCACGACGCAGCCGGAGGCGTCCACCACCCGGCCGCCGGTGGCGGCCGCACCTGTTGCCTCGATGCGTCCGTTTCGTACGGACACATCAGCGGCTGCCAGCCGCCCATCGGGGAACAGCACGCGGCCGCCCCGGATCGCCAGTGACTCGTCCGCCATCATCGCCCCTTGGTCTGTGTTCGATTTGGTGCGATACTGTGAGGTGTCAGCCCGCCAGGCTGACCGCCCGTGGCGCCGGTCCGCCGACGCTGCCGGCGGCGCACGCCCCTTGCCGCGCAGGCGCCGAAGTACGGGGCTGTCCTCGGGGCCGTCAAGCCCTGCGCCCCGGTGCGTCGGCACCACCCCCCTGCGCATGGGGCAGGCCCTCGCCTTCCACCCCAGGCGCGGCGACCACGGTCGCCGGAGGGTTCCCAGATGATCGACCCCGAACCGATCCGTCCAGGCCCGATGCCCATTCTCGATGGCGTGCCGTTGGTTGAGTTAACCAGTCCGTGGCTGCGGCTCCAGGCGGCGCCAGCCGTCGGGGGCCGGGTGGTCAGCCTGGTGCATCGTCCGAGCGGTTGCCAATGTCTGTGGCGCAATGCGGCCCTGCCGCTGCGCCGGGTGCCCCCCGGCACAGCCTACGACGCTGAGTTCTACGGTGGCCTTGACGAACAGATTCCCTGTGACAGCGCCGAGGTTGCCGACGGGACCGAGTACCCGGACCACGGCGAGCTGTGGACGCAGCCGCTGGAACACTGGCGAGCAGACGACGAACTGGTCATGCGTGGGTACCTGCCGCGACTGAGCTTCATCTACGAGCGCGGTCTGCGCCTTGACGCGCGCGAGCCGCTGGTTCACGTCCGCTACCGGTTGGTCAGCGCGGCGCTCCGACCGCGCGCCTTCCTGTGGAAGCTCCACATGGCCCTGCCGGCAGCGCCCGGCGATCGCGTCGTCTGCCCCGCCACCACGGCTTTCCCGCTGGATCTGGCCTGGTCAGGCTGCGCCACCGCCACCCCCTTTGCCTGGCCCTGGCGCGAAGGCGTGGACATGGGCGTGGTGCCGGACGCCGATGGCACCGCCGAGTTCCTCTGCCTGCAGGGACTGACCGCCGGCGCCATCGGCTGGGTCCAGGCGGGTACGGGACTGCAGGTCGCGGTGGAGTTCGACCCCAAGGTGTTCCCCTGTTGCCAGGTATTCGCCAGCTATGGTAAGCTGCTGGGCCACCACACGGTGGTGCTCGAACCCAGCACCACTCCGGGGTTGTCCCTGGCCGACGCCATGGCCGCCGGGACCTGCCGTTGGCTGCGGCCGGGCGAGAGCCTGGAGACCACGCTCCGCTGGCGCGTCACCGGCCCGGCGTGAGCGGTGGTGGCGCCTGGCCGGCACCCGGGACACAAGGGGTGGTGCGGGCCGGTGGGCACAAGCATTGGCGGCCGGCGCGACCTCCACTGGGAGACAACCGGGCCAGACCACGGCAGACCGCAGGGCAGGCCTCGCCGAAGTGACGGCCCTTGACGGCAGCGGGGCGCGGCGGGTGCGTTAGGATCGACTTCCAGGCTGTCCCTCCGCCCGCGGGCGGAGCGCAGCCCCAGGCGGGGAAGGCCCCCGCCGTCCCGCGCACGCTGCACCGGTCGCGCCGGTGCACGGAGGAGCCATGTCTGCCCAACTGAGGTTCGGCGCTGCCGCCGTTGACATCACCCCGAGCAAGCCCGCGTACCTGGCAGGTTACTACTACGACCGCCTGTCTACCGACACCCATGACCGCCTCTTCGCGCGCGCCCTGGCCGTCGCTGACGACCATGCCACGGTGGCGCTGTGCGTGGCCGATATCATCTCCTTTCCGCCCGAGACCGTCGCCTTGACCCGGCAGCGGGTGCAGGAGCGCTGCGGCTTGCCCCCTGAGCAGCTGATCCTGTCAGCCATCCATACCCACACGGCTCCCGACCCCGACCGGGAAGCCGAATACATGGCGGCCCTACCCGACCGGCTCGCCGAGGCCGTGACCCAGGCGGTAGCGGCCCTGGGGCCACGGCCGTTGCGGGTCGGACGGGCGACCGAGACGACCCTGCAGTACATCCGGCGCTTCCGTATGCGGGACGGCTCAGTGCGCACTAACCCGGGCATCGGTAACCCCGACATCGTGGTCCCGATCGGCGCCGTGGACCCGACCGTGTCGGTGCTGCTGGCCGGCGATCAGGGAGCCGTGGCAGGTGGCCTGGTGCATTTCGGTCTGCACTGCGACACCGTGGGTGGGACCGAGCTGTCAGCCGACTGGACGGCCTACCTGCGCCAGGCGGTCGGCGAAGGGTTGGGGCGGCAGGTCGACCTGCTGACACCGATCGGCACCTGCGGCGACGTGAATCACTGGAACGTTTTCCGGAATGTGTCGCTGCGGGGATTTGCCGAGACCGAACGCATCGGCCGCGGCATTGCCGCCGCGGCGCTGGTGGCCGCCGGCAACGCCGCGCTGGTCGAGCCGGGACGCGTGGCCGGAGCCCGCCGCAGCGTCACGCTCGGCGTGCGCGTGCCCACGCCCGATGAGCTGACGGCGGCGCAGGCCCTGCTGGCCACCCCGCCCCCCGACGGTATTGACTTCACCATGGACCGGGTGATCGCCGGTCGCCAGGTGATCGCGGCCGCGGTCGGGCCGACCTGCACGGTGGACGTGACAGCGTTGGTTTTCGGCAACGTGGCGCTGGTCGGCATTCCGGCGGAGTATTTCACCGCTTTGGGCCGTCAGATCAAGAACCGCTCGCCATTCCCCCACACGCTGGTCATCACCCTGGCCAACGGCAATGTGGGCTACGTCGGTGAGCGCCACAACTACGAAGAGGGCGGGTACGAAACCACTTCCGCGCCGAGTTGTCCCGGCTCGGGCGAGGCGATTGCTGACACCGCCGTCGAGCTTCTGCGCAGTCTGGCCTGAGCCGATCCGGGCTGCAGCGGTCGGTACCCCGGGCTGGCCCGCCGACGGCGGCCAGCCCGGGCGCAGGCTTCCGGCGGCGCCCGGCGGCGCGCCTGCCGGCAGGGGGTCAGGGCGACCCGGCGGGCGGCCCTGACGCCAAGTCGACGCTGGCGCCACGGCGCACCACCACTTCGCAACGGGCCCGATCGGTCTGTGTCAGATCGATGCTGTAGTCGTAGCCCAGGGGCTCGAGAACGCGGCGGTACAGCGCGTCGCAATGGCGGCAGTAGTCGTGGTACGGTTCGACGTGCCCCAGCTGCAGCAGCCGGCCTTTGGACGGACAGTGATGCATGGTGATGCGGAACTCGCCGGCATCTTCGTCCAGCACCATGGTGAAATCGGCGGCCTCTTCGTTGAGCGTCTGACTCCAGTACTGCCAACACCCCCGCAGTCCCTGGGCCGCCACCAGATCGCGCAG
Source organism: uncultured Gemmatimonadota bacterium (assembly GCA_903893785.1). Taxonomy (GTDB): domain Bacteria; phylum Latescibacterota; class UBA2968; order UBA8231; family UBA8231; genus CAITNQ01. The sequence continues at coordinate 39,209 of CAITNQ010000100.1, forward strand.
GTTGGTCAGGAAACGATCCGACAGGTACTCCCAGAAATCGTCCACGGCCCGGCGCCCGCCGAGGGCCTCCAGGGTACGAAACAGCTCGCTGTAGGCGGGGATGAATTCGGTGCAACTGATCACGAGCCCGACCTCCGGCGAAAGCGCTGCAGACTGCGCCCCGTTTGCGGTTCGTACTCGAGCAGCGCGGCTTCGTACGGTGTGCCTTCGCACAGTGCCACGCCCACGGTGGCCAGCGTCTCCACCCACAGACGGGCCACCGGGTAACCCCGCTGGCGCATGTGGGTCACGGCCGGGCACGCCTCGACCCGCACGCGCAGCTCGTCGTCGGTGAGTTCGAACTGGACCTGCCCCCCTTCGAGGCGGTACACCTCATCGTAGTGGTCGCGCAGCGCCGCCAGGCCGCGCCGGCGCACCTCATCACGCAGCGGCGCGTAGTAGGAAAGGGAGAAACTCCGCAGGTACTGGCGTACGGCATCAGCACCGAAATGGGCTTCGAGGTAGTCGATGCCGCAACTGAGCGCGCCGTGGAAATCCTGGTGCAGGTATTCGTTATCTGCCGCCTGCCGCCGCATCACTTCGCGTGCCATGCGCTGGCCTCCCTGGCCCCCTTGGCGACGCACGGTCACCGATCGCCTGCCGGTTGACCGGGCTCTGGATGATATGGAGGGTCGGGTCAGGCCTTGACCCAGGTGGCGGCGATCCGGTCGACCACGGCGGGCGCCCAGGCGACGCCGACCTCGTCAAGCGCACACAGGCCAGCTCCCACCACCGGTTCGAAGCGCGGTTTGACCAGTTCCGCCTGCGGGTGAATCTGGGCCAGCGCGGCGGCGATCATGTGGTGGTACCGGTAATCCGAACCCGTGACCAGGCCACTGTTGGACGAAGCCACTCGGTACTCGGTCATGCCGAGATTGTTGGCGCAGGTGGCCAGGAAGTGGGCGATCTGCGCCGCTCCGTCACGCAGCACCTGCAGGGCAACAGCATCGTCCTGATCCGCCGCCTGGGTGACCAATTGCGCCAGGCTGGCGAAATCCTTGCGCAGGTTCTCGCTGGTGTAGAGCGGCGTACAAACCTCGCGCATGTCGGTCTGCTTGAACATCGCCAGCAGCAGATCGACAAGCAGGGTCCGTGGCCCCCGGCCGTCCCAGGCCCAGAAGGCCGCGTTGACCCCGCGGCGCGCGAGGTCATAGGCCGAGCCTTCGTCGCCGATCGGGCCCCAGCAACTGGTCATGCTGGTCTGGCCGGCGGCATTGCGCCCCCAGCCGACCGAACCGGTGCCACAGATGAGCGAGAGCCCAACCTTGGCGACCAAGCCGCCGACCATGGAACACTCGCCCTCTTTCTTGTGCACCACGCGACGGGTTCCAGTCAGGCGCTCGATGAGCGGGGCAACAGGATCCGGGCTCGGTTCAGTGCCGACCACCACGCAGTCGACGGCCAGCGATGCCACGCCGGCCTGCACCCGTGCCATCTCGATGGCGTCGGTGAAGGACTTCTGGGCAATCTCCAGCGCGATGAAGTTGGTGTTGCCCGACCCGCCGAAGCCCTTCCCTAGGACCGTGCCGGCGCTGTCGAGCAGGACGCAAGCCGTCTTGGTGCCGCCGACATCGAATCCCATGACCACACGCTGATCACCCACCTGCCGCCTCCTCTCTGGCCCCGGCCGGGGCTGGCAACACCGATCTTTGTGCAGGCACGTGGGGGCGCCGGCCGGCTTCGCGTCGGCGTCCCCACGATCCACCACAGCCAGTCAGCCGCGAGACTCCATTTCGGCCGCGACGTCGATGAGCCAACTGGCGAAGTCAGCGGTGAAATCGAACGTGGTACGCCGCGGCTGGCCGGACTCGTCGCTGATCCCCTCGCCAAGCATGTAGCCGTCCGCATGCTGGTGATCGAGGATGTACTGCATCTGCAGCAGACACTTGTCCAGGTAGCGCGGGTCGCCCGTGAGGCGGTACAGCTTGGCCGCACCCCAGGCGTCCTTGCCGGCCGTGGTGTAGCCGAAGGCGTCCTCGTGGGCGGCGGCCAGGAACTCGAAAATGGCCTTGGCGCCGGCCAGGTACCGATCATCACCGGTCAGCTCATACACGGCGATCAGGGTGTTCATCGGCCACGCCCAGATCCAGTACGCCTGTTCGGGTTCCGCCGCGGCCAGGCACACGTAACGCCAGTTCTTCCGGTCGACGTCATCCAGTGTCTTAACCGGCGTACCATCCGGTCGACACCGGGACCACAGGATACCATCGTCCGTCTGCTGGCTCAGCAGGCGCAGCAGCAGGTCGGCGCTCTGCCGGGCCAGATCGAACTTGCCGCCCAGGACACAGCAGTACGCGCCCACGGCAATGGAATTGGAATCCATCATGCCGGAGGTGGATCCGACGTGAGTGAAGTACCCACCCGATGCGGGTTCGCGCTGGGTGTTGATGAAACCAAGCATGTCCTGCGTCAGTCCGAACCAGTGCAGGGCCGCGGCCCCGCGCGTCAACCAGGCGTTCTGGTACAGCTGACAGAAGACCGGGCCATAGCTGCCCGAACTGCGCACCGTAGGCGTGTTATAGTAATCACCCTCCGGCGAGCGGAAACGGCTGACAACGTAGCGCAATAGGCGCGCGGCGGCGGCCGACTGGCCGGCTGCACGCAGGGTGTACACGCTCTTGTAGTAACAGCCGACATCGTCCGTGTCGGCGTAGACGCCGGCGGCATCCGGGGTGTCATTGCCCTGGTAGTTACCCAGGGCGGTTTGCTGCGACGCCAACCAGGCCGCGGCGCGATGGGCCGCCTGGGCCAATTGGGTGCTCGTGGGTCGCGAGGTCATGCGGTCTCCTTGGCGAACGGGCCGCCGATGGCGGCGGGTTTCATGCGACAGTGCTGGCGATGGAATAGCGAACCCAACCCTCGACGCGTTCGCCGGGTTGGGCCACCAGCATATGAGCCATCTCCGCGTGCCCGGCCGGGACCAGGTTGGGCGCGTTGGGACAGGTGGTCAGGTTCTCGACGCAGACAAAATCCTGCCCCTCGGGGGCGTACACGATCATGTGGGCAAAGGCCTCGCTGGCACTGATGAGCAGGCGCTGGCCCAGGGCTGCGAAAGTCACTTCGGCGTCCGCGCCAGGTTCACGCGGCCAGTAGACATTGTCGACAAACAGGCCGGCCAGGGGCCGGCCGACACGCAGGTCCAGCGGTGTGCCGGCGACCGGCACCGAGCCCCCGGTGGGCACGAGCTGGGCCAGTTCCAGGGTACGCTCGCAGGGCACGCGCACGCTGACCTGGTCGCGCGCTCCGTGCAGACGCCAGAACGGGTGGATGCCATAGCCGAACGGTAACCGGCGGGTGTCAAGGTTCTCCACGGCGAAACTGACCCTCAAGCCCTGTCCCTCGATGGCGTGCACCAGCGTCAGGCGGCAGGTGAAGGGGAAACCGGCATAGGCGGCGTGGGCCGGGCCAATGTCGAGCCACGACGTGATCCGGTCCGGTTCGGCCCTGAAGGCGAAGTCTTCGTCGCGCACCAGCCCGTGGATGAAAACCGATTCGCCATGTTTCTGCTGGACAATGCGCCGCCCTTCGAAGACGTAGCTGCAACCGTCCAGCCGGCACGGCGTGGGGAACATGTTGAAGGCGCCGGTGAAACTTCGGCCGGCCAGCAGGCCTTCGGCGTCGTAGTGGATGAACTCGGTACCGTCGACGCTCAACGAGACCAGATTGGCGCCAAAACCCGGGGTTACCTGGGCCTGGACGTGGTGCCCGCCGTGGTCGGCGGCGATCGTGACGGGCGTGAGTTGCTCGCGGGTGGGCATGGTCATCTTCCTGGCTGGAGCGCCACGCTGACGCGGTGGCCCGCATCCGAAACGGCGCGTGCATGCGGCATCAACCCGCGCATAAGATACGCCCCCGACCGCGGCAGCGTCCACCGCGGCACGGCCGGCGTCAGCGCCGCCACAGGTTCCGGGAACGGCGACTGCCGCGCGCCTCGGCCTGACGCTCGCCGGTGTAGAAGCGCAGCCCGGCCACGCGGTTACCGTCATAGCGGGAATCGGCCTCGGGTTCGCACACATTGAGGGTGAAGGCACTGTCGCGGCGACGGTGTGCCAGCTCAACCAGCAGGCGGTTCTCGCCAGCAGTTATCGGTACCGTAACCCGATCGTTGGGCAGACGGTGGCCGCGGACCCCGTGGAAGGAATAGACGCACTGGCCGTTGAGCCACACCACCAGGTCGTCGCTGGAGCCCAACCACAGCTCGGCGGTCTGGGTCCGTGGCGCCGCGAACCGGGCCGCAGCGTAGCCGACGGCTTCGGCGGCCTGGCGACCGAAGGCCTGATCAAACCTGAGCCGATCGTCGTCGAAATACACCTCGTGGCTCCACCCATCGACCCCGGCTACCGGCGGTGGCGCCGCCGGATCCGGTCGCCATCGACTGCTGTCCTCGAGCGCCCAAGGCCCCTTGGTGAGCCAGACGCGGTTGCTCTGGCCAAAGTGCGCCGGCGGATCGTCGTCGGCCGGCACCTTCTCGAACCGGGTCGTGAGCTGGCTGAAGGGTTGACCGACCGTCTCGATGGCAGCCCAATCGGCCCGTCCCAATCCGAGCCGCTCGGCCAGGGTCAGGAACTCGAAGTCATCGGGATTGTACCCCACCAAGCGCGTGCAGACGGCATCGACAGCCACGGGGTCGCGACCTGCCACAATGGTGTTGAGCCGACGCGGCCGCCCGCCCCACGCCTGCACGCGGCCGCGTTCCATGCCCACGATGGCGTCAACCACCGCCAGGTCGACACGACCGATGGAGTGCAGATCGACGATCAGTTCGTCGAAGCGCTCCTCGTAGTGATTCGGTATTCCCGGGTTGCCGCTCTCGGGCGGGAAGCCGTTGCTCTTGGGCCAGCCGTAGCGCAACCCGGGGAGGATGCCGACCAGGTTCTTCATGGCGCAGGTGAACCCGATGGAGCTGGTGACCTTGAGCACCGGAACGTCGATGAAGACATCGCAGTCGCGGACCGAACGCGCGATCCAGTAGGACTGCCCCGTCGCTGCCCCGACGCGCTCGACCGCTTCGTCCAGGTTCAGGTCCACCAGTTCGAGCCGGGCATCGGCCAGTTGGGGGTCGGCGGCGATCGCCGTCAGACCGGCCAGGCGGAAACCGTCGATCTCCGGGCGCGCTCGCAGCGCCTCGGGATGCCCCGGAGTCACGTATTCGCCCGGCCCGTCACCGATGGAGATGCGGGCCTCCGGGTTGGCCTCGTGGACCAGCCTGGCCAGGGCCCAGACGACATAGGCGTCCGTGATGTCGCCACTGCCCCGGGCCGTGGGCGTCACCAAGTTGGGTTTGATGACAACCCAACGGGCCTTCGGGCCAACAAAGCGCTTCATGCCGCCCAACTGGTCGATGGCGCCCCGCACCACCATCTCGGTTTGGGCCAGGTCCAGTTCCTGATTGGCTGGCACCGGATGGGGCAGGCGCCGCCAGTCGGACCGGACCACAGCCACCGGGTCCGCGGCCCAGGCGGCCACACTCCACAGGACCCAGACCCACCAGCCCCTCATCCCCTCTCGCCGCATTCGCCCTCCTCCTAGATGTCAACGGACACCGCTCTCCGCGCCCCCGCCACGGGCCGTGTTGACCCTAGCCTTCAGAAGAACCCGGCTCCTGGCGGCGTGTCAAGCTGCCCGCGGCTCGGGCCACCCACGGCAACGGGTCGCGCGCCGACCGCGAAGCGCCGGCCACGGCGGGCCCGTATCTTAGCCGCGTCGGCGCCCTGGCCCGGGCCACCAACCCACCCGGGCCGCCAACCAGGAGGTAGACCATGGCCCCAGTCGTGGCAGTGATCGGAGCAGGCGGGAAAATGGGCCTGCGCGTGGTTACTCGGCTCAAGGACAGCGCCCAATACGAGGCGCGGTATTGCGAGGTAGCGCCGGCGGCCATCGAGCGTCTGGCGCAGGCGGGGTTGGCGGTCACCCCGACCGTTGACGCTGTGTCGGTCGCGGACCTGGTGATTCTTGCGGTGCCGGACCGTGCCGCCGGCGGCATCAGCGCTGAATTGGCGCCGCTGGCCCGGCCCGGTGCCTGCTTCTTGATGCTGGACCCCGCGGCGGCCATGGCCGGCGAGATCGCCCGGCGTCCGGATCTGCATTACGTCGTTGCCCATCCCTGCCATCCGCCGATGTTCGGCCAACAGCCCAGCGACGCGGCCAGGGCTGACTATTTCGGCGGCATCGCGGCCTGGCAGGACATCGTCATGGCGCTACTTCAAGGCAGTGAAGAGGCTTACGCCATGGCCGAGAACCTGTGCCGGACCATCATGGCACCGGTGCGCCACGCGCATCGAGTGACGGTGGAGCAGATGGCGATCCTCGAACCAGCCATGGCCGAGGTGGTGGGAGCGGCCGCGGCCGTCCTGATCCATCAGGCCATGGAGGAAGCCGTCGCGCGCGGCGTGCCCCGGGCCGCGGCGGAGTCGTTCATGTTGGGTCACGCCCAAGTGCCGCTGGCAATCCTCTTCGGCGTGATCCAAGCCCAGTTCTCGGACGCGGCCCGCATCGCCATTGCCTGGGGGACGGAGCGGATCATCCAGCCGGACTGGCGGCGGGTGTTCGAGCCCGACCAGGTGCAGGCGGCAATCCACGCCATGCTGCACCCCGAAGCCAGCACCTGACCGGGCGCCGGCCCCGGGTCCTGCCCCCTTGCGGCGGCTCAACCGCCGCACGACCTGGCCCGGGCCCAGGACCTGCAGGGGCGCCCGTCAACCGCCGTTCCCCACGGCTCCTGAGGCTGTCTGGTGGCGGCGGCGCAGCGCCTCGAGGACACCGGCGAAATCAACCGGCCAGGGGGCTTCGAAACGGCAGGCCTCGCGGGTAGCCGGGTGCACGAAAGCCAGGCGCCAGGCGTGCAACGCCTGGCGCCTCAGGCTGGGCAGATCAGGCGGTTCTTCAGGGGTGGCGAAGCGGTACTGCTGTTCGCCCACCAGCGCATGGCCGCGCAGCCCGGCTTGGACGCGGATCTGATTGCGCTTGCCGGTGATCAGGCTTACCTCCAGGCGCGAGACGTCGCCGAGGGCTTCAACCACCCGGTACCGACACCGGGCGTCCTTGGCTCGGGCATCGGTGCCGTGGGCTCGGCGCTGACGCAGCGAATCGCCGTCCCAGGCCAACCGGTCGTGCCAAACGCCGGCACCGGGTTGCGGCACGCCCAGCACCAGCGCCTGGTACACCCGCTCCGGCAGATGATCGGCGAACTGCTCCTTGAGGAAGTCGCGGGCGGCCGACGTGCGGGCCAGCAGCACCAGGCCGCTGGTGTCGCGGTCGATGCGGTGCACCACCTGGCAGGGCGCTGCCGCCTCGTGCCGCAACTGGTCGTTGACCAGGTCCAGCACCGTAACCTCGGGCGACGCCTTACCCGGCAGCGGCTCGACCAACAAGCCAGGGGGTTTGTTCACCACCACCAGGGCCCGGTCCACGTGGAGCAGCGACAGGAGGTGTCGCCGACGGACCACCTGCCGGTCGACCGACCGTGCCGAACCCGGACGGTCCATCCACAGACCCACCTGCCAGCCTGACTCGACCCGCAGGCTGGCTTGGGCGGGTCCCACTGACTCCTGGTTAACGAAGACCTTGCCGCGGTCCAGCCATTCGGCGGCGCGCCGACGCGACCCGCCGGGCGCCCGCTGCGCCAACCACTGGTCCAGGCGCAGACCGGCATCGGCTTGGGTGACCTCCCACTCCTGCATGAGTACCTGGCTTCGCCCTTCGCGCGGGTGCCTGCCGTCGCCACCGCCGCTTTCACCGGCAGGCAGGAAGATAGGCGGGGCGCGGCGGCGCCGGTAGCCGGCCGCCCCTGGTGCCGCGTCCTCGCTGTGCCTGCCGGACGCGTACGCGGCCCACGTGGGCCGGCTTGCCGGCCAGTTGCCACCCGCCTATTTTCCGCCGCGTTGGCGTCCACGACCCTGCGGCTCGCGGCGCGTGGGGGCAGGTGCGCCGACGGTGGTTCGCGGGCCGCCGGCGCCGGCCCGGCTCCTCCACGCGCCGATCCGGCACCCCGGCCCAAGGAGATCCGCGATGAAGATCACAGGCCTGAACGCCCACGTCATGGGCATCCCCGGCCCCGACGGCAGCACCACGGTGCGCAACTGGGTGTTCGTCGAGATCACCACGGACGAGGGTTTGACCGGCGTCGGCGAAGCCACCACCGAGTACCACGAACTGGCGGTCAAGGCCCAACTGGAGAGCGAGATCCGGCCCCGGTTGATCGGCCAAGATCCGACCTGCATCGAGCGCATCTGGCAGTTGGGTTACCGTGACTTCTGGTGGAAACGCGGCGTGGTGCACACCAGTGCCATGAGCGGCGTTGACCAGGCGCTGTGGGACATCGCGGGCAAGGCGGCCGGCCTGCCGGTGTTCCGTCTGCTGGGCGGCCAGGTTCGCGACCGGATCCGCTGCTATGCGCGACCCGACTTTGCGGCGGGAACCGTGGTCGAAGCAGCGCTCAGTGCGATGACCGAGGGTTTTGACGCCTTCAAGGCCGGTCAGGATGAGATGCCGCGACCGTTCCAGCCGCTCGCGCTGGCCGACCTCGAGGTCGCCAAGTTCACGCAGGTACGTGCCGCCGTCGGGCCGCGCGTCGACCTGATGATCGACTGCGGCGGGCTTCACACGCCTCAGTCAGCCTATCGCCTGATGCAGGGCCTGGAGCCCCTTGGCCTGCTTTTCGTTGAGGAACCGCTGGAGCAAAGCCTGGTCGAACCTTACCTGCGGCTCAAACGCGATTTCCCTGGCGTGCCCGTGGCCGCCGGCGAGCGGTGGATGACCCGCTGGGACTGCCGACCGTGGTTTGAGCAACAGGCCATTGATGTCTGCCAGGTCGATATCAGCCACACGGGCGGCATCAGCGAACTGCGGCGTATCGCGGCCTTTGCCGAGACCTACGGCGTGCAGATGGCGCCCCACAACCCCTATGGTCCCGTGGCCCTGGCGGCCGCGGCCCACGTGGCGGCGGCCATGCCCAACTTCCTCATTCTGGAGCACTGCCGGCTGCGGCCCTGGTTCGCCCAGGTGCAGACGCTGCCGGTGCCGCTCGACGGCGGGTACATCGATGTGGCCGCTCTGGCTGGGCGGCCCGGCCTAGGGGTCGAACTGGACTGGGACCTGGTGCGATCGCGGCCCCACGTGCCCTTGCGGTCCCGGCGAGTGGCCGACGCCGCCGGCGCCGCGCCGCTCAACTGATGACCCGGCCAGCAGCGTCGGATCGAATGGCCGGTGGGCCGCGTCCACCTGGCCACGCACAACGCCATGCTGCCCGGGTCCGGCGCTCGGGACAGCGCTAACCGCCGGCCGCGGCAGGCCGCCGTGGGCGCAGGGCAACGGCCGCCGTGGTCCGCCAACCCAGGAGCCTGATCATGCCGTTCATCACCGTCCGCATGCTCGATGGTCGCACCGAGGAACAGAAACGTCGCCTGGTCAAGGCCATCACCGACGCGGTCGTGGAGACCACGGGCGCCAAACCAGAAGGGACGACGGTCGTGATCGAGGAGGTGGCGCGCCACCACTGGGCCAAGGCCGGCGTGCTGTTGTCTGACCAGACCTGACCGGCCCGCGCCGCCGGGAACTGCGGGGCGAAAGAAACGGCCCAGGGCCGCCGGTGACCACCGGCGATCCTGGGCCGTGTGCTGCCGGGCCGCGCGGGTGGACTTACATCCTGGCCGCGGCAGCTGCCAGGGCCGTAACCGCCTGCTGCTCCAGTTCCAGGGCCTGGCGGATCAACGGCACCGCCTGCCGCCTGGCCTCGGCGCTGCGAGACTGCCAGGCGGCGGCGCCGCCACGCCCCTCGCCGCCCGCCGGTCCCGGCGTACCGGTGACGGCCGGCCCGGAGGCCCCCGCAGGCCGCGGTACCCCGACGCCAGGGCCCATGCCGGGAACGCCGCCGGCGGGAGGGGCGCCCATGGCCGGTCCCGTGCCGGGCGGTCCACCGGCAGGTGGCGCTCCCATGGCCGGGCGACGGTCATCACCGCGCCCGCCCCCGCCGGGGCCGCGGTAGTTCATCATGGGGAACAGGGCCGACACCTGCGCCAGCACCGCGGCTTCGGCCTCGTACAGCGCGGCGGCGGTCTGCAGCCCGGCCGTTGCCGTCGGGAACAGGGGGGCCACCTCGCGCAGATACGGCCCTGCCTGGCCTCGCCTCTCGGCCAAGGCCGCCGCCACCATGCGCAGTCCCCCACCCCGGGCCACGCGCCCGGAATCCACGTCGGCGAGCCAGCAACGGTACGCGTCCAGGCCGAAGTGGTACCGCCCCGCAGCCGGCCGCTTCGCTTCGGCGAGCGCCAGTTCAACCGATCGCCGGGCGGCGGCCGTGGCATCGACGGGCCGGGCCGGACCGATGGTAAGGACCTGGAGCCGGGTGCCCCGCTCGTCCATCCCCAGTTCGCTGGCATCAATGGGCTGCAGATCGCCGTGCCGGCCGGCCACATAGCACTGCTCGAGCTCAGCATGGTACCCCTGGACCAACGCCATCCAGGTTCCCTGGCGGCAGAGGGCAGGAACGCCGCGGTCGAGACTGGCACTGATCAGCTGGAAGGCCTCCTGCTGCCGCGAGGCGAAGGCTGGATCGCCGTCCGCGGCCTGCACCTGCTGGACCTCGACCCCCAGACCACGGTAAAGGTCTGCGGCGGCGGCCAGGTCGATTTCGATCAAGCCTTCAGCGCCCACGGAGTCCGCCACACCGAACCGGAACGCATGCCCGGTGACGCCGGCCAGATTGACATCCGAAACCGTGACGCCGGCGGCACGCAGGCACTGGTCCAGCCCGGCCAGAACCGGATCGGCCCGGGGCGGCACGTCGGCCAACTTGACCAGACGGGCATCGGCCGGGATCTCACCCGTGGCCGGCTCAAAAGACTGCTCGCTGTACCCCGAGCCGGCCACGGTGGCGGCCGCGGCGGGCACGCCGAAGCGCAGCCCCCAGACCCGGTTACCGGCGTAACGCGCATCCGGCTCGACTTCGCACAGATTGAGGCTGAATTCGTACCGACCGCGCCCTTGGTCGACGCGCACCAGCAGGCCGTTCTCGCCGGCGCGCAGCTGCACCGGCACGCGCTCATTGGGCAGCCGGTGGCGGCGCCGACCCTCGTATTGGTATACCGGTGCGCCGTTGATCCAGACCTTCAACCCCTCGTCGGACCCGACCCACAACTCCGCGGCCTGGTCTTTGGGGGCGGTGAAGGTGCAGAAGGCATAGGCAACGCAATCAGTTGGATTCTTGAAATACTTGTCGAGATCGATGCGGTCGTCGTGAAAATACACCGCGTCCGACCACCCACCGGTGCCGAGGGCCGCGGCCGGCGCCGTCGGATCGACGGCTTCCGACCCGCCCGCCACCTGGGCGATGGGGAACGGCCCTTTCAGCAGCCACGTGCGGCTGCCCTGACCGTAGGTACCATACTCGCCGTTAGTACCATTGCGCATGCCGTACTTCTCGAACCGGCGCAACGCCGACTCCATGGGCGTGCCCTTGACCTTGATGTTCGTCAGGTCTTCCTGCCCCAGGCCGCGGTAGGCTGCCAGCGTCAGGTATTCGATGTCGTCGGGGTTCAGGCCGATCAGTTGCGCCGATACCGCATCGGCCGCGACGACATCGGCACTGGCCAGCACCGTGTTGAGACGCACGGGCATGCCGCCATCGGTGTCGGTCTTGGCCCGCTCCATGCCGACCAAGGCGTCGACCACAGCGAAATCCGGTTCGGCCGTGGCCACCAAGTCGACAATGACCTCGTCCAAGATGCCGGGGTCGTGCGGCAAACCGGGGCTGCCACTACCCGGGTAACCGCTCATCTTGGGCCACCCGTAGATCATGCCGGGGGCCACGCCCACGAAATTCTTCATGGCATTGGTCATGCCCACCGAGCCGATGATCTTGAGCACCGGCACACTGATCAGGAAGTCGCACTCCAAGATGGTGTTGGGCATGAAGTACTTGGGGAAGACGTAACCGCCGTCCGGGACGGCGACCTCGGCTACCTGGTCGAAGTTGAGGTCAACTAGATCGAGCGGGTACCCCGCCAAAGCGGGATCCTGCAGCAGTTGGCGGTAACCGGCTACGGCGAAACCATCGCCGACCTCCCCACCGCCGTGCATGTTCTGCAGCACTTCAGTGCGCTCGGGCGGCACCCAGGCGCCGCCCTCGGCGATGGTGATGCGCGCCTGGGGGGCTGCCTCGTGGACCAGCTTGACCACGGCTTTGACGACCCGCCAGTCGGTAATGACTCCGGACCCGGCCTCCTGCAGTTCGACAATATTGGGCTTGATCACCACCCACTCGGCGCCCGCCTCGAGCTGGTTGCGCAGGCCGCCGGCCAGGGTCACGGCATACCGCACCATGGCCTCAATGTGGGCGTCGTCCAAGGGCACGTCACGGGGCATCGGGGCCGCCAGACGCTCGTAGTCCGATGTCACCAGCCCCACCACCGAAGCGCCCGGTTTGGTTGCCGCCGAAACCGCGTCCACCCACGAGACGGGCCGGGCCAGGGCAGGGATCCAGTGGCGGGCAGGCCCGGACCGGGCCAGGACAGCCACCGCGAGGACGAACACGACACTTACCGACCACCTGCTCCATCTGGGCATGTTGACACCACCTCCATGAGCGGTGCGCCGCGCGCCGCGCCGCCTGGTTTGCGCCCACCGGGACCCCCCCCGTACACTATCCGCCGGTGGCTTGGGGCCGCACCAAGGCCGCCCCGCCGCCGGATCGTCCGGGTTGCCGGGGCATCAGATCGGAACGAGCTTCCGGCCCTTGCGTACGAGCATATAGTACTGGCGTGATCCCTGTCAAACCGCAGCGAGGAGGAGGGCGAAGACCATGGCCGACGGCAAGACGCGTATCGGATTTGTGGGGGTGGGAGGCATGGGCCAGTGTGCCCACCTGCGCAACTACGCCACGCTCGATTCGTGCGCGGTGGTAGCCATCGCCGAGATCATGCCTGAACTGGGCCGTCGGGTGGCAGCCCGTTACGGCGTGCCGGCGGTGTATACGGACCTGGCGGCGATGCTCGCCCAGGAACGGCTGGACGGCATCGTGGCCTCCCAGCCATTCACTCGCCACGGCATCCTGGTGCCGCAGATCCTCCAGGCCGGCGTGCCGGTCTTCACCGAAAAACCCCTGGCTGCCTCGGTGGAAGTGGGCCAGGTTCTGGTCGATGCCACCCGTCGCAGCGGCACCTGGTACATGGTCGGCTACCACAAACGCAGCGACCCGGCGACCATGCGCGCCAAAGCCGAGATCGAGCGGCTGAAGGCTTCCGGCGAGTTGGGGCGCATGACCTATGTGCGTATCCTCATGCCGGCCGGCGATTGGGTTGCCAACGGTTTCGTCGACCTTATCCGCACCGACGAACCGCGCCCGGCGCTCGATGTCGATCCGCCTGCGGCGGACATGTCGGCGGAGGTGTACAACCGCTACACTGCCTTCGTTAACTACTACATCCACCAGGTCAACCTGATGCGTCATCTGCTGGGTGAACCGTACCAGGTCACCTACGCAGATCCCGCTGGCGTGCTGCTGGCCGGCCGCAGCGACAGTGGCGTCGCCTGCACCATCGAGATGTCGCCGTACCAGACCCGCATCGACTGGCAGGAATCCGCGCTGGTGTGCTTCCAGCACGGTTACGTCCGCCTGGAGTTGCCCGCCCCGCTGGCCAGCAATCGGCCCGGGCGCGTGGAGATCTTCCGTGATCCGCCCGGGGGCACGCCCGAAACCATCGTGCCGCAGCTGCCATGGGTCCACGCCATGCGGCAGCAGGCAGAAAACTTCGTCGCCGCCATTCGCGGCGAACGTGCGCCCATGACCACTGCTGACGAGGCCCTCGCCGATCTGCTGGTAGCGCGATCCTATATCCGCCTGGCCACCGGCGAGTAGGCCCATCGGCCTGCCGCCCTGGTTCCGGCCCCCTTGCCAAGGAGGTACCCATGCCGGTCAAGTTCAGGAAAACCCTCATCTGCGGTGAGCGCTATGAGTCGGCCGGCGTCTTCGACGTCGACGGCGACGGCATTCCGGACATTGTGTCCGGCGCCTACTGGTACAAAGGCCCCGACTTCCGACAACGTTTCCTGATCGGCGAAGTCCAGGCCATCGGCGAATACTACGACGACTTCTCCACTCTGCCCCTGGACATCAACGGCAACGGCCGCTTGGACTTCATCACCGGCGGCTGGTGGGGCAATACGCTGCGCTGGCGCGAGAACCCGGGCCGGGCCGGCCAGCAGTGGCCCGAGCACATCATCGCCGAATGCGGCAACGTGGAAACCACGCGGGCCTGGGACGTGGACAGCGACGGCAGGCTGGAGATCGTGCCCAACACCCCGGGTGGGCCGCTGGTGGTGTACAAGCTGATCACCGACGCGCAGGGGCGCGGGACGGGCGAGTTCGCCCGGCACCGCATCTACGAGGGCCCCCAGGGGCACGGGCTCGGGTTCGGCGACATCTCCGGCAGCGGCCGGGGCGATTTCGTCCTGGCCAACGGCTGGCTGGAGGCCCCGGCTGACACGTACAGCGGCACGTGGACTTTCCATCCGGAGTTCACGCTGGGCAGCGCCAGCGTGCCGATACTGGTGGTGGACGTTAATGGCGATGGGCTTAACGACCTGATCGTGGGTGGGGCCCATGCCTATGGCTTGGACTGGTGGGAGCAGGGGCGCGATGCCCACGGCCAGCGGACCTGGACCCGGCACCCGATCGATCCATTCAACTCGCAGTACCACGACCTGCAGTGGGTAGACATCGACGGCGATGGTGCCGGCGAGTTGATCACCGGTAAGCGGTACCGCGCGCACAACGGCAATGACCCGGGGGAATTCGACCCGGTGGGCATCTACTACTTCAAGTGGAACGGCGCCTCGTTCAGCAAGCAGGTGATCGACTACGGCCAGCCTGGCAGCGCGTCCGGAGCGGGCATCCTCTTTGCCGTAGCCGACGTCAACGGTGACGGGCGCCCCGACATTGTCGCACCGGGCAAGGACGGACTGTTCCTGTTCGAGAACCTCGGCTCCCTCTGAGGCCAAGGAGGTCCCATGGCACGCGTTACCATCGTCGGCGCCGGTAGCATTGTCTTCTGCAAGACGCTGATCCTCGACATCCTGGCCACGGCCGGGCTGAGCGACACCGAGTTCGTGCTGATGGCCCCTTCCCGGCGCCGCACGCCACAGGTGGAGCGCTTCGTCAAGCGCGTGATCGAAGCCAACGGGCTGCCGGCGCGGGTGTCGGTAACCACCGACCTGCGCGAGGCCCTCACCGGTGCCGACTACGTCATCGCAACCCTGCAGGTCGGCGGCATCCGCGGTTTTGCCAGCGACTACTCCATTCCGCTGCGTTACGGGGTCGACCAGTGCATCGGTGACACCCTGGGGCCGGGGGGCGTGTTCCGAGCTCAACGGAGTGTCCCGGTCATGCTCGAACTGGCTCAAGGCATGGAAAGCCTGTGTCCGAGCGCGTACCTGCTGAATTACGTCAACCCCATGGCCATGGTCTGTTGGGCGCTGGGTACCACACGTGTGCCCTTCGTTGGCCTGTGCCACGGCGTCCAGACCACGTTGGACCTGATCTCCGGATACGCGGGCGTGCCCAAGGAAGAGATCGACTTCCTGTGTGCCGGCATCAACCACATGGCCTGGTTCCTCCGCCTGCAGCACGGCCAACAAGACCTGTACCCCGGCCTGCGCCAGCGATTTGAGGAGCCGGGTTTCTACGTCAACGAGAAGGTCCGGGGCGAGGTTTTCCGGCATTTCGGCTATTTCATGACCGAGTCCACCGGTCACCTGGCTGAGTATGTGCCGTGGTTCCGCAAGAACCGCCAGGCGCTCGATCTTTACTGCGATGAACCCGGATTCGGTGGCGAGAGCGGCGCCTACTACCGGTGGTGTGCCTCGGTGGAAGAACGCCACAGCGACACCGATCTGTTGGCCGGGGAGCCGACGCACCTGCCACCGCGCAGCATCGAGTACGGATCGTACGTGATCGAAGCCCTGGAGACCGGGCGGACCTTCAAACTGAACGGCAACCTCACCAACCGCGGCATGATCGCCAACCTGCCTGACGACTGCTGCGCCGAGGGTCCGCTGTACGTCGATCGGACCGGACTGCACCCGGCGATCGTGGGTCCGTTGCCGCCGCAATGCGCGGCGCTGAATCTGACGAACATCAATGTTCAGCGGCTGGCGGTCGAAGCCGCGCTCAGCGGCGACCCTGAACACCTGGTCCACGCCTGCACCCTGGACCCGCTCACCAGCGCCGTACTCACTCTCAAGCAGATCCGCGATATGGTCAGCGACATGCTGGAAGACCAGCGCGAGTGGCTCCCGCAATTCGCCGGTCGGTCGGTACGCCCGACGCCCACGATCAGTATTCCCCCCGACGTGGCCCGGGCCCAAGTTCCCGTTGATCCGGCCCTGGCCATCATGGCGCGTTTTCAGGAGCTGTCGGGCTGAGACGGCTCGTACCCCACCCGGCTACGGGCGCGCCGCGGCAACCGGCGGGCGCCCGTAGCTGAGCGAAAGGACCTTCACCCTTGATAATCGTCATCGGCAGGGGACACTCCGGCACCCGCGCCGTCTCGCACACGCTGTACGCCAGTGGCGTGTACGTGGGCAACAAGATCAATGACTCAGGTGACAAGCTGCCACCCGAGCAGCTATACGAAGCCTGTCGTGTCATGGCACCCAACGTCCGCTGGCTGGGCGAGCTGTCCTGGGATTTCTCGGCGCTGCACACCATGGACATCGACCCACGGTTCACAACCCTGGTGCAGGGCTTCCTCGCCGATGTCCTGGTGCACGCCGAACCACGTGGCTGGAAGCTGCCGGAGACAACGCTGGTGTTCCCGTGGATTGTCCGCCTGTTCCCCGAAGCCCATTACGTGTACCTGGTGCGTGACCCACGCGACTGCGTCATCGGCGGTCACCTTACCGACGACCTGCGCGACTTCGGCGTCAACTACCCGTTCACTGATGATGTGCGTGAGAGGCGGGCCATCTCGTGGCGCTATCAGTACGAGTTGGTTCGCTCCACTCCCCTGCCGGAGCGGTTCCATACGCTGCGTTTTGAGGACCTGGTGCTGCGCCAGGAGGAAACGGTGACGGCACTGGAGGAATTCCTGGGGCTGAAACTGGCCCGTATCATGGTCCGGCCGGATTCGGTCGGTCGTTGGCGCCAGGATGCCGGGAGGCACTACTTCGACTTCTTCCGCGCGCCCATGCTCGAGAGCGGGTACACCGAAGGCCTGCCGCCCTCGGTCTGAACACCCCTTCAGGCGGCCCGATCAGACGGTTCGGCTTCGCGGCGACAGGCCGCCTCGCCCAGGAAAGCCAGGGCGGTTCGCAAGAGGGGCTCCTCGGCCTGCGACACCCGGCTCAACAGGCTCCGGGTGTCGCAGGCCGTCGGCTTACGCCCGCGCGCGGCCCAGCGCAGGAAGGCCAGGCGCGTGGCGGCCGCCAGATCCGTCACGGGCTGCCAACGCTGGCTCAAAGCTGCTGCCGGCGGCAGCCATCCCGCGGCTTCCAGGTACCGCCACCTCTCGCCCATTACCTGCTTGTGCTCTAGCAGCAGACGCATCGGCCCGACCGGGAAACCCCGCCCCACCGCCGCGGCCGCGTCGATGGCATCGGCCAGCCCGCCATAGGCCGCCAGGCCCCAGGCGCCGCCTTCGCGTGCCGGGGTGACCAGACGATGCCGGCGCGACGAGTTGGCGCTGTCAACATAGTCCTGCAGCTGCTCGACCAGGGACCAGGCATCGAGCCGCGGGGGCCGACGACCGTCGTAGCGGAAAAGGAAGAGGCGGGGTCGGCCGGCCATGGCCTGCTCGTACCAATAGGGCGGTCCGCCCGGCATGCGAGCGGCTTCGGCGGCGTAGACGCTGGCATCGGCGCTCATGGCCGCCAGCAACACCGGCGCCGACAGCCACTGCGTACCCCACCGACCGGCCCCATCCGGGGCCAGCGAGCGGAACCCGGTGCCGGCCTCGTGGCCGTGGATCAGCGCCTCATGGAGGTAATGCCGTCGGCGGTACTCCACGTGGAAGGGCAGATGGTAGTGATCGAGGTCCAACTGCACGTAATACCCCTGCCGCAGGTACTCGACCAGGGCTTCGGCGGGATTGGTGACGGTACCCAGGAAGGCCGCTGTTGACACCGACTGAACGTCCAACAGGGGACAACCCAGGCGCAGGGCGTCGGTGAGCGAATGACTGAGCGAGAGCGGGTGCACGTACAGCCTCAGGTCTTCGCCCGGATGGGTGAACCACTGCACGTGGGTCTGGTAGAACCACGGAAGATAGGCCCGGCAACGCGCCAAGATCGACAACGGGAAATGAAGGAACAGGTAGGCGACGAAAGGGGGACGGGTCAGGGGCAGGTGGATTTCCATGGCGCCTCCGGTCGGTGCGGGTCCGCGACGGGTCGAGGGGGCGGCGCCCTCCGGATCCGGGAATGCGCCGCCCGCAGCCGGTACACAGCAAGACGCATGCGCGCCCGGTCGCTGCTGCCCCTCCCAGGGCCAGGGGCCACCGCGAAGTCGCCTGTCGAGGGCCCCTTGCGCGGGCCGGCGGCCCCAGCCAACCGGGTGGCCGGGCGTCCGGCAGGCTGGCCCCACGGTCACGCGCCCAGGGATGGCGGTGGTCTGGACGGGTCGCCCGGGTGACAACGCCGTCCCCAAACCGACACAGGCCAGTGCGGGTCTGGTGCCGCATCACCCAGCGCGCCAGACGCGGAACAGGCGCCCGGGGTGTCCTCACCCAGCGCGCCAGACGCGGAACAGGCGCCCGGGGTGTCCTCACCCGGCGGGCCAGACGCGGGACGGGCGCCCGGGGTGGCATCACCCGGCGGACCAGACGCGGGACAGGCGCCCGGGGTGGCCTCACCCGGCGGACCGGACGCGGGACAGGCGCCCGGGGTGGCCTCACCCGGCGGGCCAGGCGCGGGACAGGCGCTTGGTACCGTTCAGGCCTGTGCCTATATTGCCACCGGCCCGGGCCCGCCGCGGGTGTCGGACGCCGGGGCCCGTCCCGGGCGTGGCACGGGCCGCGGGACGGCCTGCCGGAACACCGAGGGGGCCGTAACAGGCGCCAGGCACATGCCTGACCCCCCCATGGACCCATTCACGCCGATCTATTGAGGAAATGATGAACGAGAAGGGCAACGGGCACGAACGCGGCAACGGGCATCCGCACCGGGCACTGATGGACGACGAAGCCATCGCCACGCAGTTCGAGGCCCTGGTGGCGGCAGCGCAGGCCAAAGGGTACAGCGACGAAGAGATTGGCTATGGCCTGATGTGGGGCACGGTGGACTCGCTGCTCTCCCACGGCGAGTCGGAGTGCTGCGTGATGCAGCTGCTGGTGGATTTCACCGGCGACTTCTACGGCTACTGGCACGACCGGATGGGCGGCGAGGAAGAAGACGAGGAGACCGGACCGACGACAGCCTGAAGCGGCCTTTTCCGGGTCACGGGGGCGTGGTCACCGCTGGGGGCTGAGGCTCCCTCCACGGGCCCTGCCAACGCGGATAGAGGTCGTGTTCGATGCCCATCACGTCGAGTACCCGGCCGGCGATGAAATCGCCCAGGTCGTCGAAGGACCCGGGGCGCTGGTAGAAAGCCGGCATGGCCGGTACCAGCGTCCCGCCCGCCTCGGCCACGGCGGTCAAGTTCCGCAGGTGGACCAGACTCAGCGGTGTTTCGCGCGGCACCAGCACCAACGGACGACGCTCCTTCAGCGTCACGTCGGCGGCCCGTTCGATCAGGTTGGTGCTCAAGCCGTGGGCGATTCCGGCAAGCGTCTTCATTGAGCACGGCACGACCGCCATGCCGTGAATCCGAGCGCTGCCCGAGGCCAGCGGCGCCGCCAGGTCACCGACGCGGTACTGGTGCAGGCTTCCCCGACGCACCCGGTCGCCGTAAAGCCGGTTGAGGAACTCCACGACCGACTCCAGGTCCGGGGCGTAACCCAGTTCCTCGATCAACAGGTAGCGCCCGTACTGCGACAACACCAGGTGGACGCGGTGTCCGTCCTGCAGCAGGGCGCGCAGCAGCCTCCCGGCATAGACGGCCCCGCTGGCGCCGGTGACGGCAACGATGATTTCACGCGCCGCCATCGTCGCCTCGTCCGCCCTGACAGGCGCGCTGGCCGGCGTCCAACCACTGGGTGATCCGCTCGACATCGAAGACACAGCCCCCCCAGGTCCCGCCTCCTGCCTGTTGCAGCGCCGCCCACAGGCGCGTCGCCGCCGGCAGTTCCGCGTCGGGTGCCAGATCGGTTCGGGTCGGCCGGGCGGCGAGAATGCGCGCTCCCTCCTCCGGGCCGAACCGCGCCTCGCCGTGGCCCACCAGGTCGATGCGACCCACCAGTCGGTGTCGATCGACCACGACCTCGACCCAGTCGCCATCGACGAGCTTGCCCAGGGGGCCACCGGCGAGGGCTTCGGGCCCCACGTGGCCAATGCAGGCCCCGGCCGAGAAACCCGAGAAACGCGCATCGGTGATCACTGCCACCTGGGGCCCGAACGAAAGGTACTTGAGCGCCGTGGTGACCTGAGCGATCTCCTCCATGCCGGTCCCCAAGGGCCCGCAACCAGCCAGGACCATCACGTCTCCCGGTTGGATGCGACCATCGCGCAGGGCGGCGATGGCATCGCGCTCGCGCACGAAAACGCGCGCCGGCCCGCACTGACGGTACACGCCGTCCTCACCGACCATGGCCGGGTCGATAGCGGTGCTCTTCACCACCGAACCCTCAGGTGCCAAGTTGCCCACCGGGAAACACACGGTGCTGGTCAGACCCGCCTGCCGAGCCCGGTCCGGAGCCATGATCACGTCGTCGGGATCGATGCCCTCCAACTCGGTCAGGCGACGGCGGAAAGCACGGCGGCGCTCTGACTGCTGCCACCAGTCCAGGTTCTCGTCCACCGTGAGACCGCTGACCGTTCGCGCCGTGCCGTCCAAGAGCCCCAGACGCCGCAGGTGCAGCATGACTTCCGGCACGCCGCCGGCCAGAAAGGCGCGCACCGTGGGGTGGTACCGGGGTCCATTGGGAAGGACGTCGACCAACCGCGGGACCTGCCGATTTACCCGGTCCCAGTCAGCGACGGTGGGACGGCGCCGGCCAGCGGCGTGGGCGATGGCGGGCAGGTGCAGGATCAGGTTGGTGGAGCCGCCAAAAGCCGCGTGCACGGCCAAGGCATTGTCCACCGCACCGTCGGTGACCACTTCGCGAGCCGTGACGCCCGACGCCGCCAGCGCCACCAGCGCGCGCGCCGAACGGACCGCCAGTTCGCGCCACACGGGTTCGCCCGAGGGGGCCAGAGCCGCATGGGGCAGAGCCAGACCGAGTGCCTCGGCGATCACCTGCGAAGTGGCTGCGGTGCCCAGGAACTGGCAACCACCGCCCGGCGACGCGCACGCCCGGCAGCCCCAGTCATTGACCTGTTCCAGGGTGATCTCGCCGTGGGCCAGGCGCACCCCCACTGACTGGATGCGACCGGCGTCCTCGCCCGTCTCGGGTGGCAGGGTCACCCCACCGGGGACCACCACCACGGGATCGGTCCACGCCCCGGCCAGCGCCATGAGCAGGGCTGGCAGCCCCTTGTCGCAGGTGGCGATGCCCAGCACGCCGCGGCGTGTTGGCAGCGACCGTATCAGCCGGCCCATGACGGCCGCCGCGTCGTTCCGATAGGGCAAGCTGTCGAACATGCCGGTGGTACCCTGCGTCCGCCCATCGCAGGGGTCGCTGCAGTAGACGGCAAAGGGGACCGCGCCCAGTCGCCGCAGTTCGCGTGCTGCGGCCTCGACCAGCAGCACCAGTTCCCAGTGGCCGGTGTGTAGCCCGAGGGCGACGGGTTGGCGGTCGGCGGCCATCAACCCGCCGCAGGTGCTGACCACCAGGTACTCGTCACGCCCCAGTTCCGCCGGATCCCACCCCATGCCCGCATCGAGGGAGTAACCAAACAGGTGACCGCTGGGGGCGCTGCGGACCTGGTCCGCGGTCAGGCGCAACCGGCCCGCCGGGCCCCGGGCGCGCGAGCGCACCTGGTACACCTGGTCGTCTTCAGCGTCCAGCCAGCCAGCGGCATCAAGGCGCGAGTTCATGGCGCATCCTCAAGGTGACGGCCACGCGGGTGCCCGCCCCGGCAGCCACCGGTAAGGGTCCGGATCAGGGCAGCGGTCCAGTTACCACCGACGGTCCACGAGCACAGCGACCAGCACAACGACGCTGATCACCCCGTTCATGGTGAAAAAGGCCACGTTCAGCCGCGACAGATCATCAGCGCGAACCAGGCGATGTTCGTACACCAGCAGCCCCCCGACCACCACCAGGCCCACGGCATAGCTGCCACCCATGCCCACCTGCCACCCCAGAGCCACCAGCAACGCCAGGGCGCCGACATGCAGGCCCCGCGAAGCCCACAGGGCTGGGGCAACACCCCATTGGGCCGGCACCGAGCGCAGACCCGAACGGCGGTCAAAATCCACGTCCTGACAGGCGTAGATGATGTCGAAACCCGCCACCCAAAGGACCACGGCGCCAGCGAGCAGCAGCGGCGGCGCGGCAACCGAACCGGTCAATGCGATCCAGGCGCCCACCGGCGCGGCCCCCAGGCTCACACCAAGGACCAGGTGCGACGCCCAGGTGAAACGCTTGGTATAGCTGTAGGCGAAGAGCACGGCGAGCGCCACCGGCGCCAGGGCAAGGCACAGTGGGTTGAGGCGCCAGGCGGCAACCAGCAGCAACAGAGCCGACAGCACGACAAACGCGCCCGCAGCGGCCGGTGAGACCTGCCCGGTGGGCAGTTCGCGCTGACGCGTACGCGGATTGGCCGCGTCGAGGTGGCGGTCAACGAGGCGGTTGAAGCCCATGGCCGCGCTGCGGGCGCCCACCATGGCAGCGATGATCCAACCGACCTGCCCCATCGTTACGCTGACGCGGTCCGCCGCGATCCCCGCGCTGGCGAGGGCGAAGGGTAAAGCAAACAGCGAGTGGGTCAGCTTGACCATGCGGCCGTACGTCACCGCGGCACTGAGAGCGCCCCGTCGGCCTGGGTCAGTGATCGGCAAGGTCATAGCTGGCGAGTTCGGGGACGTGGTCGATCAGATGGTGGGCGCGAGCCAGGCGGTAGAACTCGCGCAGGCCGGCCAGTTCGGCGGCGCCCATGTCATGGTGGATGTGGTCCGTGAGGTACCGCTGGTAGTAGTCGGCTGACTGCTCGGGCCGCTCGGCGGCGAATGCCGCCGCGATGGCACCCAGGCGCTGCCGGCCCAGGTCCCGGGCCCGCACCAGGTGGCGCGCCTGTGAGCCGTCGATGACGCCGGGCCGCCCGACCCAGAAGGCATAGACAAAAGGCAGGCCGGTCATGGCGGACCACGCCTGGCCCAGGTCGAGCTCGGCCTCGGACCGCTGCGCGTAGCGGAAGACGCTGTCGCCGATGACCAGCGCGGCATCGGCCAGTGACATCATGTGGTCCAGATCGGGCGCGGCACTGACCAGTTCGGGCCGCAGACCGTGCATCTCTGCCAGCAGGATCTGCACCAGCGCCACCGATGTTCGCGACGACAGGTCCAGGGCCAACCGGCGGATCTGAGCCCAGGGGCGCCGCGCATACAGGCGGACCGTCAGCACGGGGCCACGGGAGGCCACGCACACTTGGGGCACCAGGCAGTAGGGTCGCGGTCCGCGAGCGTACTCAATTGACGGGATCAGGCCCAGGTCGGTCTGCCCTGCGTGGAGTTCGGCGGCGCATTGCGAGGGCACTCCGTAGCGCACCTGGAATGGGCCCGGATCGCCGTCCAGCGCGAGCGTCAAGGGACGAGCGTTCAGGAAGACGATGCCGCCCAGGCGCACCGCCATGTCAGGCCGCGGTCTCGGCCACCGGACGGTACAGCGTGTCGCGGCGTATGGGCGTGAACCCGGCCGACCGGATCAGGCGCCGCATGGTGCCCAGGTCGACCTCGTCGGTGTGGGTGGTCCCGGCGGCGCTGACGACGTTCTCCTCCAGCATGGTGCTGCCCAGGTCGTCGACGCCGTAGAACAGCGAGACCTGAGCGATCTTAGGCCCCTGGGTGACCCACGATGCCTGCAGGTGAGGCACGTTGTCGAGGAACAACCGGGCCACGGCGATGGTTCGCAGGTAGTCGAAGCCGGTGGCGCGCCGGCCCTGCCAGCGACTGGGGTCAGCGCCCAGAGCGGTGTGGTCGGGCTGGAAGTTCCAGGCGATGAAAGCCGTGAACCCTGGCGTCTCGTCCTGCAGGCGGCGCACCTGCTCCAGGTGCTCAACGCGCTGGGCCACGGTCTCCGCGTGACCGAACATCATCGTTGCCGTGGTGGGCAGTCCGAGCCGGTGGGCCACCCGGTGGACCTCGAGCCACTCGGCGACGCGGTCTTTGCGGAAGCCGATGCGGTCGCGCACGGCGTCGCTGAGGATCTCGGCGCCAGCTCCCGGGATGGACGCCAAACCGGCGGCGTGGAGGCGCTCGATAGCCGTTGCCAGGGGCACTCGGGCCCGGTGGGCGAGGTAGATGATCTCGGTGGCTGACAGCGCGTGGAGATGCACCATGGGGAAACGCGCGCGAATGGCGGTGAACAACTCCTCGAACCAATCCAGGCCGAGTTTCGGATTCAGGCCGCCCTGCAGCAGCAGTTCGCACGAGTCCGCCTGCCGGCCGCCCACGGCAACGAGCTCGTCCAACTTGGCGAACATCTCGTCGCGCCCGAGGACATAGCCCTCGTCATGGCCCGGAGCCCGGTAGAAGGCACAGAAATCGCAACGGACCCAACAAACGTTCGTGTAGTTGATGTTGCGGCCAATGTTATAGGTCACCACCGGCTCGGGGTGGAGTCGCAGGCGAGCCGCGTGGGCCAGCATCCCGAGCGTCGCCAGATCCGGGCAGGCGAACAGCGCCAACGCGTCGTCGGTACTGAGGCGCTCCCCAGCCGCAGCGCGTGCAAGCCCGTCAGTCATGCCACCGTCCCCTCGGCGTCGGCCGGCACCGGGCGGTACAGGCTGTCGCGTTCCACCGGCCGCCGGCCGGCCTCGGCAATGCGGCCCAGCAGTTCCTCGTGAGTCAACCGCTGCCGCGTCTGGCCGTCGGCGCCGCGGGTCACCTCGTAGTCCATCACTGTCCCGTCGATGTCATTGGCGCCATACCACAGGGCGACCTGGGAGATCTCGATGGTGTTCATGACCCAGAACGTCTTGACGTGGGCGAAGTTGTCCAACATCAGACGGGCCACCGCCAGCTCGCGCAGGTCAGCACATCCGGTTGGCCCCGGCAGGTGGGCCAGTTCGGTGCGCTCGGGGTGAAAAGACAGGGGTACGAAGCAGCGGAACCCGCCCGTCGCGTCCTGCACCTCCCGCAACCGGCACAGGTGCTGCACTTTCTCGGCCGGGTTCTCGATGTGGCCATAGAGCATGGTGGCGTTGGACGGCAACCCGGCGCGGTGGGCCGCAGCCGCCAGGTGCAGCCATTCCTCGGAGTCGGCCTTGGTCCAGAACAAGTCGCTCTGCACGCGGGCGCTGAATACCTCGGCGCCGCCCCCGGGCATGGACTCCAGTCCGGCCGCGCGCAGATCAGCCAGCACCTGCTCCAACGGCAGGCGGGCCACCCGCTGGATCTGCGCCAGCTCGATCATGGTGAAGGCCTTCAGGTGGGCTCCCGGTCGGGCCGCCTTTACGGCGCGCAGCAGGTCCAGGTAGTATTGGTACGGCAACTGCGGATTCACCCCGCCCACCATGTGGATTTCGCTGATCCGGTGCTGGCGGTATTGCTCGACCCGGGCCGCCGCCTGGGCCGGCGTCAGGACGTACCCTTCAGCGTGCCGCGGACGCACGTAAAACGAGCAGAAACGGCAGAGCTTGTTGCAGATGTTCGTGTAGTTGATGTGCTGGTTGCGCACATAGTAGGTCGTGTCGCCATGGCGAAGGGTGCGCACGCAGTTGGCCAGGTAGCCCACGGCGGGCAGATCCGGGCACGCGTAAAGGGCCATGCCATCGGCCGCCGTCAGGCGCTCGCCGGCCATCACCCGAGCATGTATGTCCGCCAGACCGGCCCTGGCCAGTAACGACGTCAGCAAACCTTCACTCCTGGGTGCGCGTGCAGAACCCGGGCGCCGCGAGGGGCGCCGAAACCGCGGCCAGTACGCTAACCGCCCACCGGGACATCGTCAACGCCGAGCGCTGTACAGCGTGCACACGCCGAGCGTCAACCGCGTCGCCGTGGCATCGACAAAGCCGGCGGACCGCAGGCACCCTAGAAACGCCGCTCCCGAGGGGAAACCCGCGACCGACCGCGGCAGATACGCATAGGCCTCGCGCTGGCCCGAGACCCAACCGCCCACGCGCGGCAGGACCGCGCCGAAGTACCAGCGGTAGATGGACCGGAACACCGGTGCCGCGGGTTCGGAGAACTCCAGGACCAGCAGCCTTCCCGTCGGCCGCAGGACGCGGCGCGCCTCGCCCAGGGCCCGCGGCAAATCCGTGAAGTTACGCACACCGAAGGCAGCGGTGACCAGATCGAAGCTGGCGCTGGCGAAGGGCAGACCTTCGGCTTCGGCCACCAGCAGTTCCACCGCGGCCTGCAGCTGCGCCGCGGCCACTTTGGTGCGGCCCAGGTCCAGCATGGCGCGGGCCGGGTCCACCCCGATGACCCGCCAGCCGGGCAAACGCGCCAGGCCCAACGCCAGATCGGCAGTCCCCGTGGCCAGGTCGAGGGCCGTCCCCCCTCCCATAGCCTTGACCACCGCCATAGCCCGGCAACGCCAGTACCGGTCAATGCCGATACTGAGCACATGGTTGAGGAGGTCGTAGCGCCGCGCTATGGCGTTGAACATCGCGCGGTTGCGCACCCGGTGTGCGGGACCCTTATTCTGCTCCACGTTGGTCTGAACCTACTACCCGGTGGCGCCCTGTCAATGGATCCGAATGAGCCGCCCCTGCCCCCTGCGGGAGCGGCAGATCGATCGCCGACTGCGAGCGTTAGTCCCGAACGGGTGCTCGACTGCCTTTCCGAGGGCCTGGCGGTGTGCGACGCGCATGGCCGGGTGCTGCTGGCGAATGGAGCCTTCGGGGCGCTGCTGGGGTTGACCGTTCAGCCGGGCACGGTGCTGACCGAAACCGTGGCGGCCGACGCTGAAGCAGAGGCGGCGCTGGCCCACGTCCTGGCCCATCCAGCCCACGGCACCCGCGATCTGTCGCGGCCCCGCGAGCGCGGCGAGCCGCGCTGGCTGCGGCTGTCGGCGAAGGCTCTGGCGTCGGCGCCGGATGCCCCCCGGGTGGTCATGGTCCACGAGGTGTCGGACCTCAAACGAGCCGAACGGGATATCTGGCAGGTCGAGAAGATGGCCGCCCTCGGACGACTCGCCTCGTCGCTGGCCCATGAGGTCGGCAATCCTCTGAGCGCGATTGACATTCAACTGCAGCTCCTGCAGGAGGACCTGAACCAGTCCGGCGGCGAGCTGGCCGCCCGGTCGGGCCGGCGGGTCGCCGTGGCGCGCACCGAGATGCGGCGGCTCGAGGCGATCGTGCGCAACTTCCTGCGTTTCTCGCGACCGCCGGCGCTGCATCTGCGCACCATGTCGCCCAACGACCTGCTGGCGCACATCCATGCCCTGGTGGAGCCGGAAGCGCGCGAGCGCGGCATCTGCCTGGCGCTGGAACTGCACCCCGACCTGCCGTTGATCGAAGTCGATGAGAACCAGCTCAGCCAGGCGTTGCTCAATGTGCTCATCAACGCCTTCCAGGCCGTCGCGCCCGGGGGCCATATCGCGCTGCGTTCGGCCCGCGAAGCCCGTCAGGTGCTGCTGGAGATCGCCGACGACGGTCAGGGCATCGGCGGCGAAGACCTCGGCCGGGTCTTCGAGTTCTACTACACCACCAAGGACGAAGGGACCGGGCTGGGACTGTCGATCGCGCAGCGGATCGTGCACCAGCACGAGGGCACCATCGAGGTGGCGAGCGCCCTGGGTCGTGGTACCCAGGTACGCGTCCGGCTGCCGTTGCCACGGTCATCCCATCGCTGAGCCAGAGCCATGCCGCCGCGCCCACTGCGCATCCTCATCGCCGACGACGAAGTGTTCATCCGCGAAGGGCTTCAGGAGGCCCTGCAGCGGCCCGGCGACACCGTGGTGGACCTGGCGGTTGACGGCGTTCAGGCCCGGGCCCTGCTGGCCGATCCCGGCTATGACCTGTTGATCGCGGACCTGCGCATGCCCGGCGCCAGCGGCATGGAACTGCTCGAATACGTCAGCGACCATCAGCCGGACACGCAGACCATCATCTTGACAGCGCACGGCAATGTCACCACGGCGGTCGAGGCAATGCGCAAGGGCGCCTTCGACTTTCTCACCAAGCCTGTCGACCTGGAGCACCTGCGCCTGCTGGTCAAGCGAGCGGGCGAGCACGTTCACTTGGTCCGGGAGAACCGTCGGCTGCACTCGCGGCTGGAGGGTCAAGATACCTTCCGCAAGGTTGTGCGCCGCAGTGCCGCCATGCAGGCCGCCGCCACGGTGGCCAAACAGGTGGCCCTGTCGGATGTGCCGGTGCTGCTGCGCGGCGAAACCGGTTCGGGCAAGGACCTGCTGGCGCGGGCCATCCACGAGCGCAGCCGCCGCGGCAACGGGCCCTTCGTGGCGGTCAACTGCGGCGGTTTTACCGAAGACCTGTTTGCCAGCGAGCTGTTCGGCCACGTGCGAGGCGCCTTCACGGGGGCGCATGCAGATCGCCCGGGACGATTCGCACTGGCCGATAGCGGCAGTCTGTTCCTCGACGAAGTCGGCGAAGTGCCGTTGAAGAACCAGGTGGAGTTACTGCGGGTCCTGGAGAACCACGAGTACCAGGCCGTCGGCGATCCGCAGATCCGGCGCGCCGATGTGCGCATCATTGCTGCGACTAACCGCGATCTGGAGGCCGCGGTGCGGAACGGGACCTTCCGGGAAGACCTTTACTACCGCCTGAATGTGCTGCCGTTGGACGTACCCTCGTTGCGTGAGCGCCGCGAAGACATCCCGGTGTTGGCCGAGATGTTCCTGGACGAAGCGTGCCGGGCGCAGGGCGAAGGGCGCCGGCAATTCAGCCCCGAAGCACTGGAACACCTGGCGGGACAGCCGTGGCCGGGCAATGTGCGGCAGCTGCGCAACCTGGCGCAGCGGCTGGCGGTCACCTGCACCGAAAGGCTGATTCGCGTTGAGCACCTGCCCGGCGGCCGCGGCGCCGACGACGCCGACCTGGGCGAGTTCACGGTGCGCCTGGGAACTACGGTCGAGAGCGTCGAGGCCGAACTGATCCGTCACACCCTGAACCGCGTCACCGCCAATCGGCGCCAGGCAGCGCGCATCCTGGGGATCAGCGTGCGCGCGCTCCAGTACAAAATCAAGCGCTACAACATCGCGTCGCCCGGCAGCGACGACCTCGACGCAGGTTGACTCCGCCAGCCCTGCTGCAAAATCTGCACCTGACGCTGCATTGCCCCCCCGCCCCGGCGCCACACGGACTGTTGGAAGACGCCCCCGCATCGCTGTAAGATATTTACATACAATATCTTACGATGGCAACGGACGGATCTGGCCCAGTTTTTGCTACCCCGCCTGTCGATGGGCAGCGAAGCGGAGCAGAGGACGCGGGCAGCCCGGGAACGAGGGCGTGACCGGGCGAGCAGGGAATCCGGCGCAACCCTGCCCGCCCACCCGCGGCGGGCAGGCAGCTCCCGGTCAGGCACGGCCACCGGGCCTGTTGCCCGCGGCAGCTCCGCCCTGTGCGCAGAACTTGCAGACCCTGTTCTGTTACCCGCAACTCACAGTCCAAGAGGAAGATAAACGTCGTGATGAGCAGCGCATGCCGCCCTGAGAGCGCAGAATATGCGCACCCCGTCGGCAGCGACAGCTGGTTGAACCCGGAGCTGCTGGTCCCCAGCCTGTGCTCGGGTACCAAAATCGGCGCCATCAAGGAGTTGGTGGATCGGCTGCATCGACACGGGATCGTACGCGACAGCCTGAGCTTCCTGCAGTCAGTGCTGGAGCGTGAAGCCCTGCAGAGCACCATCGTCCGCGATGGTGTGGCGCTGCCGCACGCCCGTAGCCGCGCCGTGGCCGAACTGGGCGTGGCCGTGGGGGTGGCCAAGCAGCCGATCGATTTCCCGTCCGGCGATGACCGCGGCCCGGTCCACCTGATCTGCCTGGTGGCGGTCCCGGCTAGCGGCAGTGACCCCTACCTGCCGCTGCTGGCAAACCTGGCCGGCACGCTCAGTGCCCCGGAGCTGCGGGACGCCCTGCCCCACATGACCACGGCCGACGAACTTCATGCCCTGTTAACCGCGCGCCGCGCCGGCCCTGTTGGCCCGTGCGACCCCGCAGAGGAGAGCTGACTGAGATGGGTTACACCATGCAGGAGATCCTGAGCGATGAGGAGAGCACACTGCGGCTCTACTTCGACGATATCGCCGAATCGCGGCCCCTGTCGCGCGAGCGCGAAGTAGAGCTGGCGGCCCGCATCAAAGATGGCGACCTGGGCGCGCGGGACGAGCTGGTGCAGGCTAACCTCCGCTTCGTGATCGATGTGGCCAAGAACTACCAGAACCGCGGCCTGTCGCTCTCCGACCTGATCAGCGCCGGCAACCTGGGGTTGCTGACCGCCGCCGAGCGCTTCGATGGCACCAAAGGGTACAAGTTCATCTCCTATGCGGTGTGGTGGATCAAGCAGTCCATCCTGCAGACCATCGCCGAGCACGCCCGCACCGTGCGCCTGCCGCTGAACAAGCTCTCGCTCCTCAAGGACATCTCGCGCGTGTCGCGGCGGCTGGGTCAGGGCCGCGAAAGCGACCCGGGCATCGAGGAAATCGCCCAAGCCCTTGACGTACCGCCGGAGGAAGTACTCGAAACCATGCTGTCGGCGCGCGCCGTGCGCTCGCTCGACGAGGCTTTCGAGGAGGACGACGAACGCTCGCTGCTTAACATTCTGGCCGACAACAACCAGGCCACCCCGGACGCCCACGTTCTGCGCGAGTCCGCCCGCGACCAGCTGGAGGAAGTGCTCAACAGCCTCGACGAACGGGAACTGCGCATCATTCGTCTCTACTTCGGCCTCGATGGTAGCGAAGCGCTGACGCTGGAGCAGATCGGCGGTCTGATGGGGCTGACGCGCGAACGCGTGCGCCAGTTGAAGGAGCGCGCGCTGGGCAAACTGCGGCACCCGGCGCGGTACCAGGCACTCCTGGCACTGGTCGACGACGCAGCCATCTACTGACTCCGTGACCACGGAACTGCTCGGTTACATCGGCATCGCGCTGTGGGTCATGGCCATGCTGGCGCAGTGGCGCCGCCGCCAACGGGGGCCGGAGGCGCGGGCGGCTTGGCGACGTCCCCGCGGCCCTCGCCCGTGATCCGCCCCTGAGCCGAACGATGGCCGCCACCCATCTGTGCGTGTTCTGCGGCTCGGCACCGGGGGGCCACCCCGACTACCGCCGGGCCGCCGAGGAACTGGGCGCGGCGCTGGCCCCGGCCGGGCTGGGGCTGGTGTACGGCGGCGGCCGCGAGGGGCTCATGGGCGCCCTGGCCGACGCGGCGCTAGCGCACGGGGTGGAAGTAGTGGGGGTCATCCCACAGCGGCTGCACGATGCCGAGTTGGGGCACCCGGGGCTGCACGAACTGCTCGTCGTTGACGGCATGGCCGAACGCAAGGCCGCCATGGCCGCACGTGCCCGAGCGTTCGCCGTCCTGCCCGGCGGGTTCGGTACGCTGGAGGAGATGTTCGAGGCGGTGTCGTGGGCACAACTGGGTTACCACGACAAGCCCGTCGGCCTGCTGAACACGCGGGGCTACTTCGATCGACTGCTGGCCTTCCTGGAGCACGCGGCGAACGAAGCCTTCGTGCGGCCCGAGCACCGGCCGCTGCTCAACACGGCGCCCTGCGTCCCCAGCCTGCTGCGTAGTCTGGCCATAGCGCCGGCCACGGAGCCGCTATCGGCTTGAGCCCGGCACTTCCCCGCCGATCCGGCGTCAAGCGACGTGGCCGCCTTCGCCGAGCCGACGGAGCTGGTCGCGGATCACTGCGGCTTGTTCGAACTGCTCGCGTTCGACCGCCTGCTGCAGCCGCAGGCGGAGCACCTCAGCGCGAGTGGGCGGGCGCCGCGCCGCCAGATCCGTGGTCAGTTCGTCGAGCGCCTGTTCCGAGCGCTCCCTTTCGACCTGGAACTCTTCGGCATCGACCTCGGCCAGTTCACGGATACGCGACTTCACCTCGTCGATGATGGCCAGGGCCTGGTCGAAGTCGCCGTGGTCGGCCGCCTGCATGGCCCGGGCCGTGGCATTGATGCGGAGGATGTAGGGCCACCACCGCTCAAGGTTGCGCCGGTCGTCCTCGTGCTCGGCATAGGCGTTAACGAAGCGGAACAGGTCCATGTTGCGCTCCGTGTCGCGGATGACCCGGCTGTAGTCCTTCAGCTGCAGGAGGAACACATAGCGGCCGTACACACGCGAACTCTCATCGAAGAGCTCGCGGCAGGCTTCACGGTCAAGGGTGAAGCCGGCGTCAGCGCCCTCGTGGCGCTCGCGGTGGCGAGACAGCGCCGACCGGTGGTAATCCAGCGCGAACTCGGCATCGTGGGGCCGGCGACCATCTGGACGGCCATCCAAGTTCAGCTGCAGCAACCCCTGGAAAGCGCCTTGATCGACGCGCACCTGAAGTTTGGGGACGCCGTCGTCACCACGGATGCGGCGGACATTGGCCTCGGGGTCGAACGGCCAGTCTTTCAGCAGCTCGCCGATGTCTTTGTCCATCCTGGCTCTGGTCCTTTCGCGCTGCCGCTCGCGCCTGGCCTCCGCCGGCCCCCTCGCGATGGTTACAATATCTGTCCTCGGCAGGGATGTCAAACCGCGCGACGGGTTGGCATGGGGGCGCCGCCGGACCCGATATTCAGGTGTCCATGCTAACCTGGGAAGGCTCCCGATGCCGGCAGCGACCCGCGGCGACTACGCCCAACGGCAGATCGCCACGCTCTACGAAATCGGCCAGGTCCTTGGCTCGGGCACGCAGTTCGAGGACGCCCTGCACGGCATCCTCAAGCTGCTGTGCGACCGCCTCGCCATGCGTCTGGGGACGATCAGCCTGCTCCACCAGGGCGAGGGGCAGGTGGCCGTCGACATCGCCTACGGTCTGTCAAAGTCCGAGATGAAGCGCGGTCGCTACAAGGTGGGTGAAGGAATCACCGGCCGTGTCGTCGACACAGGGAAACCGGTGATCGTGCCGCGGATCGGCAGTGAGCCACTTTTCCTTGACCGGACCGGGGCCCACAAGCGCACGGCCCAGGGGCAGACATCGTTCATCTGCGTACCGCTCCTGCTGCGTCAGGAGGTGATCGGCACGCTCAGCATCGATACTCCGTACGAGACCGACGCGCTGCTGCAGGAGCATGTGCGGCTGCTGTCCATCGTGGCCGCGATGATCGGTCAGGCGGTGACGGCACGCCGCCGGGCGCGCGAAGAACGCGGCCTGCTGCTCGATGAGAACCAGCGTCTGCAGCGCGAACTGCGCGAGCGCTTCCACCCGGCCAACCTGATCGGCAACTCGCGGCCCATGCAGGAGATCGGTGAGTTGATCGGGCAGGTGGCCGCCTCGGATGCGACCGTGCTGCTGCGAGGCGAGAGCGGTACCGGGAAGGAACTGGTTACTGATGCCATCCATTTCAACAGCGCCCGGGCCCACCGCCCGTTGGTGAAGGTGCACCTGGCGGCGCTGCCCGAGACACTCGTCGAAGCCGAGCTGTTCGGCTATGAGAAGGGCGCCTTTACCGGCGCCTCCTCGACGCGGCTAGGCCGTTTCGAGCGCGCCCACGGGGGGACCATTTTCCTGGACGAAATCGGCGAGTTGACGCCTGCCGTCCAGGTGAAGCTGCTGCGCGTCATCCAGCAACGCGAGGTAGAAAGGTTGGGGGGCAGCGAACCCATCGCGGTGGACCTGCGCATCATTGCTGCAACCCACGTCAATCTCGAGGAAGCCGTCGCCCGCGGCACGTTCCGCGGTGACCTTTTCTACCGCCTGAATGTCTTCCCGATCTTCCTACCGCCGCTGCGCGAACGGCCATCGGACATTCTGCAGTTGGCCGACCATTTCCTGGAACGCTACGCTCGGCAGCACGGCAAGGACATGAAACGCATCTCCACGCCGGCCATCGACATGCTGACCCGCTACCACTGGCCCGGCAATGTGCGCGAGCTGGAAAACTGCATCGAACGGGCCGTGATCCTCAGCAGTGATGGCGTAGTCCACGGCCACCACCTGCCCCCTTCGCTGCAGACCGCCGAAGCCACCGGGACGCGCGTGTCCGGCACCTTCGAAGCCCTCATGGGTGCCTATGAACGGGAGATCTTGGTCGAAGCGCTCAAGAACGCGCGCGGCAACGTGGCGGGGGCGGCCCGACGATTGGGAACCACGCCCCGGATTTTCGCCTACCGTCTGAGTCGCCTCGACATCGATCCGAAGTCGTACCGCAGCCCGGCCCCAACCCGTCGCTGACCCCCGGGCCAGGGCTCGGTGGCGCGTCACGGCCGCCGGGCAACAGACTTCGTTGCCCCCCGTACCGGCCCGACACCGCGTTGCTGCCCGTCAGGGCCGGTGGCGGCGCCCGCCCGGCAGCGGGGGTCAGGACCCGCTGCCCCTTGGCGGACGGACCCGGGCCGGCGCCGCCGCGGCCGGGACTGTACCGTGCCCGCCGCCTGCGGGTCCGCGCGCCGCCCCGCGACGGCGGCGCTCAGGCGCGCGCCATGCAGCACCTGAGTCGCGGTCGAGTGGTCTGTTCCCCAGGCGGTAGCGCGCGCTGGAGGCATGCCCTGGGGCAGTCGGTCACGGGATCCGGACGCGAGTCACGGCCTTCGATAGCGACATATTTGTCGTAATTGCTAGTCGCGGACGTCATTTTTGTATGAATCCAAGATGCCGACGCGGACGGTAGCAGTCCAAGCGCCCAAAGGGGCGTCCGGAACCCGCAGCCCCGGCCTCGGTAGACGACGATCCTGCGGCGCGAGCGCGCGTCCGCGCCCTGGAGCGCCTTGCGAGTTGTCGGTGGGCACGGCCAGATTACACCATTTTTGTCGTTTTTGCGGCTCAAACGACGTTATTGTGCTTTGCAGTGCCTCGTGTTCAGGTCCCCATGGAAACACGGTAAGCGACTGCGGACCAACAGTCTAGACTGCCACAGGAGCGCCGCAGACGCATTTGGCACGCGGATTGCAGATCAATGCTCGAACAAAACACGGTACGGGTGGCCGACAACCGCCCGTCGTGCTCACCCCAGATAGGGAGTCCGTGATGGCCAAGCGGGTTACCAGCAGGACATCGGCAAGCGGCGGCGCGAGCAATCCAGCGGTTGCACAGGCCCTGGATCTGGCCCGCCAGCAGGGCGCGGTAATGGTCGACTACAAGTTCGTGGACCTGCCCGGGGCGTGGCAGCACTACACGACGCCGATCGGCCACTTCGGGGAACATGTTTTCACCGACGGCCTCGGTTTCGACGGGTCCTCTATCCGCGGCTGGAAGACCATCGACCAGAGCGACATGCTGGTGATACCCGATCCGACCACAGCGATGATGGATCCGTTCGCGCAGGTACCGACCCTGTCGCTGATCTGCTCCATCCAGGACCCGATCACCCGCGAAGACTACAACCGCGATCCGCGCGGTGTGGCCCGGCGGGCTGAGGCGTACCTGAAATCCACCGGGATCGCGGACACGGCGTACTTCGGCCCCGAAGCCGAGTTCTTCGTCTTCGACGACATCCGCTTCGACCAAGGGCCCAATTTCGGTTTCTACCATATCGACTCGAACGAAGGGCGCTGGAACTCCGGCCGGGAAGAGAGCCCCAACCTTGGTTACAAGCCGGGCTATAAGGGGGGCTATTTCCCAGTACCGCCGACTGACTCGCTCCACGACCTGCGTTCCGAGATGGTCTTGACCATGCTGCAGAGCGGCCTGGATGTGGAGCTGCATCACCACGAGGTGGCGACCGCGGGCCAGTGCGAGATCGACATCCGCTTCTGCCCCTTGCTGGTCTGTGGTGACCGCATGATGCTCTACAAGCACATCGTGAAGAATGTGGCCCGCAAGCACAACAAGACGGCCACCTTCATGCCCAAACCCCTGTTCGGCGACAACGGCACGGGTATGCACACGCACCAGAGCCTGTGGCGCGGCAACACGCCCCTGTTCCCGGGGTCGGGTTACGCCGGTCTGAGCGAAACCGCTCTCCACTACATCGGCGGCCTGCTCAAGCACGCGCCGGCCCTGCTCGCCATCACCAATCCGACGACCAATTCGTACCGCCGGTTGGTTCCGGGCTACGAGGCGCCGGTGAACCTTGCCTACTCGCAGCGGAACCGGTCGGCCTGCATCCGGATTCCGATGTACTCGTCGTCGCCCAAAGCCAAGCGCATTGAGTTCCGCTGCCCGGATCCGAGCACCAATGTGTATCTGGCCTTCGCGGCCATGTTGATGGCCGGTCTGGACGGCGTGCAGAACCGCATCGACCCGGGCGAACCCCTGGACAAGAACCTGTATGACCTGGGTCCGGAAGACCGCGCCCTGGTGCCCCAGGCGCCGGGTTCGCTGGACGAGACCCTGGCCGCCCTCGAGCAAGACCACGAGTTCCTGCTGCGCGGTGGCGTGTTCACCAAGGACCTGGTCGAGGCGTGGATCGAGTACAAGCGGACCAACGAAGTCGACGCCATTCGCCTGCGTCCCCATCCCTACGAGTTCGCCCTCTACTTCGACACCTGATCCAAAGCGTCGGCGGCGTCTCCTGCCGGCAGACAAGATCGACCATGACCAAGGCCACCGGGGCGTGCCCCGGTGGCCTTGCGTTATCCCCCACCTCGACCAACCGGTGCGGCCGCCGCCCGTGGCGCCGCGCCCACGCCAGCCGTGGCCGCTGCCTGGGCGCCGCTCACCGGGCCCTGTATATTTCCTCGCCCATACCCAGTTATTCAGGGCCCCGGCAGCCGACGCTGCGGGCAGCCCGAACCCGGAGGGGCGATGCGATTGGTAATTGGTTCACGCGGCAGCCAACTGGCGCTCACGCAGACGAACATGATCGCCGACCTGCTGCGGGCCCGCCAGGTTGGTCTGGAGGTGGCGGTGCAGATCATCCGCACCCACGGCGATGTGGCGACCGGGCCGCTGCGATCCTTCGGAGGTCAGGGGGTCTTCACCAAGGAGCTGGAGGCAGCGCTGCTCGCCGGCGAGATCGACTTGGCTGTCCACAGCCTCAAAGACCTGCCGACCGACAGCCCCGAAGGATTGGTGGTGGTGGCCAGCCCGCCGCGCGAGGACATCCGTGACGTGCTCGTGTCGCGCTTCCCAGGCGG
>CAITNQ010000101.1 GCA_903893785.1 uncultured Gemmatimonadota bacterium
GAGTAGTCGATGGTGGGGTGCCAGACCCCGTCGAGCGTGGCGCCGTACCGACCGACGTAGTGGTTGATGATGCTGTAGATGCCATAGCGTTCGTGGATGTAGCTGATCCACCGCGGTGGCACCCCGGTCGAGATGCGGATGGCGTTGACGCCCATGGCGGCCAGCAGAGACATCTCCCGATCAACGGCTTCGCGGACTACCTCGTCCGGTTGCTGCCATAGATTGAAGGCGTAATTCTGGCCGATGGGGATGTAATCCCAATTCATGCCCCGCACGAGGAAGTCGCGGCCATCGACCTGCAGCCGGCTGCCGGCCGCGTCCGTGACCACCCGCACGGTCTGGCGCGCAGACTGGGCGTCGGCCCTGATCGCTCCGAGGCCGTGCGGCCAGGCCACCAGCGCGGTTGCCATCAGGACCGGGAGCAGGATGTCGCCGAGCCGCCGGCGCGGGGCATTGGGGTTCATGGGGCCTCCGTACGCCGGATGCGCCGGCGAAGGGCAGGGGGTGGTAGCCATCGGCGGTGCCGCGACCGGCGGCTCCAGGCGATTGCTGCCCGGGGTAGCGGCCGGATTGGCCCCAAGGGCCAGCCGCGGCCGCAGCGCGGGGCGCCGCCCCGGCGGTGTGCCGCTGGCGAACGCCTGGACAGCGGTCCGGGCCATGGCCTCAGTCCTCTGCGGCCGCCGCCGGAGCGGGGTACAGGTGGCAGCGAACGACGCGGTCACCCCAGACGCGGGGCGCCGGCTCAAGGTAGCGGCATAACTCGTGGCATTGGGGGCAACGGGCCGCAAACGGGCATGCCTGGCCGCTGTCCGGCGCTGCCAGTGACGCCGCCGTCGGCGCCGTGCGGTCTAGGATCGCGGTGGCCGCCGAGGCGGGGACGTGGCCCGGCGCGCCACCTTCAGCCGCGTCGCCGGCGCCGGGCGCGGCGGCCCCGCTGCCGCCAGCGCTGGCCGCCAACAGAGCCCGGGTGTACGGATGCGCCGGTGAACGCACGATGGACTCGCTCGGGCCATCCTCAACCAGGCGGCCGCGGTAGAGCACCAAGATGCGTTCGGCCAGGTACCGCGCCGAAGCCAGGTCATGGGTAATCAGCAGGATGGCCAGGCCGCGATCGCGTTTGAGCGACGCCAGCAGGTTGAGCACCCCCATGCGGATCGACACATCCAGCATCGACGTGGGCTCGTCGGCCACCAGCACCGTCGGTTCTACCGCCAGGGCGCGGGCAATGGCGACCCGCTGGCGCTGCCCGCCGGAGAGTTCGTACGGGTAGCGATCGACGAAATCCACGGCCGGTACCAGGCCGACGTGGTCAAGCAGTTCCAGGACGCGGGCCCGCACGGCAGGCGCCCCAGTGCCAACGGCGCCGTGGCGCCGCAGCGGGCGCTCCAGGTGGTAGCCAATACGGTGGACCGGGTTGAGGGAGCCGAACGGATCCTGGAACACCATTTGCACCTGGCGGCGGTACGCCAGCGAGGCCCGCCGCGGCTCACGCTTCAGCACGTCCTCGCCGGCCAGGCAGATGGCTCCCCCGTCGGGCGTGTCCAAGCGCAGCAGCAGCCGTCCGATGGTGCTCTTGCCGCTGCCCGATTCGCCCACCAGTGCCACTGCCTGGCCGCGTTCCAGACGGAACGACACGTCGCTGGCGGCCCGCGTTTCGCTTGCTGGCCTGAACCACCTCGTGGAGCGGAACGTCCTGCACAGATTTCGCACCTCGAGAACGGCTGGCTGCGCCTTCATGCCCGCGACCCCTTCGACCCCTCGGCCCATGGCCTACCGATGGACTTTGTTCGCACGCCGAACATAGTCAGGAATCGCGTGGGGTTTGTCAATAGAAAAACGCAGGCACCCGTGGTTCGAGCCGCTCAGCGCACCAGCAGCAGCTTCGCGGTCTGGGTTCCGGTACTCCAGCTCAGGCGGCTGAAGTACAGACCACTGGGCGCCGTACCGGCGTTCCAGGTCACCTTGTGGGCACCGGCACTGAGCGGGCCGTTGACCAGCACGGCCACGGGTTGGCCCAGCGCATTATAGACCGCCAGGCGGACCGTGCCGGCGCTGGCCAATGTGAAGGGTATGGTTGTGGTCGCGTTGAACGGGTTGGGGTACGTGGCGCCCAGACCCGACGTGCCGGGCAACGCCGGGCTCGCATCCTGGACCGCCGTGGTCGACCCGTCTAGTCCGACTGGACCGCGAGCCACCAGGGCTCGGCCTGCCAGGCCCGGGTAATCGGGGGCATAGCGGTGGACCTTGAAAATGGCGTTCATCGCGTGACCGCGCTCATCGAGGGGAATGGAGTCGCCGACGGCGATGGGGCCGTCGCCGGTTACCGGGCACACGTATTTCCATACGGTCTGGCCCGCCGGTGTGACCTCAAAGAGGATGCCGCTCGTGCCGTTGCAGACCAGGGTGTTGCCATTCGGCAGGCGCTGGGCGCCGGAAATGGCCTCGGCGAACAGGCTGGTGGGCGGGTCTGCAACGTACGTCCAGGCCAGCTGCCGCGGTCCGTACGGTTGCCGGTCGGCCAGGGTGTACGAACCATCGGCTGCCATCGGGGGGACCATCTCGTCAACTGTTGAGTAGCCCCAGTCAAGGCCCACCTCGTAGGCTGGCAAGTCAGCTTGGCGGGTCACGCCCGGGGGCAGGCGCCGCAGGCCGTTGTTGAATGCCAAGATGTGGCCTGCACCGGGCAGCCCGGGCTCGATCCACTGGGTGTCGTGCTGCTGGAACAGCAGCTGATCCGCGGCGCTGCCCCGGCCGTAAGCGGCTGGGTTGCCCCAGCGGTACAGCAGGTCGCCACCGCGGCCGTGCCGGCCCCCGGAGGTGCCGGCGGCCTGCTCAGTGGTGGTGCTGTGATCGATCACCCACAGTTCTGAGCAGCCGCGCACTCTGAGCATGACCTGGTCGAGCTCGGGGCTGTAGTCGATGGAGTTCATGTGGTTCCAGAAGGCCACAGCGTCGTTGCCGTTGGCGTCGACCCAGATGCGTTCAGGGTGATCGGCCACGACGCCGTAGTTGGCCTTGCTCGCATCGTTCTGCTGAATCAGGTGGTCCCAGACATGCCATTGCCAGACAATGCGGCCGCCTTTGGGCCGGATCGGCTCGATCTCGACCACATAATCCGGGAAGAGCACCTTGTCGCGCAGCTTGGCGGCGGCAAAGCCGGCGGCCAGACACTGGGATTCTGTCTTGCGCTCGACGGCCAGGGCCAGGATGTGCCCGTTGGGCAGCGGTTGCACGTCGTGATGCAGCGCGTAGTCCGCCGTGTAGTAGTCGAACTCCCAGACCAGGTTGCCGTCCCAGTCGTACTCCTCGAGCCGGCCCCCCTCGCCGCCGCCGATGGCCGCGGCTGTCTTGATGAAACAAGAGTGCAGCAGGTGCCCGTCAGGCAGCAGATGCACCGACTGGCCGGGCTCGTATTTGCTGTCCCAGGTGTTGACCACCTGCCCGGCGTTATCGATCAGGTACGTGCGGGTGTAGTGTTTGGGCGCGAACAGGGTGTAGCCGACGGAGGCGCCCGGCTCATTGACCCGCAGGCCAATATCCCAGGCAAGGCTTCCCAGGCTTGACCCGCCCGGTTGCGTACCGGTGTCGCCCCCGGGCTGCTGCCCCGTGCCGCCACCGGTCTGCCCGCCACCCTGGCCCGCGGTGGCGACGGCTGCCGTAACGCGCATGCGGATGGCGTACAGGGACGTATGCGCGGTCACGAAGAGCGTGCGGCCGTCGGTGCCGCCGAAACACAGGTTCGTGGGCGTTTCGGGTACCCTGATCTGGCCCCGCTCTCTGCCGGTAGAGTCGTACACCACGACACTGTTGTCGGTCAGGTACAGGTTCCCCTGACTGTCGAGTTCCATGCCGTCAGAGCCCCTGGCCGCGAACAGCGCCTTGCCCGTCAGCGAACCATCGGTGTTGATGCTGTAGCGGTACGTTCGCCCGGCTCCATGGTCGGCTACGTACAGGGTCTTGCCGTCAGCCGTTCCCACGAGACCATTGGGGCGTACCATGTCGGCGATGACTCGCAGGACGCGGTCGCGTCTGGGCGTCAGGTAGTACACGTGCTCGCCGCCCTGCACCACCGAGCCAACGCCATACACTGGGTCGGAGAAGTAGATCCCGCCTTTGGGGTCGACCCACAGGTCATTGGGCTGATTGTACCGCGTGCCCTGGTACGTGTCGGTCACCACCGTGGCGTGGCCCTGCGGATCAAGGGCCACCAGACGTCCATTGGTGCCCTCGCACGCGATCAGCGTAT
Organism: uncultured Gemmatimonadota bacterium; assembly: GCA_903893785.1. Classification (GTDB taxonomy): domain Bacteria; phylum Latescibacterota; class UBA2968; order UBA8231; family UBA8231; genus CAITNQ01. The sequence continues at coordinate 4,247 of CAITNQ010000101.1, forward strand.
CACCCTTGCCAAAGGCCAGGCCGTTGGCGCCGCCGGAGTCCTCCCGGAACGTTGACAGTTGACCATCGGTTGACCAACGGTAGATGCGATTTGCGCTGACATCGGTGAAAAACACATTGCCGTGGCTGTCGGCCGTCGGGCCTTCGGCGAACGTCAGGCCACCGGTGAGTTTGGTCAGCGCGGCGCCGGGCGCAATCTGGGATGTCAGCGCGCTGTCGGTCCCGGTGCCGCCGCCGTCAGGCCGCGTGGTGTCGGGGGTGACGGTTGCGGTGCGTGTGCCTGTGGCGGCCACGGCGCGAGCGACGCGGAACCCCACGTGGTAGTAAGGGTGATCCGGGTCATCGGGACCGCGGTAGTACGCCGGGTTGCGGTTGGCGACGCGGCCGTGACCGAAGTACTGCTCGCCATTGAACCAGTTGCCGCCCCGCAGCACCCGGTACGGTTGGCCATCGGGCATGGGCGTGCCCGCTGCCGGCCCGGGCGGGTTGGTCGCCGGGCTCTCGGCATAGTAGCGCTGGCCGTACCAGTCGTTGCACCATTCCCATACATTGCCGGACATATCGTACAGGCCATAGGGGTTGGCGCTGTCGCGGGTCTGGTACGTCTCCTGAGCCCCTGGCCAGCCGAAATCCACCTTGCGGTGCAGTTGCCCGTCATAGAACGCCACGGGCGTGGTCCACGGTAACGGGCCGGTTTCGAATGGGTCGCCTGAGCCGGGCCAGTTGGCCAGGGTACCGTCGGCGTTCAGGTCATCGCCCCACGGGAAGACGACGTAGGGCGCGTACTGGCCTCCCCGGGCGGCGAACTCCCATTCGGCTTCGGTCGGCAGGCGGTACCCCGCATGGCTGAAGTCACAGGCCCATGTATTGGGGTCATAACAGGCGCCCAGCCCCTCCTGGCCGCTCCGCCAGTTGCAGAAGGCGGCGGCCCCCGGCCAACGGACATCGGTAACCGGGTGCGATTCCTTGCCGTCGAGCACGGCGAACTGACTGCCATCCCAGTTGATCCGGCTGTATGCAGACGCCTGGCGGGTCAGGAACAGGATGTCGGCGCCCCCGGTGGGGTACACGGCTCCGGATCTGACCTCAATCGTGCCTCGGCGCCAGGCGGCGTTCAGGTAGTCGCAATACTGCAGTGCCGTCACCTCAGTGCGGCCGACGTAGAGCGAGTCGATGGTGACCGTGTGGATCGGCACCTCGTCGCTGGGATGCTCGGCATTGCCTTGGTCGTGGTGGTCGCCCATGGCGAAGGTGCCTCCGGGCACCAGCGCCAGCCCGCTGGGTACTGTCTGCGCCTCGGCGGTCAGCGCCATCCCCAGGACGACGACCAGACCCGCCGCGACGGCGGCCCACGTCGGCCTCCGCGGGCGGGTCCACCTGCCGTTTGGTGACCGGGGGGCGACCTCGAGGGCCGGCGTTGCTGCCCGCTGGCGGCCATCCGGGCGGATCTCAGGTCGGGCGTCCGGCCGCGGGCCGGCGCCAGTACCGCGGTACAGGGGCTCGTCCATGCTGATTGCTCCTGCCGTGTGTGGCGGTGATGGGCGCGAGCCCTGAACCCACGCACGCGGGCTACCGACTCGCCTGTCACTGGTTAGACGACCGGCAGGGCGCTGACCTGCGGGTGCCTTCGCAGGATAGCGCGGGCCCTCACGTCGAGGCACCCGCCCGACGACCCGGCCGGTGCCCTGGCCAGGTGGCCTCGGGCTCGCCGACCGAGGCGGGTGCCGACCGACCGACAGGGGCGGTGCCGCCGCGGGCGTTCGACGGCCCCGTGGGTTGGCGTCGGTACGCGCCCGCCGTGAAGACCAGCCGCGCCGTCGCTGCGCCCCAAGCCGGGCCCGGTTCGCCGGCTGCGGTACACCCGCTTTCGGGGCCGAGGCAGACGCCACGACCTTGACGCCGCTCACGCCAGGACGCAAGGTTGGCGCAACGACCGTTGCCGCGCCGGTGTCCAGTCCTGGCCGGCCAATCGCCGGGTCACCCGAGGGAGCGCCCGATGCCGGATCACCATGGGTACAGCCAGGAAGGACTGCAGCACTACACCTGCTACCGGGCCCAGGGGCCACTGACCATCGACGGCCGTCTCGACGAGGCCTCGTGGACCCTGGCACCGCGGTCACCCCGCTTCGAAGACCTGGAGACGCCCGGCCGGCCGGCTCTGTTCGACACCCGCGCCGCCATGGTCTGGGACGACGCGGGGCTGTACGTCGGGTTCTGGGTTGAGGAACCCGACGTGCGCGCCACGTACACGGAACGCGACTCGATGATCTGTGAGGAGAACGATGTCGAGGTCTTCATCGCCGGCCGAGACGCGTATTACGAGTTCGAGTTGAACGCTCTGGGCACCATCATGGAGCGGTTCTATGTTTGGCAGGACGCGTACGTATCGGCCGGGTATGCGCGGGTGCCTGAATTCGACCTGCTGGGCACCGAACGGGTCGACACCCTGGGCGGCACGTGGAGCGGTTTCCACCATCCGCGCGGCCGACGCTGGGCGTTCCGCGAATGGGACATGCCCGGGCTCCGCTGGGGTGTGCAGGTCGACGGCACGCTCAACGATGACACGGATGTCGACCGCGGTTGGACGGCCGAGATAGCCTTTCCATGGCCGGGGCTGTACCACCTGGCCGACGGCAGGCCGCTCCCGCCAAGACACGGCGACGTGTGGCGTCTGGATGTGTCGCGCTTCCGCTGGTTCGACGAAGGCGGGCGACGCGCTTGCCCCGGATGGGCCTGGAACAGCCACGGGGCCTATGACTCCCACATCCCAGACCGCTTCACCTACGTCCACTTCTCCGAGCAGACAGTCGGAACGACGGGAACGGGCGACCATGGCTGAAACATCGTCCTATACCTGCCGGCGTGCGCCTGGACCCATGTGTGTCGATGGAGACCTGACCCGACCCGCCTGGGCCAGGGCCGCGTGGACGCCGCGTTTCGCCCAAGCGGAGACTGGTCGCCAGGCGTCGCTGGCGACGCGGGCGGCGCTGCTGTGGGACGACGCGGCTCTCTATGTTGCCTTCGACGTGGAAGAGCGCGACGTGTGGAATACCGGACAAGACCGGACGGCGTTGCTGTGGGAGGAGAACGCGGTTGGCGTGTCCATCGCCGGACCAGGGGCCTGGTACGAGTTGTCCGTCAGCGCGGCGAACCGCACTAGCGAGCTGTTCTTCATCTGGAAAGATGCCTATTGCCGTGGCGGTCGGTACGACACCCCGGAGTTTGACCTGGCGACGCGGTGCCCCATGGTCTTTGGGGGAGACGCCGGACCCGCCCACCCACGAGGCATGCGCTGGGGCTTCTTGGATTGGCGCTTGCCCGGATTGCGTACCGCGGTTCGCGTCGACGGCACCATGGACCGGCGTCACGATATTGACCGGGGTTGGGCCGTGGAGGTGGCCCTCCCCTGGTCGGGCCTGGCCCGTCTGGCGGCCTCGCCCGGCCCGCCCCGCGATGGTGAGTGCTGGCCCATCAACTTGACGCGCACCCAGATCATCGACCAACGGGCACAGCGCTATGCGGTTGCCTGGCTGGCTTACCCGGACACGACGGTCGCGTGGGCCATGCCCGACCACTTCCCGCAGGTCTGCTTCTCGGCCGACCATTAGGTCGGTCGCTGTACCGGACGGGCGCCCCGGATTGGGGTGGGTTCGCCCCACCGGGCGCCGCGCCCACCGAGCCGTCGTCGGCGGACCCCGCCGACGCGACTAGCTGCGCGCCGACCTGCCGGGCCCTGAACCGCTCACTTCCCGGGCCGACGAGATGGCCCCCAACGCATAGGAGAATGCCATGACCCTTCCAGCCCGCGCCAACTGGGCCCACCAACCGTGGTTGCTGTTGTCGGCAGGCGACCTGGCAGTTGAGTGGCAGCAGGCCTCTGACGAGGGCCGTGATCTGGCTGCGGTGGCCGGTGAGTACGCGGCCCTGCAGGCCCTGGATCTGGGCGTGGAAGCCCACCAGCAACGGGCTGAGGCCCTGCTGGACCGCATCCAGGAACTGCCAACGATCGCCGGGTACGCCTACCAGGAACCGTCAGATCTGGCCGGCATCCAGGCCGCACGCCCGGCCGCTGCGGCGCTGGGGGCGGTGCCGGACCAGGCCACCCTGTACGACAAAGCCCTCGGCGGTTGGCTGGGGCGCGCGTGCGGCTGCCTGCTAGGCAAACCGGCCGAAGGGCGGCGCGCCTGGCAGATCGAGAAATACCTGAAGGCGCAGCAGCGTTGGCCGCTCGACCGGTACTTCTCGCTGCAGGCCCCCGCCGGCGTGGCCGAGGAGTGCGGCTTCCGGACCACCTCCCAAGGCCTGTACGAAGAGGGCATTACCTGCATGGTCGAGGACGACGACACTAACTACACCGTCACCGGCCTGGCCATCCGCGCCCAGTGCGGCCCCGATTTCACCCCGAGTGACGTGGCCCGGTTCTGGCTCGCCAACATCCCCATTCTGCACGTCTGCACCGCCGAACGCATTGCCTACCGCAATCTGGTGCAGTCCATCGCACCGCCCGCTTCAGCAACTTTCCGCAACGTGTACCGCGAGTGGATCGGGGCCCAGATTCGCGCCGACTTCTTCGGGTATGTGGCGCCGGCCGATCCGGCCCGAGCCGCGGCCTATGCCTGGCGTGACGCCTGCATCAGCCACATCCGCAACGGCATCTACGGCGAGATGTGGGTGGCCGCGATGCTGGCGGCCGCGTACGTGTGCGATGATGTGGAAGCCGTGCTGCGTGCCGGCCTGGGCGAGATCCCGGCTCGCTGCCGGCTGAGTCAGGCCATTGAGCGCACCATCGGGCTGCGGCAGCGCGGCCTGTCCTACGACGACGCTGTCGCGGATCTGCGCTCGCGGTGGGACGAGAATTCGGGCCACCACTGGTGCCACACCATCAGCAACGCCGAGATCGTTGCCATTGCACTCCTGTGGGGCCAGAAAGATTTCGAGCGTACCATCTGCTACAGCGTCATGCCGGGTTTCGACACTGACTGCAACGGCGCCACTAGCGGCAGTGTGCTGGGGGTACTCCTTGGCAGCCAGGCCCTGCCGGCCAAGTGGACCGCGCCTCTCAACGATACACTGTTGACGGGTGTGGCCGGGTACCACCGGGTGTCGCTGTCGCAGATGGCCGCCGAAACCGTGACGCTGATGGGCTGAACCGCATCACGCACAGTCTGGGCTACGACGGGTTCGCCAATACCTAGGCGCGCGCCCGCTGCCGGACCTCGGGGCGGGCGTCGCGAGCTGTGGCCCGCAAGCCTCTGCCGTCCCCAGGTCCGGGCCCGGGCTGAACCGCCCGTCGGGTCAGGCCCGGTCAAGGGTGGGCCTCGCCCCAAGTCCAGCCATGGTCCCCATTTTGGCGCTGGTCCATGGCGCCCTCGGCCCGGTCCGGCCTCAACGCAGGCAGATCAGGGCCCGCGTCCAGGTGGCCGAACCACAGCGCAGGCGGCACACGTACACGCCGCTGGCTACCGGGCGTCCGTGTGCCTCGCCGTTCCAGGCTGCCAGCTGTGGCCCGGCCGGCAGGAACTGGTCGACCAGGGTCGCTACACGCTGCCCGGCAAGGTTGTGCACGGTCAGTTCCACCCAGCCCGGTGCCGTAAGCGCAAAGGGGATGCAGGTAGCGGCGTTGAACGGATTGGGGTAAGATCGACCCAATCCCGGCGTGCCCGGCCGCGCCTCGTGGCCGCTGCTCACCGCGGTGGACGATGGATCGGCCACCAGCTGCACGGCATCCAGGTACAACGTGCCTGTCAGGGTTCCGCTGAGGCGGATCTCGTCCAGCGTCGCCCCGACGAAACCCAGGCGGGTGAACGGGATCTCCAGCAGCAGCCAACCCGGTTGCGACCGGTCGACCTGGACCTTGCTGGTGTCCAGCGGCACCAGCCCTACGCTGGTGCCGCCCATGGCCAGGGTAAGGCTGCGTCCGCTCGCCGTGCCCTGGTTGAGGGCCAGACGCAGGGCCCGGTAACCCAGGCTGGTCGTGCCCGCCGCGGGCTGCAGCGACACGGTCCACCCCCCCAGCCCGGCGGGTTTGACGGTCAGGGCGGCGCTGCTGCTGCCCTGGTAGGCGGGGCCGCCGGGAGCAAAGACCGGGCTCTGGGCGCCGCCGCTGCTCTGGATGGATGCCTCGCCGGGAGCGCCCTCGTCCAGCAGCAGACGGTTGGTAGGCGTGGCCTGGTCGCAGCCGGCCGCGACGCTTTCCGGTACCACGCCACCAGTCGGGATGGAGATGGCCCGGTCGAAGCCGGGACCGAAACAGCCACCGTCCACCCTGAGGCTGTTGCCCCGGCCGTTAGGGTTCGCCCGCGAGACGACGCCGTATACCTTGTCCGCGGCCACGAAGGCGGAGTCGGCGGCAAAGCGGCAGTTGCGGAACTCCAGTGACTGGTTGGCCGGCGCGACTTCGCCCAGCTCCCACCACACGTCTGCGGCGGCGTAGTAGCTGGCGGGCCGACCGGTTGCCGCCCGCAAGGCCCGCAGCTGGCAGCGGTCGAACAACGTCCGTCCCGGGAACACGATGCGGTTGCCGTAACCGTCGGCTGCGCCGACGCTGATCAGGCAGTCACGGTACACCACTTCGGAGTCGAGGGCGTACAGGAAGAATGGGGCCACGGGCGCGACCACCCGTTCGCAGCGGACCCGCGAGCTGTCGCGCACGGCAATGTCGAAATCACCGTCTTCCAGCTGCACATCGCGCAACTGGGCGTCCACGCGGTACGTGCCACCCCAACCCGGGCCGTCAACCTCGATATCGATGCCCGTGGGGTCAGTACGGCCGCGCGTGGTCAGGTGGCTCACCCGCACGGTGGAGTTGCCGCCAGTCAACACGAAGCCGCCCCGGAAGACATCTTCGGCCACGCAGCGGGCCATGGTAACGACAGCATTCGTATATACAGAGACCCCATCGCCGACCCCATGGCGGAACTGGCAGTCTTCCACTACCGCAACGATGCGGCCCGGTTGGGCCGGGTCAGCCGCCAAGAAAACCAGGTGCGCCTGCTCCAGTTCGTAGCCCTGGTACGATCCCTGGGCGGGGCTGTTGCCGTCGAAGGTCAAGCCTTTGATCACGATCGGCCGCGCATCTCGTGGACTGGCGTACCCTTGGGTGGTGAAGGTGCGCACCCATTTCCCCTGCAGCGGCGGCCGCTTGATGATGGCACCCAGTCCCTGGTAGGTGATCCCCTCGCGAAGGGTCACCGAAGTGACCGAGTAGGTACCGGCCGGGAAAACCAGGACCCCGCCGCCGCCCGCCGCCAGGTGGTCGATGGCCGCCTGGATGGCGGGCGTGTCGTCGGTCACCCCGTCGCCGATGGCGCCGAAATCACGCACCACGTCCACCCAGCCGGCGCGGTCGTCATCGACGATGGTGATTTGGCACGCCGGATAGGGGGCGGCCGTCAGGTCTGCGCTGGGGACCAGGGCGACCTCCAGGCGTTCGTCAATCTCATTGTACGCGTCGTTGTAGACCACCAGGTCCAGGCTGGTGGTCTGTTCGCCGACGGCAAAGGTCACGCTTCCCGTCGGCACCGCGTAGTCCGCGCCCGTGCCCTCCGAGTCTGCCGTGGCGGTCATGTCGCTAACCCTCACGGCCACGACCAGGCGCTGCGTGGCGGGCGCGTCCAGACGCACGCCGATGCGCACCGTGCCAGCAGCCTCGCTGACTGTGAGGTTGGGATCAGCGAACGAAACGCGAGCCGGGGCTGCGGCAACCGCGGTTCCGGTTATCAGGGTCAGGACAAGCGCCAGGGACACGACGCGATGCATGGGCTCTCTCCCGGTATGATCCGCATGACACATGGGCAACCGGCGCGTGGCGCCAACGCCGCGGACATTGCCTGAGACCCGGCGACGGGCAGCCCGGCGTCAGCGATCTGCGGCCCCCTGCGTGGGGCGCGGCCCGATCCCGTCTGACGCTGCCTGGGGCGGGCTGCGGTCTACTGCGGCGCCCGCGCCGCGGGCGCGTCCCCACCCGTGGTGACCGGCAGACCCACCCGGGCCGCGTCGGCCAGCCGCGGCTCGCGCCGGGCCGCGGGGCCCCTCGGCCTGCCGGGGGACCCCGCATCCCTTCAGTTGTTGCCGTCGGCCCGCGGTCCCACCTGACTCAGGTCGATGGGTTCGAAGCCCAGGGACCAGGCGGGGGACGCCTCGGTCAGCGTCAGATCACGACCTGCCAGGTCAGCGAAGCATGGATCGCCGCACAGCGAGTGCACATCCAGGCCTGCCTGACGCCATTGCTCCAGGCCATGGGGAGCGCCGCCGCTTTCCACGAACAGGTCGGCGCCCGTGCTGTCGTAGATCAGGTTGAGGTCGGCCACCAACCGCTCGCGCTCCAGGGCCAGGCCCAGGTTCTCGTTGCGGCGCACCCGGTTCCACACGGGTTTTCCGGCAGTGACCAGGATGTTGCGCGTGAAGCTGAAGCCGCGGTGGGGTTCGTGCTGCGAGTACGTGCACACGGCCTCGCCGCCAAAGGCGAAGATGTTGTTGCGGACCACGTTCTCACGCCCGTAGTGCTGGTGGAAAGCATTGCGGTCAGCGTCGTAGCAGACATTGTGCTCAATCAGCAGGTGGCTGGAGCCCTCGTCCGGATAGATGCACCAGCCACCGTAGTGGGCCGAGCGCACGTCGTGGATGAGGTTGTTGCGCAGCACCGTGCCCGGCTGCACGCCGAGGGTGTATATGCCGCCCATGTCGCTGAGCAGCCCTTGGCCCAGGTGGTGAATGTGGTTCCAGGCGATCAGGTTGTCGTGGCTGATGTTCTCCTGGTAGCCCCACTCCCAACCGCACGAAACGCCGGTGTAGAACAGGTCGTGGATGTGGTTGTGCACAATGATCATGTGGCAGGCGTTCATGCTCAGGACGCCCACCGCCGAGTGAAACACCCGGCCGCCGGCGGTGATCTCGTTGTCAGCAATGCGGCCGTGGCCCGTGCGTCGGCGCGCTACCTCGGCCTCGTGGGCGGCCGCGCCGTTGATCTTGACGCCCCCGGCGCCCAGGTCGCGCAGGGTGCTGTGCACCACATCGACGTGTTCGCAGGCATCGCCCACGTCAACCCCATACCAGCCCACGTGTTCGACGCGGCAGCGGCGCAGGGCGCAGTGCCGGGCCGCCTCAAAGGTGATCACCCCGGGCAGGTCGCTGGCTGCCTGATAGGCCGAGGCGCGACCCTCGCGCGACTGTCGCCGGCCGTAGCCGTGGTCCTGGGCATGGGTGGGCTGCAGCCGCCAGGAACCGTACAACGGTACCTTTGCCTCGTCCGGGTGGCGCCAGTCGGTATGACGGAAGGTCAACCCCTCGAAACGCAGGTGCTCAACATAGCGCTGCTCGTCCGGGTCCCCGCACAGGGCCAGCAACTGCAGGCAACGGGGCGCCCACACCTCGGTGTTCTCGGGCGTCTCGCCCGGCCGTGGCAGGTAATACAGCTTGCCGGCCTGCGGATCCAGGTACCACTCGCCCGGTTCGGTCAGGGCCTCGAACACGTTGTCCAGATAGTAGTCTGCCAGTTGGGTGCTGTGCGCCCCCACCAGCGGCGCGGTGCTGGGACGCGACATGGTCACCGTGCGCGTGTCGCGGTCAAAACCGGCTACGGGCGACCGCTCCTCGATCCAGAAGTGGACGTACACCACCTCCACACCGGCAAACTGCGAGAAGCGGTCCACATCGCCGGCGGCGGCGACGAAACGGGTGTAGCCGCCGTGCCCCCAGCTGGCATGGGCCGGCATCCCCGGGACTGACTCCATGCGGAACAGGTCGGCCTTGGGGAAGCGCGGCCGCGGGGCCCGGGCCCCGTTGACAAACAGCTGCCGGAAAGCCCAGGAACCGTCGCGCACGGTCGGCAGATCAGCCACCCAGGCGGTCACGCCGTTGACCTGGGTCGATTCCCACTCCGTGATGCGCACCCCGCCATCCAGTATCGGTTCGCCGTCGCCCCAGGCGCGGAACGTGATCGGGTAGCTGTCCTGAGGCCCGAACACCACCGGCGCCGCGACCGGGTACACGCCACCTCGCATGTGCACCGTCACCGCCCCGTCCAACGGCGTGTCGGCCCGCCCCCAACTGGGGTTGAAGTGGCCGCCGCGCCACACCCGCAACCGGTCACGCACGCCCGCCAGCGACGCCAGCGGTCCATCGCTGCCATCGGCAGCCGGTTCAGCCAGCCGACCGCTCCACCGATCTTTGCCCTGCGGCGATACATAGAGTTCCATCTGCAGATCTCCCGGCAAGAGAACCCGCCTGATTCGGCCAACGTCCGTTGTGCGCCCCGAAGAAACGCATTTCGGCCGTCCTCAACCAGCCGCGGTCAGGCCCGGGCAGCGACGGTTTCCCTCCCCTCGGGTAAGTGACGTTCTTTCGGGCACTGCCGCCGGATGGCGCGACCCCACGGCTGCGGTGCTGGCCGCGGGCGTGGCCGCCGGCGGCGAGTTAGCGCGCCCATTCGCTGGCCGAGTGGCCGCGCGACATGGCGCCGCCTGGCGTCGGCGGTTGCCGGCCGCGGACCGACGAGCCCATTCGCTGGCCGAGTGGCCGCGCGACATGGCGCCGCCCGGCGTCGGCGGTTGCCGGCGGCCAACCGCCACGGCCCAGGCCAGCCGCCTTCCGGCCGCGCCTACCGCTCGGTGCTGTCAGCAGCCCGCCGGCCCCTGGGCCGCCCCGAGTCGACGGGCCGGCTCGGTAGTGCCGCCCGACGGCTGCGGGCAGCAGCCGACTCACCACCGGAGACGAACACATGCAGACACCCTGGGCGTCAGCGCCGGCAACCATGGGCAGGCCCGCATCTGCGCCGCGAGACGACCGTGAGCCCGCCGACGCGCCCTGGCTCGAGGTGGACACGCGCGCCCTGGTATCGTCGGCCGACCTGGTCTACCAGAGCCCGGCCCCGGACAGCCGGGCAGGACTGCCCCTCGGCAACGGTCGGATGGGAACGCTGGTCTGGACCCGCCCGGGCGAGGTGTGTCTGCAGATCAACCGCGTCGATGTCCTGGCGACGGACAAGCACCACATCGGCACCTTCTGTGATGCAGTCGATCAACGCTGGGGCGCCTGTGCCCAAGTGGTCATCGATCTGGGTGGGCAGCCCCTGGCCGCCGGCCCCGCCTTCTGCCAGCACCTGTCCCTTTACCAGGCGGAGATGTCGATCCAGGGAGAGGGGGTCCAGGTCCGCTGTCGGGTCGCGGCGACGGCCGACCTAATGGTGCTGGAGATCGACGACCGCCGTCCGGAACCGCAGCCGTTGCGGCTGGCCATGTCCATGTGGCCAGTCAGTGAGCAGGTCAACGGCGCGCACGTCACCCGCTGCGGCTTCGCCGGCACACCCGCGGCTCCCGTGCTGGTCCAGCGCTATTGCGAGGGCGACTACCACTGTGCCTCGGCCGTGGCGGCCTGCCTGATGCCCGACGACCTGCAGGAACCGGCCGTGGGCGCCTTGGATGGGACCTTGGCAGCGCCCGCGCGACCTGGCCAGCGAACCATCCTGATCGCCAGCGCGGCGTCCTGGAAGCCGCACGACGACGTGGCACAGACCGCCCTGCAGGCGCTCGACGTTGGCCGGCGGCGCGCCGCCGATGAGTTGCGCCAGGAACACGCGCGGTGGTGGCGCGGCTTTTGGTCGCGAACCTTCGTCCAGGCAGCCAGTGACGACGGCGTCGCGGCCTTCATGCAGCGGGTCCGCTATCTGCATCTCTACTACATGGCCAGTTCGTCGCGAGGCGCGCTGCCGCCCAAGTGGAATGGCTCGCTGTTCCTCACCGACGTCGAGGCGCGGAGCTGGGGTTCGCAGTTCTGGGTCTGGACCATGGAGATGCCGTACTTTGCCCTGCTGGCGGCCGATGCCATCGAGCTGACGACGCCGTTCTTCGATATGCACGTGCGTCAGTTGCCGGACTGCGAGCAGGCGGCGCGCCAGCGCTGGGGGGGGCGGGGCGCCTTCTTCCCCGAGACCACACCCTTCAACGGCCCTGTGGTCCTGCCCGAAGACACCGAGGCGGAGTTCCGTGCCGTCTTCACCGGCCGGCAGGACCCCAAGGCCATCTCGACGCGGCTGGCCGCTGCCTGCGGCTTCGAGAGCCACCTGTTCTGCTCGACCCACGGCCCGGTAACCAGGCAGTACACGTGGATTAGTCACGTCGCTTCCTCCGGCAGCGAACTGGCGGTCCACGCATGGTGGCGCTATCGGTACACGGGCGACGTTGCCTGGCTGCGCACCCATGCCTACCCCTTGCTGCGCGGTACCGCGGAGTTCTACCGTCACCTGGTGATCCGGGGCGACGACGGGCGGTACCACGTGCACGGCACCCACGCCCACGAGGACTTCTGGGGAGTAACGGACAGCATCATGGACCTGGCCGCCATGCGGGGCACCCTGCCCCTGGCCCGGCGCGCGGCCGAGATCCTCGGCGTGGACGCGGACCTGCGCGCCGCGTGGCAGGAGTTGCAGGCCAACCTGGCCCCGTACCCGATGGGACGCGAGCCAGCCTCTCAGGCGCTCAGGGACGGGGCTCTGGCCGATGACGCCTGGGCCGCCGGCCACCTGGGTGAGGTGAACGAAGGGCATCGCAACTCAGAGGATGTGTGGCTGAACCCGGTGTTCCCGTTCGAGGACTGGACGCTGGAGACCCGCTCGGACGAGCTCGATGCGATTGTCCAGCGTACCTTGGACTTGGCCCACCGGCACCGGGCGGTGCTTCGGGGCGAGAAACTCAATACCGCTATCCGGACGCCCATTGCCGCTGTCCGTGCCGGCCGCGGCGACGAGCTGCCGACCATCCTGGCCAGCTATTACGCCGCTTTCTCTCCTTTGCCCAACGGCCTGAGTCTGTTCGAGGGCCCCCACGACCCGTCCATCGAGCACCTGGGGCTGCTCAGCATGGTGCTGCAGGAGGCACTGCTGCAGAGCGTCGCGCCGCGTCCGGGCGAACCCGAGGTCATCTGCGTTTTTCCGGCCTGGCCGCGAGCCTGGGCCGGGTCGTTCCGTCTCCTGGCTCGAGGCGGCTTCCTGGTGACCGCCGCGTCCGACGCGAACGGCGTGGTTTTCATCGAGATCGAGTCGCGCCTGGGGGAGGTGTGCCGTCTGCGTAACCCGTGGCCGGGCGCGTGCCGTCTGCACCACCAGGGCCCGGCGGCGGCGCCCGTTGATCGTGCCCGCGAGGCCCAAGTGAGCCATGGCGTGGGGGGCGCCGACGCGGCCCCCTGTCAAGCACCGGGCGGAGCTGCGGCCCCGGTCCGGTTCCAGGGCGAGGACGCTGGCGCCGAACTCAGCGGGCCGGTGCTGGTGTTCCCAACTGTCGGCGGCCACGGGTACCGGTTGCTGCCTGACGGGATGTCGGCGCCCGTTCGGCGCTGGGCGGCCCCCGCCGCACCGGCCGCCCCGGCCCATTTCTCCCTGGCGCGAGCCGGGGCCGCGCCGGCTGAAGGCTGCTTGGGCACCCACCGCTGAGGACTGCACCGGGGTGGCCGCGCAGGGCTGGCCGGCGCCTACGGCGTGCGCCGGGCGCGCAGACGCACGCTGAAGGCTATGTCATGGGGCCCCAGCGGCCCGGGCGCGCCTGACCAGCCATTGCCCAGGCGGTCGTAGCTCAACAGGACCTGGCCGTGGCCCAACGACACCATGCTGGTGTACGAGGTGCTGGCGTGGGCGTCGCCGCGCGCCGCACAGAAAGCCGCCGGGAAATGCAGGGCGGGGTCGGTCAGGGCGGCGTTGTGGTGTTCGCCCAGGTTCACGGGTTGCCAGACGCGGCCGTCGCCCTCGGGGCAGACCCAGAGGAACAGGCCGGTGCGGCCGCCGCTGAGCAGCAGCGTACCGTCCTCAAGGCAGACCAACTGCGGCTCCACTGACCAGGTGCCGGCCAAGGCCTGCGGCGGCGACCAGGTGACGCCGTCGTCAGGGCTGTGACTGGCGCAGTAGCTGTGCTCATTCCCCGAGCCAACCCGGTACACACACATCAGGCGACCGTCCGCCAGACGGGCGCTGTGAGACTCGTCCGGTCCTTCCGGCGCCTCCGGCAGGTCCTGCCACCGCGCCACCTCGGCCAGGTACTGCCAGGTGCGCCCCTGGTCGCGGCTGGACATGGCCCACAGCGTGTAGCGCGTGTCGCCGGCGTACATGCCGTAGACCGTCGTCAACAGCGAGCCGTCCTGGCGCGGCAGGATGTTGCCGTTGGTCAGCAGGCACAGCTCGTCGTTGTTGTAAGGGGCCAGGTCGCGCGGGAACCCGCCCAGTTTCACTGGCACTTCCTCGGCCGCCAACCGGCTGTCGTCGGTCAGTTGCAGGAGATATCCTTGGGCCTGAGCGTGGCGTGCCTGCCCGGGGCCGCTCGGCCACACCTCGTACGGCATGAGCAGGCGGGTTCGTGGCCCGCAGGGCATGGACACCGGGCCGTAGTGCAGGCGGAGCGCCTCACGCCAGGACCGGCCGCTGTCGGCGGAGAGGTAAAGGACGCTGGGCCAGCGCCCTTGGGCGCGGTCGTCGGCCACCGCGGCGGCACAGACGATGTGCCGCGAGTCGAAAGGGTGCAGGGTCGTGAACCAGTGGTGGCCGGCCGCCCGACCTACCTCCACTGGGGTCTCGATCTCCAGTTCGCAACCACGCAGTGCGCCAGGTGACATCGCAGAGCCTCCACAGCGAGGGCGTCAGAGGGCCACAGTCCAAGGGTCGCAATCTACCGGTGTCGCGGCGGCCGCGCACGCCGTTCGGCCTGCAGCCCCTACAGGCGGCCCGCAGGGAGCGGCGCAGACCGCCCCCGAGTGGGTCGTCTGAAGGGTGTCAGTGGGCGCCATCACTTCCGCGCCTCGGACGCTGCCGTTGGCCACGCACCGGGGCGGAAGCCCTGGACGTCGGCGGGCCCTGATCCCGCCAATGCCAGGGGGCGCCGACCCAACGGGCCCGCGCGTGGCCTCGGGCGATCGCCCACGCCGCGGGAGGGCGGTCAGCGAAGCAGCAACATCTTGCGCACCTCTACTTCGCTACCGGTGATGATGCGGCAGAAGTACGTGCCGGTCGCCTGCTGCGGGGCGGTCCACTGCAGCTCGTGCGTGCCGGCCGGTTGCCAGTCCCGGGTCAGCACCTCGACCAGCTGTCCCTGGCTGTTGTACACCGCCACCTGCACGTGGTCGTCCGCCGGCAGCTGGTAGCGAATGGTCGTGCTGTTGTTGAAAGGGTTGGGGTGGGGTGGATCGACCGCGAATTGGCTCGGGCGGCCCGTGGAACTGGCGCCCACGCCCGTGGTGCCGCCCAGCACCTCCGCCAGCGCGCCGGCGAAGCGATCCAGCTGCTCCTCCGTGTTGTAGATATGGGTCGACAGGCGCATGACATCGACGCCTTCGTGGGCGATGGAATTGCCGGCGTAGACGCTGTTGTAGGTGGTGTGCTTCACGGTGATGTGCCGCTGATGGAGCGCGTCGTACACCGCCTTGACGCTCATCCCCTGCACCCGGTAGCTGACCATCGCCGACGCCATGTCCGGATCGTCCGGCGTCACCGGCACGAGCCGGTCATGGCTGGCCAGGCGTTGGCGCAGATAGGCGTTCAGCTGCAGGACCCGCGTCTCGATCTGCTGCTCACCGACGATCCGATGGAAGTCCATGGCCAGGCCGTGCGCCAGCAGCTGCGGGGTGTTGGGCGTACCCCCACCGGCCGTGTACGGCGCATACGTCGAGCCCGAACCGGTCCCCGCATACGTGGAAACAGGCCTGATTCGGTCCTGCGCCTCCCGGTTGACGTACAGCAAACCCGTGCCCTTGGGCGCCAGCAGCCACTTGTGGCCGCTGCAGGCATAGGCGTCCACCTGCAGGTCCTTGACGTTCACGTTCAGCATGCCCGCGGCCTGCGCCCCGTCGCAAACCAGCAGGATGCCCCGGGGCCGCACCTGCGCGGCGATCTCGGCGACGGGCATCCGCAGGCCGGTGGTCGTGTTCACATGGCTGATGCTGACCACGCGTGTCCGCGCGGTTAGGCCACTCTCGATCCGCGACAGGATCTCCGCCCGGTTGGGCATGGGCGTGGGCAGGTGGACCTGCCGCACGCGGACCCCATGGAGGGCTGCCATGTGCAGCCAGCCCCAGACCCCGCCCGGGTGCTCGTGATCGGTGGTCAGGATCTCGTCCCCGGCGTCCAGATGCATGCCGGTGGCGATCAGGTTCATGGCCTCGGTAGTGTTACGCGTCAGGAACACCTCGTCGGTGCCGGCGCGCAGGAACCAGGCGGCTTTGGCCTGCAGCGACTCCAGCGAGTAGTCGGCAAAACCCGCCCAGGTGAATTCGTAGGGGTTGGCCTCCAGACGGTCGAGCAGGGACTTGTGCGCCTGCTGCACGACCAGGGGCGTGGCGCCGATGCTGCCCGTGTTCAGGTGCGTCAGCCCTTCTTCCAGGGCGAACTCGGCGGCCACGCGCTGCCACCGGGCGGCGGCACTGCCAGCGCCCCTGAGGTCGGCGCGCAGGGCCGCCAGGTAGTCTTCCAGGGCCTGCGCGATCGCCGGCAGCGAGGGAGCTGCCACCAACCCCGCGACCACTCCTTTGACGAAGGTGCGCCGTTCCATTTTGCCTCGGGGGGGCTATCACCAGCAGGTCGGGGAACCGCCATTCGGCGCGGAGAAGTAGCGGCGGGCGGCCCACAGCGACCGAGGCCCCGTCCGCATCGTTAGTACCGCCCTGGGTGGGCCGCGTCAAGCCAGGCATGCCGGGGCAACGGGCTCGACGGGCCCTCCTGTTCGCCCCCGTGGATTCGGCCGCCGCGATGGCGAACTTGACAGGCCCAGGGTCAGGCGGTGTGGTTCTCGGCTGCACGCGAGCGCGGTCCACCGGCCCGTGATCGACAGCCGGCGAGCCGGCGGTCCCCGGTTGGGTGCCATCGACCGCCTCGGACCTGGCCGGGCGCCGTGCCGTCCGGCGTGGCTCGCGCCCCCTGTACACGCGGCAGCTGCCCACGGAGGAACTGCGCCATGAAAATAGGTCTGGGTCTGTACCCCAATCTGCTCACTGCTGACGACCTGCGCTTTGCGCGGCAGGCCGGGGCCACCCACATCGTGGCGCATCTGCCGGGGTTCGCCCGGCGTCCCGGCCGCGGTCTGCCGCCCGAGGCCATGTGGACGCACGACGAACTGGCAGACCTCAAACGGGTCATGAACGCCGAGGGGCTGGAGTTCGCCGCCATCGAGAACTTCGATGTCGAACACTGGTTCGATGTCCTGCTGGACGGACCCCGCCGCGCGGCCCAGATGGAAACCATCAAGCAGCTGCTGGCGACCATGGGCCGCCTGGGTATCGGCATCATGGGCTACAGTTTCAGCCTGGTCAATGTCTGGGGCCGAGTTACCGTGGAGAAGGCCCGAGGTGGGGCCCGATCACCCGGTTTCATCCGCGAACTGGCGCCGGAGGAGACCGACGTACCGCTGGGCAATGTGTGGAACACCACGTACGACGAACACGCCCCGGCGGGCACCCTGGGCCCGGTGTCGGAAGAGGAGATGTGGGCGCGCCTGCGCCGTTTCCTCGAGGAACTGGTGCCGGTGGCCGCGCAGGCCAATGTGCGTCTGGCCATGCATCCGGCTGACCCACCGCTGCCGGCTCTGCGCCGAACCGGCCGGCTGGTGTACCAACCCGAGCACTACCAGCGCCTGCTCGACCTGGTACCCAGTCCGCACAACTGCGCCGAATTCTGCCAGGGCACTATCGCCGAGATGAACGGCCAGATGGATGTGTACCAGGCGATTGAGACGTACACCCGCCAGGGCAGGATCGCCTACGTGCATCTGCGCAATGTGTGCGGTAAGGTACCCGACTACTACGAGACCTTCATCGACGATGGCGACGTGGACATGGTGCGGGCCCTGCGCCTGTATTACCAGAACGGGTACGACGGAATACTAATACCCGATCACTCGCCGGAGATGACCTGCGGCGCGCCGTGGCATGCGGGCATGGCCTATGCCCTTGGTTGGATGCGGGCTGCCATCGGCATGATTGAACGCGGCGCGTAGCCCCCACCGGCGCCGAGCCGTGCCGGCCGCGGTATGGGCGCGGCCCGGCGCTGTACCGCCGCCGACCGGGAGCTCAGCCGAGGGTCATGGGCGCAATGCTAATGTCGCGGAAGATGCCGCGGCCGTTGCGTGCCAGCAGGCCCCAGGTCGCCGGCACCGGCCCGGTGGTGCCACGTTCCGACGTGGTGTTGTACGTCTGCACGTGCAGGTCGTCCAGGTAAAACTCGAACATGTTCCGGCGCACCAGGAGGCGGAAGCGGTGAGGGCGGTGTGGCGCGATGCCCATCGGGCTGGCACAGCCGGGCCCGATGACGTCTTCGCTGGCGAAGTCGAACTGCGCTGACCAGCGCAGGCGTCCGATGCGGGTGCGGCCCGCGGCCTCCAGCAGGAGCGCCGTGCCCTGGCGGTCGTGGTCTGCGAGCACGAAACCTACCTCCGGGGCCACCAACCGGCGGTCATCACAGGTGGCCTCCACCGTACCCTCGATCACCACGCCCCGGGCGAAATCCAGGCCGGCCGGGGCCAAGGCAATGACGGCGGGCACGCCCGGCCGGTCGAAAGAAGGCTGCTCCGGCCCGGCCACCAGGTCCACGCCGCGATCGCCTGCCTCGATGTGGCAGGCGGCGGCGACGGTCGAATGGACCTGCGTCAGGCTGTCCGGATCCAGCGGCTGCGAGGGGCCCTTCAGGGCCTCATTGCCGTGCCAGTACGCCAACCGCAGGTGCCCACCGGCGTCGGCGCGGGCCATTTTGAGCGGCGGCAACCAGGTCTGGCCGGTCTCGTACGAGTAGCCGTCATACATGTAACTGCTGATGAGCAGCGCCGCGGGTGTGCGGCAGGGGCGAGCCCACAGCGACACCCATCGCTCACTGTTGCCGCACAACCGGTACGCGGCCGCGTCGGGCCGGAACGGACCCGTCGGCGTGTCGGCGACCAGGGTGTACACCCCGTAGCCAAAGGCACCCATGTAGTTGAACCAACCGCCCAACAGGTAGTACCGGCCGTCCAGGTCGCAGCATCCGCCGACCTCAAAACCGCCCTCGTCCTCGGGCGTCGGCGGCGGCGGGACGTCGCCCCACTCCGTGACCGGGCGCGGCATACCCGACCAGTGGATGCCGTCTGCCGACTCCAGAAAACCGCCGGGTCCGGTGGCGTAGCCATAGTAGCGTTGCCCTTCGGCCGCTTCGACGCGGATGACATTCATGCAGTCGAGTCGGCTGCGCCGGTCGTACCAGCGTTCGTCGGGCATCACGTCGTGCGCTGCCCCCATATAGGTCCAGTGGACCAGATCTCTTGACTCCCACAGCCGCAGGACGTTCTGCAGGTCCGGCGTCGTGAAGCTGCCGTGGTTGAGGATGAAACGGTCGCCAACGCGGTGCACGGCCATGGCCCAGACCAGGAACTCGGCCCGGTCGATCACCGGTCCCACGTCACGCCAGTGCACGCCGTCCCCCGAGCGCGCCAGCCACACGCTGCGGTAATTCTCGCCCCCGTGCTCGTACATGCTGAAGAGGTAATACTCGCCTTCGTGCCAGAACACGCAGTTGTCCTTGAAGCGTCCGGTAGGTGGCGTGTAGAGCATGTTCCCTCCGGGGAAGCAGAGGAGTTGGGTGGTGCGGTCAGGGTGGCACCCCGCAGCGCGCCAGTGAAGCCGCGCGGGTTCGGCAGCCCGTCGCGGCGCGAGACGCCTGGCGGCGGTGATCGACACGGGCGCTCTGCCGCGCTGCCTGCCACGGGTGTGCGCCACAGGGGCGGTTCGGGTCCGCACGGCCTCGCCATGCAGCCGCGTGAGGCGTTGGGCGCGCTCCACATTCGGGTGTTACGTCGTGCCGGGCAGACCACGGGTCGAGGCTCGGACGGCCTGCCCAGGGCGCGACTCCGCGGCGTGCCCGGCCGGCATGCGGTATCGGACCGGCAATGAGTAAGGAATATCGGCAATGGCCGCGAACCGGGGGTCTGGCGCCACGCCTGGACTCGTCCAAGCGTGCCACCCGGTCGTGGCTGTGCGGTCCTGTGTCGCCGCTGTTCCCTGCCGGGTGCGTCGGCCGCGCCGGGTTGGCCGTTGCCCCACCGCCAGGCGCGGACAGCTTATATTTCCAGCGGTCCAGCGGTCCAGCGGTCCAGCGGTCCAGCGGTCCAGCGGTCCAGCCGTTGCCCTTGCGCGCGCGCGGGCATGGAGGGCGCGCCAGGAATGTGGGGGCATGCCGTCAACCCAACTCCGCTCTGACGGCCCTGAGCGACGGCGTCGGTGGGTGAACCGCCCCGGCACCGGTCCGTCGGCCATCGGACGCATCCCAGGAGGTACTCCGTGGAACTCGATAACCTCAGGCAAGCCCCCTTCAACACTACTGCCCTGGGCGTGCTGCGTGGCGTCGCTAGCTACTACGGTCTGTCGGTCAGCGATGCCTTCCTCTTCGGCGCCACCGGCCACGCGTTCTTGATCAACATTCACGAGGAGCTCTGTCCCAGCGGGCCCTACTGCTGGAACCGCAAACCCTTTGAGGCACTGGCGGCCCATGTCGGCATTGATGTGGTCGACCATGGCTTCTTCTGGACGGATGGCGGTCCGGTGCCACGAGGGGAAGTGGAAGCGAAGCTGACCGAGTGCCTGCGGCAGCGGGTGCCCTGTTCGCTGATCAACATGGAGAACCAGTTAATCACGGGTTTCGACGATACGGGTCTGTTGACGGCGCAACCTTGGCCCAATGCCGATTTCCCGCCGCGGCACCTGACCTTTGGCAGCTGGACCGAACTCGGGGGCGAGATCCACATCAACTTCTACACCTTCCACCGAGGCGCTCACGCTCTGGAGCCACGGCTGGCGGCGGCCGCTGGCCTGGAATACGCCGTCGACCTGTACCAGCACCCGGAGAACCACAGCGGCTCGCCCTATGCGGTCGGCGCCCAGGCCTACGCCGCCTGGATCCGGGCGGTGCGGGCCGGGCATGGTGCGGGGCACGGCAACTGGTGGAACGGCACCGTCTGGGCCGAGTGCCGCGGTATGGCCTCGCGGTTCCTGCACGAACTCGCCAGCGATTTCCCCGGTACAGCAGCGGCCGCCCGTCCGCTGGCGGCCGCCTTTGCCGAGATCAGCGAGCGGTTGACCGAGGCCAGCCATCGTGACCTGGCCGACGACGCCAAGGTGTCCGCGCTCGAGGCCGCGGCAGCGCGCGAGGCGACGACGATCGCTGGACTGGAGGCCCTGGCCAAGACGCTGCGGGCGGCATGAGCCTGCGCGCAGCCTCGTGGCGCGGGAACCCGGCGACGAGCCGGTGACAGCACGGGCGTGGTAGGTGACATTCAAGGGCTAGCCCTCACCTGCACGCCACGGGGGGCCCTGGTACCGGGCTGGGCGAGCGCAGGGCGGCGCGCCATGGGCCGCCGGCGGCGACGAGCAAACCTCCGGTGACGGCCCGCGCCCTGTATGGACGCGTTGGTGACCGGCGCCCAGATCGCCCCAAGACGGATGGTCGCGCCGTGGTGCTGGGCGCCGCCGGTGCGCCGATGAACCCTGGAGGTGGACGTGGTGTCCGAGCCCCAAACTCTGTCGCGATCCGAGCGCGAGGCGCTCATTAAGGACAAAGCCGGCTGGGTGATTACCGTGATGGCGGCGTTGCTGGCGGTCAGCGCCCTGCTGGGCAACGCCAACTCCGGCCAGGTGCTCAACAGCACCATTGCGGCCAACGATACCTGGGCCTTCTACCAGGCCAAGAGCGTCAAGCAGACCCAGTACGAGATCGGCGCTGCCCAGGCCAGCGCTCACGGTGACAGTGCCCTGGCCCAGCAGTTCCGGGCTGCGGCGCGGCGCTACGAGAGTGAACCCGAGACCGGCGAAGGCAAGAAGGAACTGATGGCCAAAGCCCGAGCGCTGGAGGCGGAGCGCCAGTTCGCCAAGAGCCGGTCGCCCTGGTTCACCTACGCCAGCAGCCTGTTCCAACTGGCCATCGTGCTGTTGACCGCCAGCATTCTGGCTGTCAACACGCGCCTCTACCACGCCAGCCTGGTCGTCGGCGGACTGGGGGCGACGGTGCTGACGCAGGCGATCTGGCTGTGGCTGCCGTGGTGAAGCCGCGGCCGGCAGCGGCCGGCGGCTTGGGACTGCCGGCGCCGCATCGACCTGGCGCCGGACTGGGCGGCGGTCGCGGGGCGGCCCGCCGTCGACCGGCGACCGGGCTGCGATGGCGCCGAGGCTGCACTGCTGCGCGTCGCGGGTTCGCGACCTTGGAAGGGTGATGCCGTTGGTCGCCGCAGCAACCCGAGACGACATGAGCCGGTCGCCACGATCGAGACGCTGGCTTGCCTGGTCTTGGTGGGTGGGCGTCGTCGGCGTGGCCGCCCTGGCGGCCCTGCTGGCCCTGTGGACCGCCCATGAACTGGGCGAGGACAGAGCAACTCAACCCCCGCCGGTAGGTTGGGGGCTGAGCTGGACGCTGCTGGGCATCGGTGGCCTGTGTTGCCTGGCTCAGCTCTGGTTGGCCCGCGCGTTGTTGCTCCGGCCCATCGACCGTTTGCGCGAGCGGGCAACACGACTGGCCGCTGGGGCGGCCTCGCTGGACCCGCTGCCCATCCCAGCCAGTGCCGAAGCGGGCGCCATGGTTGAAGCCTTCAATGCCATGGTCAGAGCTCTGCACGCGGAGCGCGAGCGGCTCTCATTGGTGGTCGAGGAGCGGACCCGCGATCTGGAGCGCCTCAACCGCGAGTTGCAGGACGACCTGGCCGCTCGTCGCCAGACCGAACAGGCGCTGCGCGATATTGAGGCCCGGTACCGGCTCATTGCCGAGCACGCCGGGGATGTCATCTGGGTCCTCGACGTAACGGCCGGCCGCTTCACCTACGTCAGCCCATCCGTCCTGGCGCTGCGCGGGTACACGGCCGAGGAGGTGATGGCGGCGCCGCTGTCGGCTGCCCTTACGGAGGAATCCGCCCGCTATGTGGCCGAGGCCCTCGGGCGCAACATCGCCCGGCTGCGGGCCCAGGGAGGCAAGGTCACTTCCATCGACCGCGTGGACCAACCGCGCCGCGACGGTTCCGTAGTGCGCACCGAGGCCACTACCACGCTCCTGTTCAACGCCGCCGGGGGCGTTGAGGTGGTGGGGGTGTCGCGCGACATCACCGCCCGTCTGGAGGCAGAAGAGCGCGAACGCGAAGCGCGGGACCGTTTCCAGAAAGTCTTCGACGCGAGCCCCGACGCGACGCTGATCACCCGTGCCAGTGATGGCCTGGTGGTGGAGGTCAACCAGGCTTTCCTCGAGCTGACCGGTTACCAACGGACCGAAGCCATCGGCCAGACCACCACCGGGCTGGGCCTGTGGCACGACCCGGTGGCTCGCCAACGGGTGGTGGAGGGTCTGGGCGTCCACGGCGCCGTGGACCTGCCTGACGGCCACTTCAATCGGCGTGGTGGCGTGCCGTTTATCGGCAGTATGTCGTCACGACTGATCACCCTGTACGGCGAGCCCCATGTACTCAGCGTGGTCCGCGACGTCACCGAACGGCGGCGGGTCCAGGCCGAGGTCCGCCTGGGGCTGGCGCTCGAACGGGTGCGCAACGAAGTGCTGCAGATGAACCTCGAGGCCGACTGGGGCCGCGTTTTCGTGGCGCTGCAGACCGAACTCCGCGTGATGATCTCGCCCTTCGATGCCTGCGCCGTGGCCGTCATCGATCTCCAAGGGGGCACGACCACGTTCCATCACGTGACTCCCGAAGGCGAGCATGTGCAGGAGTCCTATCCCCGCCTGTGGCCGGCCATGCGTCAGGCCCTTCTGTCGGGGCAGCCCGTGTACCGCCCCACGCGGGGGGATATCGCCAGCATGGCCGACGAGTTGGATACCGCGCTCGTCGGGGCGGTAGTCGATGTGCCGTTCTCGCACGGCACATTGTCCGTCAGCAGTGCCCGGGAGAACGCCTTCAGCGAAGCCGATACGGCCACCCTGCAGCGCTTCGCACCGGTGCTTAGCGAAGCGCAGCGCCGCCTGCTCGACATTACCGAGCGACAGCGCCTGGCGGCAGAAGTGGAGCAGCAACGCGTGCAGGCCTTGGAGGTCCGCCGCCTGACCGCCCTGGGCGAGATGGCGGCTGGCGTGGCCCACGAGCTCAACCAGCCGCTGAACGGAATCCGCGCCTTTGCCGAGGGATTGCTGTATGGGATCCGGCAGGGGTGGTCGACCTCGGGCCAGGAAACCATCGAGACCCTGGGCGATATCGTCGGCCAGGTCGACCGCATCACCAGCATTGTTGACCACATGCGAACCTTTGCTCGCGACACCAGTCAGGTTGAGCCCGCTGCGGTCCGGTTGTCCGAGGTCATTGACGGTGCCCTCAAGCTCGTCGGGGCCCAATTGCGGTCTTATGGAGTGGAGGTGGCTGTCGACATACCCGCCGAAGTGCCCAGGGTACTCGGCAACGCTAACCAGATCGAGCAGGTGGTACTCAATCTTCTCGCCAACGCCCGTGATGCTGTGATTGCGCACGGTGGCCGCGCCGAGTCAGGTTGGCGACCCCTGGTCCGCATGCTCGCCAAAGCCGGTGACACTTCAGCCGAGGTGTGCTTGGGCGTCGAGGACAACGGCGGCGGCGTGCCGGCTGATATCGTCGACCGCGTTTTCGACCCGTTCTTCACCACCAAAGATGTCGGCAAGGGAACAGGCCTGGGTCTCGCCATCGCGCGCGAGATCGTGGTCAAACACGGCGGCTCATTGACCCTGGTGAATCGGCCCGGTGTGGGCGCCACCTTCTGGATGCACTTGCCGGCCGCGCCGCCGTCGGCCCCGGCCAACCCCATCGCGGGGTGACACCCCGCCGGCCCGACTGCCGTCAGGGGCCGAAGCGCCCACCCGGCCTGTTGGCCGGACTCGCTCGCGTGCGGGTGGTGCCTGCCCATCCGGGCCGCCGCGCGCCCGTCGCTCCCGGCCGATCGGCCGCCGTCGGGCCGGCTGCGGCCCGGGCCGGCCTGAATCCGGCGCCTCGGACGGCTGGCCACCGGTCGCGATTCAC